>JBBRDM010000221.1:0-7226 GCA_038203935.1 Chthonomonadales bacterium
GTGATCGAAAAAACGCTCTCACTGTTTTATATTATCCTGCAGCCGATCTTTTGGCTTTTGTATTTCTCAGCATTAATACCTTCAGCATATCAAACATATCTGTTCATTGTGGAATATAAAGGTGTAGTGATAATCCTATTAATACCTATTTAGTGCTTGAAAGCATTTATAAATATAAGGAAGGAGCAGCCAATCTATGAATCATGGCCCTGAAATTAGCCTTTCTTTCAATGAAGCAGAAGCGCTCGGACTATTAGATCTCGTACTTTTGTGCCCTGGGGAGTTAAGCATCGACCAGCATCGCGCAGCGCTTAAACTGAGCGATTTTTGCCGGCAGCTGATACGAAGTTCCAGATATCCCGCCATCTCACCGGAAAGTATCAATCCGCTCAATGTAACAACTGGTGAAAACGAGGCACGTGCAGCCTGAATAAAAAATCCCAATCCATACGGACGGGGATTTTTTACTTGGTTAACTCTTCAAACCGCATTCTATATAAACCCCAGATGTTCGAATTTCGATTTTAAAATTTTATCCGATGCAGTTCCAAGCCACCTATCCAGCACTGTAGCATAAACTTGTCTGAAATCTACATTATGTTTTAGATCGCCCTGATACAGGTCATCGAGATGCGGATACTGGCCGTATAGTCCGCCCTTCACCGCGCCTCCAACCACAAACATAGGGCCAGCAGCGCCGTGATCGGTTCCCTGCGAACCATTCTCCTGAATCCGCCTGCCGAACTCAGAAAACACCAGCATCACCACATCATTGACGCGTCCGCGTCGCTCCAGATCGGTCATAAATGCAGCGATCGAATCGGCAGTATCTTTTAATAGATTGTTATGGTTTCGAGGCTGATTTGCATGGGTATCGAAACCTCCCGCTGAGACATAAAATATCTGTGTGCCCAGATCAGCCCCTATCAAGGCGGCAACTGTTTTCAGATTGGAACTCAATCCGGATGCCCTTCCAGCACCAGCCGGGTAGGCAGCATCTAAAGTAGCTCCCGTTGGCGATCCTAGCTCGGCAGCTTCGCCCGCAACGGGAGTAAGCGCCTTCTTAATTTTCTCCGAACAGGTGTAGGCCTCCATGCCAATTTTGCGAATCAGGTCAGAATGCGAGGAGGCCATGGTTCCGCTCGCATACATATCGGTGAACGCTTTAAGCTCCGCCGACCGTTCTGATCCGGATATCGGCTGAAGCTGGAAGGATTCAGGATTCTGCATAGATACCACGGATCCAAAATCACTTGCGAGAGTGCGTGGAAGCTCACCGCCAAAATTTATTCCTGCAAGAGGATTCGTTTTAAGGTGGCCGTCCTCATCAAAAAAACGTCCAAGCCAGCCTTCACCAGGAATCTCCGATTGAGGGTCTGCCGTTTGCCATATTTCCATGCTTCTAAAATGAGAGCGATTCGGATTCGGATATCCCGCGCCCTGTACGATCGCCAATCTGCCTTTCTCATAGAGCGGTTTTAGCGATGCCATGCCTGGGTTGAGGCCGATCTTATCAGAAAGCTGCACCACATCAGCCCGCGCAATACCTATGGTCGGTCGGGCTTTGTAATAGAGATCGTCCGTATAAGGAATCACAGTATTCAGACCGTCGTTGCCCCCGCTGAGCTGCACTACGACAAGTATTTTGCCATTTTGCACGCCACCAATTCTGCCTGCAGCAGCGGCTCTCGCTAAGACAGCTGGAGCAGCCATACCCAGCGATACAAAAGCAGCCCCATTCTTGATAAACTCGCGTCTTGTAGGTTTCATTATAGTGTCTCCCTCCCGAAAACGGGAGTATATCTTTCAAACAAGCTGATATTCCGGGGTAAGCATAATCATATGCATCAATCCGTGCACTTTTTCAGGAGATGCAAATCCCGATTCGGTCGCCCTCGTCGCTGCAGGCTGAGATGCCGTCTGTAAATAAGTCGTCAGGATACGCCGAGACTGGTCGCTCACTGGCCGGTGCAGAATGCGTTCTGCAAAATAGTCCACCATCTCTTCTGGAGTTCGGAACTCTCTGTGGTTCAGATGCTCCTGCAGTTCCTGAAGCAGCGGCTGGTTCGTCTCGTTCAGTTTCGCAAGCCGCATTGCAAAATTGAATCGAGCCAGGAGAGTAGTTGTATTGATCCACGCCAGGCCGCCATCCCAGCCTTTTACATTGGGAGGATTAAAAAGTTCCTGACTCATCGACCTTAGAGCCTGGGGCGCTTCTCGTACTGATATTTCTGCCTGCGTAGATTTGAGCGCTCCGACAACGAACTCAACCGGGCTTTTAATTCGAGCCCACATAGACTTATCTGAATAGAAAACTGGTGAGTGGAATATCGCCTCAAGTACAGGTTTTATCTCAAAATTAGAGGCAGTGAATAACTCCGCAAATGGACGTGCTTCTTCAGGTGTGGGCTCTTCATGGATAAAAAATTTAAATAGTTTAGTACAAATGAATTTTGCGCAGGCTGGCTGCTGCACTGCAATATCTACTATATCATTTCCGTTGAAATATCCAGTTTTGCCGAGAACAGTTTTTTGTTCTGAGTCGTGCTGCCGCCGCAGAAAAACATAAGAATTTGTAAGTCTGTTGGCGCTCCATCCCGTGAAAGCCCTGGCGGATTCATGTATATCCTGCTCGGTATAATTTCCTATTCCGAGTGTGAATAGTTCAAAAAGTTCACGGGCATAATTTTCGTTTGCATGTCCCTTACGATTAGTCTGGTTGTCCAGGTAAAGTATCATAGCGGGGTCCATAGAAACGGCCTGCGTCAATGTCTTAAAGTTACCGAGGGCATAGTTTCGAAACAACTGATTTTGCCGAAACATAAGCTCAGGAGACCGTACTTTGGAATAGGCCGATACAAAATGTCCGTGCCAGAAAAGAGTCATCTTCTCCTGAAGCGGCCTATCGGAGTTCTGCATTTTCTGCAGCCACCACACCTGAAGATCACCAAAATTTCTAAAATCGAGGAAATCTCCCTGGAGGCGGTCCTGTATTTTTTCAAACTCATTATCAGGGAGTACCGTATCGAAATGAACTAACTCTTTGATAGCATGGTCTAACCCTTTGGATAGGTAAGCAAGAACTTGTTCTTTACTTGCCCCGAAGCCCGCTCTGCGAAGCAGGTGGGCCATCCGCTCATAATCTTTATTTACTGGCTGGTTCATAACTCTCTCCTTTTGCAGTGGAAATATTTAACCACTCAAGGGAACTGAACTCTCTGATTAGTTATTGTAAGCTATTCGAACAAGTCCATGTGATCAAGACGTGAAGATGTTGAAAATGTTTACTTTGATTATTAACTTTTCCATTTACACCAGCAGCAGATGTTGTGAAATCTATAAATCCGGCAGGAGTACGAGTGAAGGCATAAAACAATTCTGGCAAAATTAATTTTGTAATAGATTCATCCTGATTGATGTTCCATTACAGCGGATAGAGGAAAAATATGAATATAAGCAGAAACTCATTTAAGTTTAATGATCTGCAGGGCAGCAGTTCAGGCGCTGCAGTCAACTTGAATTCCGCCTATTTAGGAGTAATTCAGACTACGGGAGGTAATCGTGAGCAGAGGCTTTCTGATCAGCTCACAAACCAATTAGATAAAAAAGTAAATAGTATACGTCAGCAGATTGGATCTGCACCACCTGACGATAGTAATACATCCTCGGTGGGAACATTACTAGATATAGTTGCATAAAGAAAAGAGGACCGAATTTCGGTCCTCTTTTCTTTTAATAACTTGTGAAAATTATTTAAAAAAAATCTCCTGCCCACTTGTCAAATCTGCCTAACACTGTTATAATAGCGGTGATAGCAGTAGTTTGAACTCAAAATCCCGGCACTTCAAGCATATTTCATAATATTAGTTGCTAACCTAACTGTAAATACAATCATCATTTTGATGCGAATCTATTTTAATTTTACAATTATTTGAACTTTTAAGATTTGAGTCGACGTCATTATAAATGAAACTATAACCTTAAAATTTTAACATCGTGCTACACCGGCGCGGGGGGCGTTCAGTGTAGCCGTATCCCTTCCTAAGTAGGATGTAAGTCTTACCCACGAAGGAAAAACGGGAGCGGAGCATATCTGGGGGGATGTTGCTCCGCTCCAAATTTTGCAGTACATATAGATACAAATCGCTCCTGATCGATCTTCATTTCACGTTCTTCTAATTCCCTGTATGCTCTCCTCAGCATTGTCCTAACCATCCCGTCCGTTTTTTTAATTATAAACGATAGGTATAATAGAAATATCATGAACCTAGCTGCGCGAAGTATTCAAGCTGGCTACCTTGCACAGCCTGTCCTTTTTGACATAGACCTTAGATTAGAGTCGGGAGAATTTGTTGGGCTCATCGGTCCCAATGGATGCGGCAAATCCACTTTACTGCGAATAATCTCTGGAGTAATGACTCCCGTTAGCGGTTCAGTACTGTTGGATGACAGGAATTTATTATCGTTTAATAAGATCGATATCGCTCTTAAAATGGGATTTGTGCCTCAGAGTGAAACGGCAGTGTTCGATTTCACAGTAAGAGATATAGTGCTGATGGGAAGGCACCCGCATCATCGACACGGATCGTCTAACGCCGCGGATGACTATGCTGCCGTGAATAGAGCATTAGCGGAGACGGATGCGATACATCTTGCTGACCGGCCGATTACTCAGCTTTCGGGAGGCGAACATCGACGAGTCCTTTTAGCAAGGGCATTGGCTCAGCAGACACCATTGCTCCTGCTCGATGAGCCTACCGCTCATCTCGATGTAACCCATCAGGTGGAATTGATGCTGCTGCTGCTGAAACTCTCGCGCAGTGACCAGAGAGTGGGTGTGATCGCTGCTCTTCATGACTTGAATCAGGCGGCAGAATTCTGCGACAGATTAATTTTAATGCGAGCAGGAAAGGTGATCGCAGAAGGCACTCCTTTCGAAATTATGAATTCCGGGAATCTAAGGCGAGCTTATGAAGCCGATATGCGTGTGGGTACGAATACGGCTACCGGGCGGCCAATGATATTAGGCATCGAGCCTGTTCGCAAAACCAGTGCGCCATCAGAATCGCACCATGTCCATTTAATTTGTGGAGGCGGCTCCGGCGGCTTAATTATGGGACCTCTAATTCGGCAGGGTATGCAGGTCACAGCCGGAGTGCTCAATCGTCTGGATACAGACGGCGATATTGCAAAAGCGCTCGATATTGAAGTGGCGTTCGAAGAGCCTTTTTCGACTATTGGAGCAGCCTCTCTTGAGGAGGGGCGGCGGATGGCAAGAAATGCGCAAACTATAGTGATTTCTGAAGTGCCCTTTGGCTTCGGCAATCTTCCGAACCTGGAACTTGCATTAGAGGCACAAGAAGATGGCAAAAATGTTATACTGTTAGGCAGAACGAAAATCGCAGGGCGGGATTTCACGAATAGTCTGGCATCGGAATATGAAACCCGTCTAATCCATGGCGGAGCCGAACGGTATGACCGAATAGAAGATTGGCTGGACAGCTATTTAAATAGGTTGTGTCCGCACGAATCGAACTGAGTGTGATCCAGTATTGGGAGGTTTTTATGATCAGTTATAAATTGAGCAAAGCTATTATCCCTGTAACTATATTCCCTTTTTGCATTTTTGGCGGCGCCTCGCTCGCTGCCGATTCGCTGCCCGCTTATGCAGTTTCACACGCAGTTGTTTTAGTCGACGATATGACCTATTCATTTCCCAGGATTTTCAAATCAGGAGAGAACGATCGTTATAAACTCACCTTCCACGCTAATTTCGATAATCCGCAGGCAGGCGGTAAGCCGACTGAATTCCTTTTGAACGTAACACTGAAAGAATCTTCCAAAGATGTCAAAGAGGATGGATCGGCTTCCATTATAGATGTGCTTGAAGAAGGTGTCGCGAAATTTGGTGACCAGGAATTAAATGCACCACAGGCGCTGATTACCTTTACTCAAAAACGAGATAAACTCGGTCATTTAACGGATATTAAACTGGATGCTGGTGACGATCCATTATCCCAGGGTATAGCTACCATTTTGCAGCAAGTATTGGAAGTGCAGTCAGAGTTCTATCCCGGGAAGGCCGTTAAAATCGGTGATAAATGGAGCGTTAATCCGCAGGAAATAAAAATTAAAGACCAGACTATCACGACCACCAGCAATGCCTCAGTGATCGGTAAAGAGCGAATAGGGGATGTGGATACGATTAAAATAAAACTTAATCGTGAAACTACGGTAAAAGGACCGAAAGGTTCGAAAGCGAATTTTGAAGGGTTTGGATATATCGATCCTAAAGATGGTAAATTCAGACGGATAACCGGAAAGATTGAAGGTTCAGGCGGAGTAATTAAAAAAGGTGATTTCACCTACGATCGCGATCTGGGTCAGCCGGTTCCAGCTGTCAAATAAAGCGGGGCGATCCAGGATTATTCGTTGTTCGAGTTCGTTCGAATCATTTACGATAAATTAATTTCATGCGGGGTATAGATAGAATGTGTGTTTTCTCTTTAAGCAGGCAGATTTACAGGCCGTTGCTTATTATTGGTTTAATATTTCAGTGCCATGCAGGGTATTCACAGACTTCCCCACCCGCCGCTTCTATTCCGCAGTCTTCTAATACAATTAAAGCAAAGGCGAGCATTCCCGATGAGTTGAAGCCAGTTGCTGCCGCCTACGATAAAGCGGTGAAGCTCCATAAAGCCGGCAAGATCGATCTGGCAATTGCCGCTTATAAAGAATTTATCCAGCTTGGCATGAAGGCTAAAATACTTCGCTCTTCGCTGCTGCCTGGATATCAAAATCTTGGTTCACTCTATGAAGTCTCTGGAAATTTTAAAGAGGCATCTGATGCATTGATTCAGGTGGTTCAAATCAATCCAAAAGATGCGTCTGCTCTGGCACATCTCTCTGCGATCCTTGCTGGCCGACAGGATTATGACAGGGCTAAAATCTATGCCACGCAGGCGCTTGCTCTTAAGCCGCCTCCTAAAATAGCTGCGCCGGCCCATTTTGCCCTCGGTTCTGCTGCGGGTGCAGCGAAAGATCTCGTGACTGCTGAAAAAGAGTTTCGCATCACTACGGAACTGGCCCCAGAAAATCCGCAGGCTTTCTTCAACTATGCTCTCATGTTGAATCGTCAGAAAAAATTAAATCTGGCACTGGAAAATATCGAAAAAGCGGTTCGACTTGCTCCCAATTTTTTAGAAGCCCGGCTATTTCTAGCCTAC
>JBBRDM010000222.1:0-7205 GCA_038203935.1 Chthonomonadales bacterium
GTAGGAAGCCCTGAGCTTAAGAAATCCCTGCTCGAAACCATCAGCAATTTCAAACAGGTCTCACAGGATGCGCGCATTACAACGCACCAGTTAAGCACAGATCTTCATGAAATCGTAAAAAGCGGTAAGGGATCTTTCACAGACCTTACAGAAAAACTTGGTAATATCTTAACCAGAATTGATGGCACAATTGATGACGCCAATACTATTGTTAAAAAACTAACCGAACAGGTTACTGATCCAAGGCTCCAGCAGTCGCTGCAGGAAACTGCCGAACTCGCAAGAACTACTCTGGCGCGTTTCAACCAGATCGCATCGGATATCCATTCCTTGACAGGCGACCCTCAGCTTCAGTCTGATCTCAAGCAGTCTGTCGAGAATTTAAAAAATGCGACTGCTAAAGGGGAACAGGCGGTTGGCAAAGTGAATGATCTGCTCGGCGGCGGAGCGCCAGGAACTGGAGCGGGCGATTTAGTTAAAAAACACCTGCGCATTCCGAAAGTCGATTTGATTGCAAACATCTCTGAACAGATTGATCCTACTCGAATGCGCGTGGATGTCGATGCTCAGGTGCATACCGGGAAAGATAGTTTTCTGGACTTCGGCCTCTACGATCTGGGCCAGGATACCCGTCTGAATCTGCAGGCTGGCAGCCGGTTATCATCCTCTCTCACCGCTCGATACGGTCTCCATGCCTCAAAAATAGGCGCCGGCCTTGACTGGAATCTGAACCGCGGATTTGGAATTCAAGCAGATATTTACGATACAAATCATCCCAGACTTGACGCGAGAGGGTTTTTTAGGGTAAATAATGACGCTTCCCTCTGGCTAGGAGCCGAAGGAGTATTCCGGCGGCCTGTACCAGTTCTGGGATTACAATTTAGAAAATAACGCATCCGAGGCGTGTCGATAGATCAGGGTCTGCACCACTGCTGGCCGGAGACACCCGTAGATAGCCAGGAGATTGAAACGAAATGAAAGTTATTCTTACGCGCGATGTACCGAAAGTCGGTGCAGATGGCGAGATCGTAGCCGTTGCTGACGGCTATGCTCGCAACTATCTTTTTCCACGCCAGCTGGCCGTAGTTGCCAAGGGCGGCGCCATGAAACAGCACGAAGCGAGAATCGCCCGTGAAATTGCGAGGACTACCCAGCTTCTTACGACAGCGAAAACAAATGGCGAGAAGCTCCAGGGACAGCATTTTCAGATTTTAGCGAAAGCAAGCCCCAAATCGACGCGCTTATTTGGATCTGTAACGGAAGCAGACGTCGCTGAAACCATTCAGAAAACACTTGGCCTGGAAATTGACAAGAGAAAAATCAGCCTGATCGACCCCATCAAAGTTACAGGTCAATATGGCCTTACCGCAAAACTTCATCCTGAAGTGACCGTCTCCTTCACTATCGAAGTGGTTACCCAGGAGCAGCTTGACCAGCGCGAACGCGAGCAGTTACTTTCTATCGAAAAGGCAGCAAAAGCCGAAGCGGCAGCAGTGGCGGCAGCGGAAGCCGCAGCATTGCGTGCTGAGCAGGCTGCTATCCGGGCAGCGGAACGCCCGCGAATGGAAGCCAGACCTCGGCGTGAAGACTATGGCGAGATTCCAGACGCCGAAGGTTAAACCTGATGTCCGTACTGTCATGATGCACCCCCGCCTGTTTTACATCGGGGGTGTATTTCTCTCTGATGCTCATTCGTTCGTTTCGAACACCTCAAAATATCAGCTGTAAGATCTAACTTTATCGCTATTTATCTCACTCGCGTGAGAGCGAAAGCCTGCTCAATGATGGATCGCCTCTCAAATATGGATCATGTGCCTCCCCACCATCTTGAAGCCGAACAGGCAGTCCTCGGCTCCATGCTGATCGAGCAGGCTGCCGTCGAAAAAGCGGCTGAAATCCTCAAACCGGAGGATTTTTATCGTGAAGCGCATCGCCACATCTTCGAAGCGATTCTTGCCATTGCGGAACGCGACTCCCCTGTCGACCTTATCTCAGTTCCCACTGAACTGACTGCCAGAAACCAGATCGATAATGTAGGCGGATATCTCTACCTGCAGCAGCTCATGGATGCCCCTTCCACCGCTGCCAACATCGAAGCCTATTCCAAAATGGTCGAGGAAAAGGCCATTTTACGAAAGCTTCTCGATGCAGGTACCCGAATTCAAGGCCTTGCCTACACCGAATTTGAAACAGTGGACGATGCCGTCGATCGCGCAGAGCGGATAGTTTTCGAAGTCGGCCAGAGGCGTATGGGCCAGTTCTTCTTCCATATCAAGCCCCTCCTGCATGAAGAGTTTGATAGAATCGAAAAGCGGTATGAGAACCAGAATGTGTTCACCGGCAGAGAGACTCCTTTCACCAGCCTCAACTGGATGACTTCCGGCCTTCAGCCCAACGATTTGATTATTATCGCCGGCCGTCCCTCCATGGGTAAAACCGCGCTGGCAGTGCAGATGGCGCAGTATATCGCCCTGCATGAAAACGTGTCTGTCGCCTTGTTCAGCCTGGAAATGTCTAAAGAGCAGCTTGTCGCAAGAATGATTGGCTCCGAATCACGCGTCGATATGAGTAAGATGAATAAAGGCCAGCTTAGCAACGACGACTGGATTCGTGTGGGTGAAGGAATCAGCCGCCTTGCCGAAGCTCCCATTTACATCGACGACACTCCGGATGTTTCGGCAATGGAAATTCGTACGAAATGCCGCCGCCTCAAAGCCGAGCATGGACTCGGATTTGTAATGATAGACTATCTGCAGCTTATGCGGTCGCATCGGCGCACAGAAAACCGGAACCAGGAGATATCCGAGATTGCAAGAGCCTGTAAAGGCCTCGCTCGCGAGTTAAAAGTGCCTGTGGTTGTTCTATCCCAGCTCTCGCGTGCGGTCGAATCGCGACCCGATAAACGCCCGATGCTTTCCGACCTCCGGGAAAGCGGCGCTATCGAAGCAGAAGCCGACCTTGTCATGTTCATCTATCGTGATAACTACTACAAAATGAAGGAAGCTACAGAACGCGGCGAAGAGACAGGCGGCAGCGCGCCTCCTACTACGGAACTAGAAGAAGCAGAGATTATCGTTGCCAAACAGCGGAACGGTCCGACCGGGAGGGCGATAGTCGGGTTTGTTCCTGCCTTTGTACGTTTTGAGAATATAGATCGAACACATCGGGGTCTGGAGGACTAAAATCTTCCTTTTTAGCACTTAGCTAATGCAAGCTTTGGTATTTTTTGCATTAAAAAAATAAAAGGCCGTATTAAATATTTGTATCTATCGCGCCAGGAAACAACATCTGAGTGCGGGTGGCTGGAGTCAGATGCATTTCCCTCATTCTCTCCGAAGTACGCAGAGATCAGCATAGGTGGACAGAGATCAGATAGAAGAGGATTCAGAATGAAGATACTTATTGTTGGAGGCGGGGGGCGAGAGCATGCCCTCGCCTGGAAAATCGTACAGAGTCCACTCGTATCAAAGGTCTTCTGCGCTCCTGGAAATCCCGGCATTGGCAGAATTGCACAGTGCGTGCCTATAAGCTCCGATAACCTGGAGGAGCTGGCGGAGTTTGCGGCATTAGAGCATATCGATCTGACTGTTGTGGGGCCGGAAGCGCCTCTCACCGCCGGAATAGTAGATGTATTCGAATCACGCGGCCTTAAAATATTTGGCCCATCCCCCGACCCAGCACGGATAGAAGGAAGCAAGGTATTCGCAAAAAAAATGATGCAGACTTCCGGGATACCTACTGCAGATTTTTGGGTCTGCGATTCTCTTACGGTCGCCCGAGCGCGCATTGCCGACTACTATGCTGCACAAGGCAGGGACTCCAAAATAGTTATTAAGGCGGACGGCCTGGCAGCTGGAAAAGGTGTTGTGGTGGCTTCGACCCCGGAAGAGGCGGAAGAAGCGCTTCAAAAGTTTATGAGTGATCGCATTTTTGGCGCAGCCGGAGATGTCGTCGTCATTGAAGAGTGTTTGATCGGGGAAGAGGCCTCTATCATCGCCATAACCGATGGAGAAACGGTGCGCCCCTTCATCCCTTCACAAGACCATAAACGTGTTTTCGATGGAGACCAGGGTCCAAATACTGGAGGTATGGGCGCTTACGCACCCGTTCCATTTATTCCACAGGAAACCATCGATGAAGCCGTAGAGCGCGTTCTAAAACCGGCTATCTCAGCGATTCGTAGCCTTGGAATTCCCTATCGCGGATTTATTTATGCGGGCATTATGCTCACCGCAGAGGGCATTAAAACTATCGAATTTAACTGTCGGCTGGGGGATCCCGAAACACAAACCATTCTGCCGCTCCTCGAGAGTGATCTCGTACCTATTCTTATACGGGCGTCCGAATCGACACTTGATCAGGCTGAAATCAAATGGCGCAAGGCGGCATCTGTCTGTGTGACAGCGGCTTCAGGGGGATACCCTGGTATTTTTCAATCCGGAAAAGTGATATCTGGCCTTGATCAGGCTTCGGAACGCGAAGGCTGCGTTGTTTTCCATGCTGGAACTAAAGAAAAAGACGGCCAGCTGCTGACCGCCGGCGGCAGGGTATTAAGTGTGACTGCCATCGGCGATGATCTGGAGCAGGCATCCAAACAGGCTTATGGCGCAATGAGTGATATAACATTCGAAGGCATGCACTACAGGAAAGATATCGGAGCACGCGCGATCAAAATACCGGTTATGCCTACGCTATCCGAAGTCGAACCAACTTAAAATGATGAAGGTTGAGTGGCCAAAAGTGGTATAATTGCGCTATCTGTTCTGTCGTATTTTGCAGAAGCCACGGAGAAATAAATTGCCAACTATCGAAAGAGAATATACACTTCCCAGACTGCGGAATATCGATGATATCGCCGATAAGGTCTATCGCAATGAACGGCTGACTGCTGAAGATGGGCTGCGACTGTTCCACTACCACAATCTTCCTGAACTGGGAATGCTTGCCAACGTCGTTCGTCAAAGACTCCATCCCGATACAAATCACCTGGTTACTTATGTCGTCGGGCGGAACATAAATTATACCAATGTATGCTGGGTGCGCTGCAAATTTTGCGCGTTCTACCGGATACCTGGACATGAGGAGGGCTATACGCTCACCCGTGAACAGATATTTGAAAAAATTCAGCAGATGGTAGATCGAGGCGGCATCGAGCTTTTAATGCAGGGCGGCCTGAACCCGAAGCTCAAAATCGAGTGGTATGAAGATCTTCTTCATGCAATCAAAGAAAAATTCGGTGCATACGGCGTCATCAACCATGCATTTTCGCCTGCCGAGCTCATCTACATTGCTAAAATCAGTAAGTTAACTCTTGCGGAGATGTTTTCAAGACTGAAAGCTGCTGGCCTGGATAGTGTTCCTGGTGGCGGCGCAGAGATTCTCACCGACCGAGTCCGAGAGAGCATCTCTCCCTACAAAGATACTGCAGAAGAGTGGCTGGAGTGCATGCGTGAAGCGCACAGGGCTGGACTCAAAACGACTGTCACGATGATGTACGGTTCTGTGGATACCGTCGAAGACCGTATTGAGCATCTCGTAAAATCGCGCGAACTTCAGGATGAAACAGGCGGATTCACAGCATTCATTCCCTGGTCATTCCAGCCGGATGGAACAGAGCTATCCATCGAACGCGCCTCAGCATTCGATTATATGCGCACCCTTGCAGTCAGCCGTCTCATGCTGGATAACATTCCCCACATGCAGGCGAGCTGGGTGACTCAAGGTCCAAAAGTCGCGCAAGTGGCGCTGAGATATGGCCTGAACGATTTTGGAAGCACCATGATGGAAGAGAACGTAGTTTCTGCAGCGGGATGTGCCTTCACCATGCCAATAGAAGAGATGGAGCGGCTTATTACCGAGGCAGGTTATCAGCCGATGCGGCGTACTACTCAGTACGAACTGCTCCCAAAAGGTGTTCCGGATGGAAGCCCCTTATTAGCTGATTAAATAGTCAACAGAACAAGGCATACATACTGCTGCATCACAGCTTTGCTCTTTCACTCAACTGCACTCCAAATTACTCAAATATAACGACTTGCGAAAGACAGCCGAAAAAATCTCGTCCGAAGAAGTGCAATCCCACAATTCAACAAAATCGATGCAGCTTTCCAAATCGACCTTACAGCTTTGTGAAAAAAGTACCGATCGAATGGAGTCCATAGGTATTACGCCTGTCGATTCACCATAATTCCTGATTCGAGTGATGCAGACTGCCATTGACTATTAGCCTGGTTCTGGGTATAATCACGCCATTAAGAGCTTAAGTTTCAGTGCCCGGATTCCGGCAGAAGGTAATCGTCAGCATGGCCTATACCGATTTTCAAGACTTCCTCGCAAGGTTAGAACGCGAGGGAGAGCTAAAACGCATCAAGGCGTGCGTCGATCCTTATTTGGAGATTACAGAAGTCTCTGACCGGGTAATGAAATCGCCGGATGGCGGCCCTGCGCTTCTATTTGAAAACCCCAAAAACTCTTCCGTCCCACTTGCTATCAATGTGTTCGGCTCACGCAAACGCATGAGTATGGCGCTCGGCGTTAATGATATTGAAGACATCGCCTGCGAGATTGCAGAGATGCTAAAGCCCGAAGTTCCCACCGGGCTGCTGAATGCGGCTCGTGATCTCCTTCCGAAGTTAGGCGTTCTCGCCAAGATGCCGCCAAAACACGATAAAGGCGATGGTCGCTGCCAGGAAGTTGTGCTTACCGGGGATGAAATAGACCTCGACAAATTTCCCATATTGCACTGCTGGCCCCAGGATGGCGGGCGTTATATCACACTTCCCCTGGTCTTCACGAACGACCCCAATACAGGCAAGCGAAATGTTGGTATGTACCGTGTGCAGGTTTACGATAAAAACACGCTCGCAATGCACTGGCAGCTCCATAAGGTGGGAGCAGAGCACGCCCGCATCACTGCAGAAAAACGTAAAAAAATAGATGTCGCCATCGTCCTCGGCGGCGACCCTGTGCTCACCTATTCCGCCACTGCGCCGCTTCCGCCCGGTATCGATGAGATGCTGTTTGCTGGATTTATCCGAAAAAAACCAGTCCATCTGGTAAAAGCAAAAACCGTTGATCTGGAAGTTCCTGAAGATGCTGAAATCGTCATCGAAGGACAGCTCGACCCTACGGAACTTAGAATGGAAGGCCCATTTGGAGACCACACAGGCTACTATTCGCTTGCGGATATGTATCCGGTGCTCCAC
>JBBRDM010000223.1:0-7174 GCA_038203935.1 Chthonomonadales bacterium
GCCGTTTAAATGGGATATTAAAACGCTTCGCAATGTGGCTAATCTTACTCTGGAAACAGACTTGCTTGCAATCGATCTCCTTGGTGACATACCTGGCATCGATTCGATTCAAGAGTTGTGGGATAACAGCGTCGAAATTGAGCTATTTGGGGTTATTGTTCATATAGCATCACTAAATGATTTAAAACTTATGAAAATTGCTGCTAATCGTCCCAAGGATCGCCTTCATTTGCTGGAAATAGAAACGCTGGAACGGCTGAAAGACGACGATTAAATATTCTCTGTAGCCAATATTAGACAGGCACTTCTTGATTGAGGAAGACACCCCTTGTACACTCTAAATTCGAGATTTGAAATATGAAAATTGTGATTCCTGGTGGTTCCGGGCAGGTAGGGACGCTGCTGGCGCGGAAGATGCACTCGGATGGGCATGAAGTCGTGGTGTTGAGCCGCACTTTAAAGCAGGCACCGTGGCGCGTGGTACAATGGGATGCTCAATCGATTGGAGTTTGGACTGCCGAGATCGAGGACGCAGATGCGGTTATCAATCTAACTGGGAGAAGCGTAAACTGCCGTTACACTCCTGAACATCGACGCGAAATCAAAGAGTCGCGAATTCAGTCGACAGCCATAGTCGGGCAGGCGATTGCCAGCGCAGTAAATCCACCTTGTGTCTGGCTGCAGGCAAGCACCGCGACCATATATGCGCACCGTTACGACGCACCAAACGACGAAACCACGGGAATATTAGGTGGTTCAGAACCTAATGTGCCTGAAACATGGCGATTCAGTATCGATGTTGCCAAATTTTGGGAAGCTGAACTTGAGAAAGCCGTTACTCCCAGGACGCGGAAAATTGCACTTCGGTCGGCAATGACTATGAGTCCTGATCGTGGCGGTATATTCGACGTTCTGCTTAGCCTGGTTCGAAAGGGATTAGGCGGTCAGTCCGGTGATGGCCGGCAGTATGTGTCCTGGATTCATGAGCAGGATTTCATACGCGCCATCTACTGGTTGATTGAGCACGATTCCATCGCTGGCCCTGTCAACATCGCGGCTCCAACCCCATTGCCAAATTCAGAGTTTATGCGCGCGATTCGTTCCTCCTGGGGCAGATCCTTTGGCCTCCCGGCCGCAAAATGGATGCTGGAATTTGGAGCGCTGTTTCTTCAGACAGAAACCGAACTGATATTGAAAAGCCGGCGAGTGATCCCAGGCCATCTGCTTGCAAGCGGTTTCAAATTTGACTGTCCCGATTGGCCGGAAGCCGCCCGGGATCTTTGCCGCCGCTGGAGGGAAGAACACAAATGATCGGCATTTACTTCATTTTAGAATTCGAGGCCAAATGGAGAGGAAATACAGAGGTAATATGCGGCATGTAACATCTGCGAAGGTGTGATTTTTTGAATGACTACGAGCCTTGGTGTGGATATCCTGCAGAGTCCTGGTATATATCAACCATGAGCAGACGAGTAAAAAATCGAATCGGGCGAGTGATGATTTGCAACCTACTGATTACAGGAAGTCTCTTCGCATGGGCTGTTCGGCCAATACCACTAAAAGTAGAAATTTATTCAGAAAATGGGAAATTGATACGAGTTGAGCGAGAGCGGCATTTTATAATCCTTCCATTTAAGGATTGGACTGTGCGGCCATCTGGTATCATAGGTTGTGGACGAAATCATACAACGTGTGAGACAACCTATCCGCTAATTTTTATCGCTGTATATAATCGCAGATCGATAGGGTATGGTCCTTAAACCGAAAAGATTTGAACATCATTGTTAGTACCTTATGTCGCCGATCACTATATAGATTTTTTTCGAATAATAAATTTATCATAAATAGCTGCCATTACAGTTTCAATTTGTCGCAAATTCTATTTTCGATTCGTTAATATATGATTCGGTTTTATAAATTCAATACAGAAGTTGAAAGGGTCAAAATGGCAGCGCTAGATCGAACTAAAGATAACCCCTGGGAACTCAAAACTCCGCCAGGCACCTCTGAATATACGATGCACATGGATGAGAAAAACGGAGTCCGCATCTTAGTCTGCACCGTAGGTAAAACAGTGCTGCACTACGACGCTCGCTGCATCGAAGATCTTCATAACATGCTTAAATCTGCAGGAGACTGGGTCGATCTTGGCGGAGCGGATGAGCAAAAGCCGGCGAAAGAGGGAACCGTGGAAGCATGGGGCAGATCGGAAGAAAATCCCATGGGTGGCTGGTATGGATTAAAGAAGGGACTGCGGGGCCGGTTTGGAGTTTATATCCCGCCCTTGATGGAGGCCTTAGGCCTCTGCGAACTCGAGCACAATGCTAAAAATAACCGGATGCGCGCTCTATAACCCATTGGCTGGCGCCCGCTTTTCCGAACACAAAACGTCCTGCGATTCACGCTGAATAATCGAATCGCAGGACGTTTTGCGTTTGGATAACCTGAATCAAATTTGCTTTTTTAGGAAGCCATGTTCATTCGCAGCGATGCGGTGAGTGTCCGAAACAAGTCACATCTCGGCCATAGTATTCGTTATAAGGGATAAATACTTGCGCTCTGGGAACCAGTGTGCTCTGGAACAATCATCAAAATATTCGCGTCCTTAAAATGCTCGACCCTCATGACCAAATGGAATTGAATCCACTTCATTGAGACATTTTGAGCACCGATTTGCTGAACTAGAATTTAATTCAATATGTATTCTAGAATACATATTTTTCCTGCAGCATGCGCAGATAAAATTATGAGCGGCAGCAGCAGAATTATAAAAAGCGAATATCGATAGGAGAGCGTGGTTTCAAGAGAAGCCCGAGGAGGCTTACCAATGAGTTACTTAAGAAATGGTTTAGAAAAAAAGAAAATGAGTTTGGGGAATAGTTTAATCAATGTTTACCGGTACGGAACTCTACTGCTCACAGTACTCGGTTTTTGCGTTAACGGACCACCTCATGCAAAAGCTGCAGACAATACAGCAGCGAGCAGTGGTCCTGTACGTCTCGCACGATTTTCCTACGTGAAAGGGGATGTGAACTGGCGGCGTGATGCACAGGGGTCGTGGGCCGGCGCAACGATGAATTTACCACTTCGTCAGGCAGCGCAGATTTGGACGGATACCGGCGGAAGAGGCGAAATACAGTTTGACGATGGCAGCCGACTTCGAATTGGAAATGATACTCTGGTAACTCTGCAGACGCTCTATAGCGATGCAGACGGAGAGTTTACCGAAATCACTTTGAATAATGGAGAAGCTACCCTCCGGCTGCAGTCTGATCATTCGGTGTATCAGGTAAATACTCCCTTAGTTTCGGTTAATGCTACAGGGCCGGGACGAATTGAGCTGAGAGCGAATCAAGGAACACAAATTTCGGTCTTGAAAGGCAGCGCCACGATCGAGGGTAAACAGGGCAAAACAACCCTGGTGTCTGGAAATTATATCGATCTACGTGATGAAAACTCCACCTATTCCGTTGTCGGGCTTCCGAGACCGGATACCTACAGCGTGTGGAGTGAAACCCGTGACCGAAATATCGACGGATATACCACGCATCATGCTCAGAAAGTTCTCCCTCCTAATATTGCTCTGGTGCAGAACGATTTAGACGAATATGGTACCTGGCACTCTGATGCTAAATATGGGGATGTCTGGTGCCCAAGACATACTGCAGCAGATTGGCGGCCGTATTCTAATGGGGAATGGGTTTGGTCAGATCCTTATGGATGGACCTGGGTTGCGCGCGAACCCTGGGGATGGGCGCCCTATCACTACGGTACCTGGGTTCACGAATCCTACGGATGGGGATGGGTGCATGGTCCCGTAACTCAGTACTGGTCGCCAGCGGTGGTTTCCTTTGCAGATTACAATGGTTCCCAAGTATGGGTTCCACTGGCTCCCGCTGAAGTAAGTTATCCCCCGTCACTCTCTATTGGAGGTGGAGGCGGAAACTGGTCTTTATACTTTAGTATCGGTTCTGCAGGCGTCTACTATCCGGATAACTACGGTCGATTTTCGGGAAGACCCTGGGGGCACGATTATGTAAACCGTACCATCTATGTGAATAACACCACGGTAATTAACAACACCACTATTTATAATAACGGTAACACTTACATAGCCAACCGAAGATACGTACCCATGAATGCGCGATTTGGTGGAGCCACGATGACGAATACAGCCTCATTCGGCGGACGTGGTTCTTTCCGGCCTGTGCCAAGAACTTCGGCTAATAATGTATTCATGCACGGGCGCTTAGTTGCGGCGCCAGCAAATGGGATGAGGCCGTTTTCTGGTCCTGCCGCGGTCAGAGCAAATGCAGTTGCGATGACGCCGGGCAGAAGCTTCCGTTCAAACGTCCGAATACCTCAAAATGCTTTGAATCGGCCAGTGTTTCGCTCTCCGTTGAATCCTGCGATTGCACGAACCAGCAGACCGCCGTTACACACGGCGAGCTTCAGTCCGAAACCAGGAAATCCTGCGATAGGACGGCATACCATAGGAGCAGCAGCGCCGGGCGGACTGCGGCCAGGATTTGGGCGGCCTGCAGTAAACAATTCAAACCATCCTGCTGCTATGACATCTCCCGGCAGAGTTCCAGGACACCCCAGCGCAATAGATAAGGCAAGGAATGCCCGCCAGGCTCTGGGTATCCATACAAATCCTAATCGACCAAGCGGATCGTTCACCGGGCATGCTCAGGCAAATGCACATCCTGCTGCCAATGCTAGAGTGAATGGAAATGCTCAAGGTTCATTCCATCCGACTGCCGCAAATCATAATGTTCTATCAGGAGCAGGCCTATCCAACGCCGCTATCAAAGCACGACAGGCGCGGCAAAGTGTGGGCGTGCATTCGGCGAACGGAAGGCCAACGGGATCATTCGCACGGCCGAGTGCAGTTTCCGGGCATGCGGCAGCAGCACCTGGCTCCAGAATGAATACAGCGGCACATAATCCTGCAAATAATCAGCGCGCGGTAAATAGCCATACCCATAGTGCAGCAAACCATGTGCACAATATCGCTCCAAACGCGCATGTTCAACGCACGGCTCATCCGGCAGCTAACAGGCCGGCAGCTGCTCCTGTGTACCATCCTAATCAGGCGAGAAATATAAATGCCTCGGCAAATAGACATGTTCGACCCGCGGCGCCTGCGGGAGGAAATCGCTCGACATTTCAAGCGCATACTCGCCCCGCAGTTCAGCCAAGGACAGAACATGTTAATGTCAACCGGCAAACCAGAACGATACCCCACCCAGCACCCAGCAGGCCCGGTGGATCTTTTGGCCAGCCTGCCAATCGACAAGCTCCTCATGCATCACGGCCGGTTATAAATAAGCCAATGCCTTCGCGTGCTCCAAGCAGCGTTCAGCGAACTAGCGATCAGCGAAACAGAGATCACGGAAATAACAGAGCTGATAATCGGCGAGATGATAAAGGCAGATAGTTTCACTGTTTGTAATTTGTTCGAAGCAAGGAAATTAAGCACCTGCAATAACGGGATTTTTGAGATCATCAGGAAAGCCGTGAAGCAATCAATCTGGTTACAGCAGGTGCATTTTTCCAATTTAACTGGAAGGGAATTGTTGAATGAAAATATTAATTGCTGGTATGTTGATCGTGGCGCTGGGCGCTCTTGGCGGTTGTTCTCAGACTACCGAAGCTCCTGCCACTCCACCTACTACGGAACATACGACGGTAGTAGTACCCACTCCTTCGAGTACTCCAGGCGCACCTGGTCCCGCTGGCGCACCAGGCCCTGCAGGGGCTCCAGGGCCCAGCGGCGCTCCAGGAGCGCCCGGCGCACCGGGCGCCTCGGGCGCCTCGGGCAGTAATGGAAGTTCGGGCGCAAGCGGTTCTACAGATTCTGGATCTGCCGGCAAAACCAGCGGCCAGTAATGGAACGCACAGAATGATTCTATTCTCGCCATGACGGGGGATAGAATCATTCTGTGAATAATTTGAGCACAACAATTTCGGATCATTGATTGAACATGTATTCCAACCAAGAGGGGTATATCCGCGTTGAATACTCGAATGATTCTGCTTATCATAGCGCTGATTGTTATTACAACTTTTACAACCGCGTTTGCAATAATTAATTATGCGAATACCGTCAAAGTGTGGCCCTGGATGAATTCACATCCGCTTACTTATGTGATCGCTATATCATTTTTCCTGGGGGCGGGAGTCGGCAGTCTCTTAGTAAGCTTAGTACATCAAAAACGTTTTGGTTTGCCTGCTTCAAAACCTCCTGTGACGCACGGTCCCGATAGTAAAGATCGTAAGCTAGCCAATTGAATATTCTCTAATTCTATCTCGGTATTAATTGATAGTCTCTATTAATGCCGGGATAGCTAATTAGTTTCTTCTTCAACATTTACCCTAGAACTGCTTCTTCGCACTCAAAGTACTTCCACATCGCTACTCAAACCATCATTTTGCTGCTTTTTATACTCATAAAAAATAATCTTGACATGGATGCAATGCGGTGTTATAATCATAACAATGTTATATAACAATGGTGGAAATTTCAATGTCGATAGCGCCTGCTGAAGAACCAAACTACAAACGCATACGCCGGCAGATAGAGATGCGAATACGGCGCGGAGAATTCGGTCCCGGCAATCGCCTTCCAGGTGAGCGTGAACTTGCTGTACAGTTCGGTGTAAGCCAGATGACCGCCAATCGCGCAATTCAGGAGCTTGTAACTGATGGCTGGCTGACTCGCAGGGTAGGTTCTGGGACCTTTGTTCGTAAAAATCAAAGCGAATCGGAACCGGTCCGACAAAAACTTCTCATTCTGGTTACCTCCTTTACGGAGCACCCGGAGCATGATATATATTTGCAGACCCCATTTTGGGCTATCAGTGAATATACCAGCCAGATGAACTGCGCGCTTCAGGTCATACAGTGTCCGGAAACCGAATATTCAAACGTGGTAGATCGTTTTCCGGATGCAGTTTTTATTTTTGTTGCGCCTGTGGAAGAGAGCTACAGCTCTCTCCTTAAAATATATGACAGGCATGTTCCATTCGTTGTATTAGGCGCGTCGTGGCCAGATGCGGTTTTCCCCTGTGTAGATAGTGATAATCAGAGTGGAGCATCCACGGCAGTGGACTATCTTGCTCGCCTTGGACATCGAAGAATCGGGTTTGTAAACGGTTCAGCAAATGCT
>JBBRDM010000224.1:0-7085 GCA_038203935.1 Chthonomonadales bacterium
GGAATGACCTACCCTCTGCTGTAGAAAAGGCAGAATGTCCAGACCGTCTATCTTCAAATTTGCCGGCATATCTATTCCGGCTGCAGCAAGGAGTGTGGGAAACCAGTCGCAAAAATGGACTGCGTCATGAACGGTTCGCTGACCTTCCAGGCCAGCGGGCCAGCGTATCAGCATTGGCACACGGACGCCGCCTTCGTACACCAGGCATTTCGATCCGTTCAGATTGCAGTTGAAGCGAGTGAGGCACTCCTCCTCGATACCGCCAAACTGCGGCCCGTTATCACTGGAAAATAGCACCAGGGTGTTTTCAGCAAGGCCGAGCGATTCTAGTCTATCCAGAACAGTTCCGACAGCGTTATCCAGCACAGAAATCATTCCATAGAGCGTACTTACCGCTTGCGTGAAACAATGCTTATCTAAAAACGACTGAACTGCCTGAACTGGGGCTTGCAGCGGGGTATGCGGCGCATTGAAAGCGAGATGCAGATAGAATGGTTCGGAATGGTGCCTCTCGAGAAACTGGACTGCTTCCTCAGCAAAGACATCCGTTAGATAACGGCCGTCGGATCTTCGGATGGTGTTGTCGTACTCCAGCCTCCAATCATAATAGTCGTGCATGCCGCCTCGAAAGCAGACCGTCTCTTCAAAACCTCTTGCTCTCGGATGGTATCGTGGGTCGAACGAGCCTAGATGCCATTTTCCAATCAAGCCAGTTTTATATCCACCTGCCTGCAGTACGTCTGCGATAGTCGTTTCTCTCAGCGCCAGCCGCTCCAGCCCTCGCCATTCCAAAGTGTCGATAGAGCCTGTTCGCTGAGGATATCGCCCAGTAAGCAGCGAGGCACGAGAAGGATTACATACCGGAGAAGCAACGTAATGCTGGCTGAGACAGGTGCTTTCTGCGAGGAGACTGTCCAGCCGGGGCGTGTGCGAAAGCCCGCCATTGAAAGCCCCCAGATCGCCATATCCCATATCATCGACCAGTATCTGGAGGATATTCGGTTTTTGTGAAGGGTTGGAAGACATATCAATTTCGACTGAATTCTATCGAGTGGAGCGGGTTGAAATCCAGTTCAAAGCCACCATAAGTTTGCTGGTATCTCTCAGAAACGGATTTTCGTCCACCGGACGAATATACGAATCGGTGGAAAAGACCAGTTTAGTATAGTGACTCGACATCTGCAAAACTTCGCTGGAAATTGAAGCGCCAAGCACCACTTCACTCAGCAGATGCGGATGCCCGCGGTTCTCCCTGTGTATTGGTACCGGAGTATCATTCACTTCCAGCCGCATGCCTGCCAGCGCTTTCGGTGTATATACCTCGGAAATGCCGAAACGGAGTGTGCAGCTTCCTCTTTTTTGAATTGGCAGATAAATCACCGCGCCGCATTTATCATCTGCAATTCCTCGTGCGCAGCCATATGGGCTTTGCGGGCCGGAGGTCATCCGTTCTCCCCAGCCTTCGCCTATCAGCGGCTGATCAAACGTATAGTCGACAGCATCCAGGAGTGGATTAGCTTTCAGTTTTGTGAAGTATCTTTCTCTGAGCAGCTCTCGGATAAGCCAGGTATCCCACTCTTCGACGTCGCCGAACTTTGAGTTTAAATCCTGGTGCAGTTCATTAAGCATTTTCTGATAGCCTGCCTCAAACAGCGGAACCGCTCTGGAATAGAGTTTCATATCCTCTGTCAGCATAGCCTCGGCTCTTTTAGTCGTCTCTGCTGAGAAATCTTCCCACTTTCTGCGTGATGAGGTTCGGTTAAATGCCGCAGCCATCTCTGGAGGATATAATCCCAACTGGTGGCAGAGAATATTTATAGAATCATCATGCTTTTCTACCATGCCGATCATGAAGCAGTTTTTCAGCACTTCCGACGCCCGATCTAAAAGCGAAAGTGAACTGACGTCAGGACTTAAGGGAGTGGTGATCGTAAGGAAGTGGCATACCGGATTGGATGGAGTGACCTCGAGCCACTCTTGAAACGACATTGTTTCTGGAATATTTCTTTCCTGAATTTGAAAGGAATAGTTTGAAACAAGCCAGCTCATAGGACTGCGCATCCACGTAAATGTATTCAGTGGCTTTTTAAGAAAAGGATAGAGTGCCCCTGCGTGGTGCCCTCGGAACAGATGATAGCTTGCAGCCTGTTCCGATGCAATAGCTGAGAGATGCGCAGGAAAATAAGCCGGGCAAATCTGATCATAACTGAAATGGTCTTCACAAAGTATCCGCACAGAGGTTCCGGCCGTTTTTGGTATGTGCAGGAAATAGAGCGGCAGCGCACTATTATAATTGTGTGAAGATTCCGAATTATTATCGCGTGGATATTCCGACATAATTTTGACCTGCGGATCGTTTAAATTTTGAGCGGCAGATCCGTCCGAGACTATGTCCGCCTGCATGGCTCCCACGCCGAGGTCTTCATAAGAAAGCGAATCCAGCACTCGCCGCATTGCGAAAGCGATCGACTGCGCGTCTCGATGGTCGTAGTAGACAGCATTTCCACCATAGAGCGCGCGATTCTGCGCGCTGTTCGGGGCGAGGATATGCTTGTTCTGCCTGTTGGAAGATCGGATGTAATCTGTTATCTTATCAGGATTGACCGGCATGAGCAACGCGGCCGCCTGCTTGATCAGGCTGTCCAGCTCTTCTGAAAACAGATCTGGAAGTGTTTCTAGTTTGCGAGGAAGCGCATGTATGATCTGATACGCTTTATGAGATATGGCATCCCAATGGTCGGACATCGTACCTAATATAACGATGCGGCAGCGGCTGTCGGTCTGCAGCGCGCGAAATGCCTCGAGCGCACACAGATGCTCCTGAATGGAAAGAGTAGTGGTCTGAACAAGGATGAAAGGATTCGAGTCGGCCAGCACCTCAAGCACCTGATCGCGCAGGCACTGCTCTATAGAAGCAGCAGAGTCGTCAGATGAAGAGAGATGGGGGAGCACTATTTTTTTTCGGAAACTTCTGCGAATTCGACGGGCCCAAATACGTGGCTTTGGCCACGGTATCGACAAGAGTTCCATCTTGGGCTCCCATATCTACGGGGGGTTTGCATATTCCAAGACGGCCATAAAGTAGATTTGTTCACGATATGTCCGCTTATTTAAAAAAACCGGTATTTTTAGGAGGGAGAAGCGTTTTCTAAGTGGAGAATTTCTGAGCAGAAAAACAGGGGAATATAAAAGCAGCTGAGGATATTGTGTTCTGGCGATGTTATTACCACGACCGCCCTCACTCAGAGGCGCTTACCTTGAGTGAGGGCGGCAATTGCTCCACAATTGAAAGACTAGAAACCGATTCGCGGACTTTGAATGGGGGAGTGCGTTACAAGCGGGCGTCGGATAAGAGTGCCATCGCGATGATCCAGAATGAGATCCGTGCAGGCGGCATATAATTCTAAAGTCTCCTGAGCATATTGATCGAACTCTTCATCCGGGATGAACTGAGCAGAAATCTCTTTCGCCACCGTTTCGGCATCCCTAGTCTCTTCGATGCGAGTCACGGTCTGCTGATCTTCGCTGAGCTGCATTCTATTTTCCCAGGGCAGGTTGCACGCCTGTGATAGAAAACCAGCGATATCCGGCGTGAGAGGCTGCCGGTCGCTCCAGCGAACATCCAACGCGAATGTAACCAGTCCGCCTCGCGCCTGAGCGAGATCAACAAACGTCTCTTCGTCCGCAATAGTAAATACATCGTAAGAGTGAGACATTACGAGAAGTCCCAAATCAGCGGTGTCATCCGTGTTATCTCCAAGCTGATAGGGACGAATATTTTCCGCGTCCACTTCCCACCACTGCGCAAAAAGTCGGGCAAGCGGTTCGGAATTCGGGCCAAGCCATAGTATTCTATTAGGCGCCAGCTCTTTTTTGTCCAGAATAGCTGCGGTCAGCCCCACCAGGTAAGCGCAGTCCTCTTCACTAGGCTGGAAGATTAGAAACCGCTCCCCGGGCACTTTTTCATCGGGATTGGTCTCCAGCAGCATCCCGCGTGTCTGCACATAGTGCCATTCGCGCAGGCCAAGCTGCTCCACTTCATCAAAATCTCGCACGCGCGCCAGCAGATCCCCCACCTCTTCACGAACCTCATCCATGCCAGGTACAACTTCGGTGGATTCCGGGGGCGCTACCGCATAGACTGCATCAGCCTCATCCATCTGTCGCAGCAGCGCGTAACACTCCGCCATCTCGAGCACCAGCCAGATCGGAAGGCCGCCGTAGTCATCGTTGAGTTTGTGGAAAGCGTCGATGGCTTCCTGATAAGCTCCCAGATCCATCAAAACTTGTGAAAAATCGACATCGATGTGCTGGCCGAGTTCAGTTTTATCATCGCCTGCCAACTCTTTTGCACGCGAGAGAAAGGGCCTTGCAAGGAATGGCTGCTGAAGCTGGAAAAAACGGTTGCCTATCTGGTAGTTGAGCAGCGGGTCTTCCCTTTTTATTTTAAGCTGCTCGAAAAGTTCCAGTTCATCACTCTGCTCAGCGCCAGATGCCTGCATCATCTGGCGCAGGAGGTCGCAGCTAGTATCGATGACCAGATCGGATTTGACATCGGACTGAAAAGCATAGACCATCTGCTGCAGTGCAGTAGCCGCATCTCCCTTACTGGCTATCTCTTTGGCTCGGTCTACGATCTGCTGGACTTCGGGTGAAACCGGAGATCCTGTCGATATTGGATTTCCATCCGGTCCTAATATGCGCATGTTAACTCTCCCATTGATATAAAAGCTGACTGATCGCTATAAGCGCTGCTGTCTCAGTGCGCAAAATTCGCGGCCCGAGAGAAATTATTC
The DNA here is from genome assembly GCA_038203935.1 of Chthonomonadales bacterium. Classification (GTDB taxonomy): domain Bacteria; phylum Armatimonadota; class Chthonomonadetes; order Chthonomonadales; family Chthonomonadaceae; genus JANXSG01. Next base: position 4,797 of record JBBRDM010000224.1, read on the forward strand.
GAACCCCGGCCATGAGGGAAGCTTGAACTTCAGGATCGCTCCACCCGCCTTCTGGCCCAATACAAAGTAATATCCGAGCAGGAACAGGTATGTTTGATATTGTCTGCCTGAGGCTGACTGCCGGCGGATTTGGATGCAGCAGCAGTACCATGTCCGATTCTGCTCGATTTTTAATCAGATTTGCAAGCTTGATGGGTCCATTTACCAGAGGAACGATGCCTCTGCCAGACTGCTCCGCCGCACTCTTTGCAATCTGCTGCCATCTGGATATTCTATCCTGAATCTTTGCATCCGGAATGGTAATGATACTGCGTTCAGCGCATATCGGCACGAAACTGCTCGCCCCAGTCTCAACTCCATGCTGAAGAATATGATCGAATTTGTCCCCTTTTACAAGGGCTTGCGCAATGCAAACATGCAGTGCCGGCTCCGTGCACACCGGAAGCTCGCCTTCCAGGCAAGCAATCGACTCGCTCTTCTCAATACGTTCCAATACGGCAGCGAACGCTTTCCCTGTCCCGTCAAGAATGGTTATTTTATCTCCGGGCTTTGCGCGCAGCACCCTGGCCAGATGCAGATGATCACCTCCGCATATGGTGGCGATGCCATCCTTGATCTGATTTATAGGTACGAATATTCTCTGCATGGGCTAATCGTTGACGAGATGAATGCATGTCTGGAGGAAGAACTGCTCGGTGCCGGGATTCGCCGTCAGTCTAGGACACGCCCTGCATTTTATTGTCGAGATCAAGAATGGCGGGAAGTGCATCCGAGGAGCGCTGCAGCACGGCCATGTCGTATTCAAGATCGGGATTTTTGCGCGATATAAGGCACACCCAGATATCTTCCCGTTTTGTCTCCAGATGTTCCAGCCCCACCGCTCTCAGAGTATCCCTGACCAAATCGTGATGCTCCTCCACGATTCCGCTCGCAATGAATATACCATTCGGAACTATTCTGGGAGCGATGGTAGACGCCAGCTCAATTATGGTGTTTGCAACGATATTCGCCACCACCAGATCTCTTTCATTTGCACTTATATCGAAATCATCCATCTCTAAAATGTGGACAGTGTTTTCAAGGCTGTTTCGAGAGACATTTTCTCGTGCGACTTTGCGTGGAATGAGATCGATATCTGTCGCGATGACGTCTGCTGCCCCCAGCCTTGCCGCAGCAAGAGAGAGGATTCCGCTTCCGGTGCCTATATCTGCCACTTTCATACCGGGTTTTATGCGGTCTTCGAGAGCGAGAAGGCAAAGCTGTGTGGTAGGATGCCCGCCTGTTCCGAACGCCATCCCCGGATCAAGCTCTAAAACTATTTCATCGGCGGTCGGAGTATACTCTTCCCAGCTCGGCTTGATGACGATTCGATTTCCTAGTTTCATCGGTTTGAAGTACTGTTTCCATGCATTTGCCCAGTCCTCTTCTTCGGCATATCGCAGAGTCAGACCATCGAGCAGTCCGGCAAGACCGAATTCGGGCAGCCTGTCCAGATGGGTTTTAAGCGCGTCCAGTTTTCCCGAAAGTTCATCAGTAACCGGGAGGCTTCCGCAAACCTTCACGGGACGCTCACCTTGAATCGTAACGCCGCCGCATCCAGCTTCCAGAAACGCATAACTCACTGCATCCACAGATTCAGGGCTGCAGGCAGCGGTAATCTCAGCCCATCTCATACTTTATCTCCCATATATTGTATTCAAGCTGCACCTGAATCTTAAACTTTAATGCCCGAATAATTTCCCCAGAATACCTTTGCCTTCGCCTTCCTGCAAGTGTTCACCCATAGTGGCGGCGAACTGCTTGAGCAGGGTGCGCTGTTCTGCGGTGAGTTTGGTGGGAACTTGTACTTTCACAACGACGTGCTGATCGCCTTTGCCTCGGCCGTTCACATCCGGAATTCCCTTGCTGCGGAGCGTGAATACCTGGCCGCTCTGGGTGCCTTCCGGGATTTTGAGGTCATCGGTTCCGTTGATGATTGGAATTTTGATCGTGTCCCCTAGGGCGGCCTTGGCAAAACTCACCTGAACTTCGCAGTAGAGATCGTTTCCACGCCGCTCGAATAGATCGTGATCTTTCACGTAGAGAACGATGTACAGATCGCCCGATGGTCCCCCGCGTTCGCCTGCGTCTCCCTCGCCTATAAGCCTCAGACGCATACCCGTATCTGCGCCGGCAGGAATTTTAACGCTGCGTTCGCGATTCTTTCTGGTTCTTCCGCTGCCGCTGCAGGTGCCGCAGGGGCTGGAGACTGTCTTGCCGGCGGCGCGGCATTTCGTACAAGTTTGAGTG
>JBBRDM010000225.1:0-6984 GCA_038203935.1 Chthonomonadales bacterium
TACACTATCTGCTCGGGCGGGCTTATGCCTCACAAAATAATGTCAATCTCGCGCTTCAGCATCTGCAGCAGGCAAATGCACTCCATCCCGAGCAGGCAGATATCGCCTTCGGGCTGGGAATGCTCTATCTCAGGCAGCAGAAGATAGTGGAAGGGAAAAAAGTTGTCGAAACAGCGCTCGCTTCTCAGCCCAATGATCCGAATCTGAATGAGACTCTCGGGCGATTATGGCAGGAGAGCGGCGAGCCAGGAGCATATGAAAAAGCTCTGGCATCCTTTCAAAAAGCAGTCGATGCAAAACCGGACAATCCCGCCTTTCAGGATAGGCTGGGAAGCGCGTTTCTGCGCGCAAACAATCTGGACAAAGCAAGAGCTGCCTTCGAAAACTCTGTGAAACTGGATGAAAATCGACCGTACCCGCTGCAGCAGCTTGCTGTGATCTATGCTCGCTTAGGAGATAAAACCCGGTCGGGCAAAATTGCTGAGGCTGCCAAAGAGATTGAATTTAACGCGCAGCAGCTCCAGCATCTCCAGTCTCTGGTATATATGTACCCGGATAAAGTCGACCTGCATCTCCAGCTTGCAGATCGCTATCATCAGCTAAGGAAAAATGGGCTTTCTCAGGACGAATACGAGGCGGCACTCCGTATCGATCCCCAGAATGCGCATGCTTTAGGCGGCCTCAAATCGCTGCAGGAGGGTCAATGATCTCTCGCCGATCCTTCCTCCAGGGCGGGGGCAGCCTTGCGCTATCCGGAATATTCGCAGAGCTGTCCGGCTGCGGCCCAAAACAGAGCAAACCTCTTAGTAACGGGACGGCAGCGCTTCCAATAACACCGCTTGCGAAATTTTCTGATATCACGGAAGTATCTGGATTATCGTTCACTCAGTCGGATGGAGGGTGCGGTGAGAGATACTTTGTGGAGCAGATCGCTTCCGGAGCCGCACTCTTCGATTCGAACGGCAATGGCTTTCTCGATATCTACTTTCCCCAGCCAAAGTCACTTGGAATTTGCAAGGGCAAAAATGCACCGCTTCAGCACCATCTCTATCTAAACGATGGCAAAGGGCGCTTTAACCTTGCACCGAAGGCATTTGGCGGAATCGAAACTGCGTACGGCATCGCGGCAGCTATTGGGGACTATAACAACGACGGCTATCCTGATATCTACGTGGCCTGCTACGGCCAAAATACACTTTTTAGAAATCGCGGAGATGGGACTTTCGAGGATGTCACCGCAAAAGCAGGAGTAGCGCTCGGAGGGTTTTCGAGCGGCGCTGTCTGGTTCGACTACGATGGCGACGGCTTCCTGGATCTCTTCGTGACACGCTACTGTGAGTGGAGCGTGGAAAACAATCAGAAATGTATCGCCTCCAATGGCCTGCCCGATTTTTGCCATCCCTCGCTCTATCAGCCGGCGACGAATGCGCTCTTCCATAACAACGGAGACGGCACATTTACCGAAGTTACCAAAGAGGCAGGATTTTTGAACGATGCGAGGAGAAGCCTGGCCGCCGCCGCCGCCGATTTTGATGGCGACGGCCGCCTCGATCTCTTTGTGGCGAACGACCTGGGTGCGAACACATTCTATCACAACATGGGCAATGGGAAATTTGAAGAGATTGCCATTCAGGAGAATGTGGCTTTTGGCGCGACCGGAATGCCACAGTCCAACATGGGGATTGCCGTAGGCGATTACGACGACGACGGCGACCTGGATATGGTGATCACCACCTTTGCAGACGAACCTCGTACCCTCTACAAAAACGACGGCTCCTATTTCACTGATCTGAGCGCCGTTTCCGGCATCGGACCAGCTACGCGCCCCTACCTGGCATTCGGAACAGGCTTTCTCGATACACGCAATTCGGGAGACCTGGATCTCTTCTGCGCGAACGGCCATATCTTCCCGTATGCATACCTCAAAGACAGCGCCAAGACCTATAAAGAGAGAAATCAGCTCCTGCTCAACGATGGAAAAGGACACTACACCGATTCACCTGATTCTCTCCCTGCGGATGATGTGCGTGTCCATCGCGGGGCCTATTTTGGCGATATAGATAACGATGGTCGCATTGATATTCTAGTAACTGCGGAGAACGACCGGCCAACGCTGCTGCACAACGACAGCAAAGCGGGCAACTGGCTTCTTATCAAACTCATCACCCACACCGGTTGCAGCACACCTATTGGTACGAAATGCTATGCGACTATCGGCGGCAGGAAAAAAATGCGAGTCGTACTTGGCGGCGGCAGCTACGCAGGCGACAGCGACTACCGGGTTCACTTCGGTTTGGGCCAGGCAAAAGCAGTGGATACGCTCGAAATCCACTGGCTCTCCGGCAGGAAACAGACTCTCACCGCCGTTGCGGCAAACCAAATATTGACCGTGAAAGAGGCCTGATTCCAGCTTTAATCACCCTCTCCCTCGTCATGGAGGAGCAATATGGGAGAGGGGGCAGGGCGAGATTGAATCTCCCGCGAGGAACGATGAAATCTGTAGGGCAGATGCTCCGTCGTCTGCCGAAAAATAATGGTGAGATTGAATCTCCCACGAGGAACGAGCATCTGGGAGAGGGGCAGGTGGAATTAAATTTCCCCTTTCTCCTGTTTTTGGGATAAGGGGGGCAGGGGGATGAGGGCAGTCTATAGCTTTTGAAGAATGATCGATGCGTTGTGGCCGCCGAAGCCGAATGAGTTCGACATAGCTACCTTCACATCCACTTTTCGAGATTTATTTGGCACATAGTCCAGATCGCAATGAGGGTCGGGGGTATCGTAGTTAATGGTCGGAGCCACCATTCCATCTCGGATAGTAAGCGCGCAGAGGGCGGCCTCCACTGCTCCCGCAGCGCCTATAAGATGCCCGGTCATCGATTTGGTTGAACTGACGGGGATACTGTACGCGTGCTGGCCAAGCGCTGACTTGATGGCGGACGTTTCATTTTTGTCGTTCAGTTCTGTTGAAGTGCCGTGGGCGTTGATATAGTCAATGTTTTCAGGTTCCAGCCCTGCGCAGCGCATGGCTGCTTTCATTGCACGGGCTGCGCCCTCTCCTTCGGGTGAAGGTGCGGTGATGTGATAGGCATCTCCGGACATTCCATAACCCACAATTTCCGCGTATATCTTTGTACCGCGAGCCTGTGCCATTTCCAGTGATTCCAGAACCAGCACTGCGCTTCCCTCGCCCATCACAAAGCCGTCGCGGTCATTCTCGAAAGGCCGGCTTGCTTTCTGAGGGTCGTCATTATGGGTGGAAAGAGATCGCGCAGCACAAAATCCCGCCATACCAAGCGGCGTGATGCACGCTTCTGTGCCCCCTGCGAGCATGACGTCGGCATCGCCTCGGCGAATGATGTTGAAGGCATCTCCCACACTATTAGTACCTGTAGCGCAGGCGGTCGTCACGCAGGAATTCGGGCCTTTAGCGCCAAGCATGATCGAAACTAACCCGGCGCCCATATCGCAGATAATTCCCGGAATAAGAAACGGGCTGATTCGGCTGGGGCCTCGTTCGATCAGCACCTTATGCTGATCCTCGATGGTAGCCAGACCGCCAATTCCGGAGCCGATACACACACCCACACGGTCTCGAATCTCATCCGTAATATCCAGCGCAGAATCTGCCACAGCCATTTTAGCCGCAGCCACCGCATACTGCACGAACTTATCCATGCGGCGGGCTTCTTTTCGCTCCATATACGGAGATGGATCCCACTCTTTTATCTCGGCAGCAAACTGCGTGGTGTATCCTGTGGTATCGAATCCCGATATACTTGAGACACCGGAGCAGCCGGAAAGGCATGCATTCCATATCGTCTCAACATTTTTTCCGAGAGAGGTTACAGCGCCAATGCCGGTAATGACAACACGCTGAACTTCCATGCTCGTGGCGGTTTTTCCGCTCATATGCACTCACCTCAACCTTTGGCCTGCTCATCGACATAGTCCACGATCTTCTGAACGGTAGTCAGCTTTTCAGCTTCTTCGTCCGGAATCTCCACGTCGAACTCTTCTTCCAAACCCATGATAATTTCAACGACATCCAATGAATCGGCTCCTAGATCGTCGATGATCGACGCCGAAAGAGTCACTTCCTCTTCACTCACGTCCAGCTGCTCTACCAGTACTTTCTTAACGCGCTCGAATGTATTCATTCTTTATGTCTCCTTGAACCATATGATAAAATTTTTATTGCTAAAAGCTTCAATAAACCTAAAAAATGCGGTTTGCAGTGCACTAAACCCGGGCGAAATGGCCTCACATAAATAGCCCGCCATCTACTGTAATCGTTTCCCCTTGTATATATGCAGCTGCGGGAGAGCAGAGAAAAGAGACCACCCTGGCAATGTCGCCTGCGTCTCCAAATCTTGCCATCGGTATCTGTTTCAGTATAACCTCGCGATAATCCTCTTTCAACTGCTCGGTCATTTCAGTTTCAATAAAACCAGGCGCTACAGCATTGACGCGGATATTACGACCGCCCAGTTCTTTCGCAAGTGATTTTGTCAGTCCAATCAGGCCTGCTTTGGAAGCGCAGTAGTTTACCTGTCCTGCTCCGCCTACTCTGCCCATAACAGAACCAACGTTAACGATAATTCCACTCTTCTGCTTTACCATCAGTTTTGCAGCAGCGCGGCAGGTAAGAAACGCCCCTTTGAGATTGGTATCGATCACAGAGTCCCAATCCTCATCGGTCATTCGCAGGATAAGTTTATCACGTGTGATTCCCGCATTATTTACGAGAATATCCACCTGCTTGAAATGTTCCAGAGCGTGAGAAAACAGATTCGATGTCTGAGTGGAGTCAGCAACATCTGCCTGAACAGCCAGTGCTTCACCGCCTGTTTCACGGATAATCGACACAGTATGTTCTGCGGCTTCGGCGCTCCTGCTGTAGTTGACGACAATCTTTGCGCCTTGCTCGGCCAATTCAACGGCAATTGCCCTGCCAATTCCTCGCCCGGCGCCGGTAACAATCGCCACTTTATCTCTGCAATACAAGTTATGATTCTCCAAGCGTTGATGCATAAGAATTTAATGAGTCTAAATCGGAAATACTCACGGCATCGACGCCTTTTTGAATGCGTTTCATCAGTCCGGTGAGAACCTCGCCGCTCCCAATCTCCACGAATCTATCCACTCCATCTGCCAGAAGCCTCTGCATCGACTGTTCCCAGAGTACACTTCGGCTGACCTGCATTGTCAATCCGCTGGTGAGATCATCAAGCTTGTGGATGTAATCGGCAGTCACATTTAAAATAACCGCAGTTTCCGACTTTATAAATCCCGTTTTAGAAATAGAGGCATAGAGTGTATCACCGGCATTTACCATCAACGGAGAGTGAAATGCGCCGGATACTACAAGCGGAATCACTTTTTTGGCTCCTTTGGCTCTGGCAATTTCACAAGCCTTTTCAACGGCGGCGATCTCTCCCGAGAGAACTATCTGTCCGCCGCCATTATAGTTTGCGACGCAGACTACTCCTGCGCCTGCTGATCGTGCTTCGTCACATGCCTGCCGTGCGGATTCTGCTTCGATTCCAAGCAATGCGGCCATAGTACCAGGAGTATGCGCGGCTGCGTCTCTCATCAGTTCACCGCGCTTGCGCACCAGTTTTAATCCAGATTCGAATGGCAGAATACCCGCAGCAGTCAATGCCGCATATTCACCCACACTGTGGCCAGCGCACACCTCAGGAGATATGGCAATCTTCGCCTGAAGACATTTCCATCCAGCGACACTGGTTACATACAACGCCGGCTGCGTATTTTCAGTCTTCTTGAGATCTTCTTCCGGCCCCTCGAAGCACAGCTTTGCCAGGTCGAAGCCGAGAATCTGGTTCGCCTGATCAAATAGGGATTTAGCTGCATCGAAATGATCGAAAAATGATCTACCCATTCCGATCTTCTGCGATCCCTGGCCTGGAAAAAGGTAAGCGGTCCTGCTCATTGAATCTATTTAAACTTTCATGCTGCGGAACGACTATCAGTTCCAGCGGATAATATTCACTGCCCAGGTGAGCCCGGCGCCAAAACCGACCGTTACGACAATATCCCCTTTTTTCATTCGTCCCTGAACATCTGCTTCCGTAAGCGCGATAGGAATCGAAGCTGCAGAGGTGTTACCGTATCGATCTAAATTCATGAATACCTTGGAAGGATCGAGCCCGATTCGCTCAGTCACCGCCTCAATAATTCTTGCGTTTGCCTGATGAAGAACTAACAGCGAGATATCCGATGGACCCAGGCAGACTCTCTTGAGAGCTTCGAATATCGCCGCTGGTACCATTTCAAGGGCAAATCGGTAGACCTCTTTACCGCGCATGGCTAGACAGTTGAGCCGGTTTTGAATGACTTCTTCCGTAATCGGTGTGCGGGTGCCTCCAGCCGGCAGCCACACCGATTCTAATCCCGAGCCATCAGATCCGAGCGTGGAAGCCAGTATTCCGTAGTCAGGGGCACAAGCGGATACGACGGCTGCGCCTGCTCCATCGCCAAAGAGTATGCAGGTGGAACGATCCTGCCAGTTGAGATGTTTGGAAAGCGCGTCTGCTCCAATTACCAAAATATTTTTCATCGAGCCAGTCTGAATAAAGCCTGCTGCCGTGGCTAGCCCATAGCAAAATCCGGAACATGCCGCGCTAAGATCAAATGCGCCTGCCCTGGATGCGCCGATTTTATCCTGAATAATACAAGCTGTCGCGGGCCATACATAATCCCCCGTGGAAGTGGCACACAGTATAAGATCGATTTCACTGGCATCCATTTCCGCGTTCTGAAGCGCTCTCTGAGAGGCAGCCAGTGCCAGATCGGAAGTGGATGTGGCTGGATCGCATATGTGGCGCTCCCGAATACCTGTACGGGATTTAATCCACTCATCACTCGTGTCCACCATCGACGCCAGTTCTGCATTTGTCAGTATGCGTTCCGGTACGCAGAAACCGAGGCCGGATATGCCTGCTCCCACCAGTCGGGGAGTTT
>JBBRDM010000226.1:0-6668 GCA_038203935.1 Chthonomonadales bacterium
GTTCCTGTCAGCGCATAACCTAATGGATGGAGCGGCCATCCTGTAAATCTTAATCTGAGCAGAGATAACACAAGTGTAATTCCAGCTCCTGAAAGCACTCCCAGACCTGCGGCGGGCGAAGGATTTACAGGCCTTAGCAGACGACTGGAGAGCTGATTAACTCCTGTGAGAGGAATAACGGTGGCGCTCATCTGAAGCCCGTCACTATTGGGCGCTAATGACAGCGCCCCATGGTGATAGAATATTGGAAGTGCGCTTACAACTCCAATAACTAAGGTTAGAGCCACACACAACATAGTCAGAAAGTAAAATAACCTTGGAGAAAAACCAGAAGCGTCACGAAGCTTTCCACTCTGGAATACGGATGGCGTCAGAAGCTGGCGGGTATCACGGAGATGCTGCGCATGAAGAACTGTTCTAGTCAGCGCCAGCGATGAGAGCGCCGCACTTCCAGTTAGAGAGAGTATCAATTTATCAGGAAGGATGGGAGCTAATATCCAGGATATGCCGCCTTCAGCCATGAGACGGCTAAGTACGAGCGATACCATAAGAATAAAGCCGAAAAATGCCGCCGCAAACCACAATGGAATTCCGGTAGAGACGCACCACAGCAGCACTCCTGCTTCTCCAAACACGAAACCAAAAAAGAGCGGACGAAACTGTTTATAATCCGCCGTCTTCTCACTACTCATTGATTTTGGGCTATCCGATGCGGATATAGCGGAATTGGAATCTCTTCTGAAATTGTAACTCGCTTTCGCAATACTGCTCAGGTGATGGCGTGCATTCCAGACGAGAATTCCAGCAAGCGCCAGGAACGCTCCTGCAGACTGCTCTTCAAGATAGGGCGGCTGCGCAGTCGCCCCTCCAGACACACCGTCATTCCATCCTGAAACAGAAGTTATGAGTATTTCAATTTTATTCAGAATCAGAAAGAACCAGACGCTGAGGCTGATATCTGCGGGAGCCAACAGAGTCAGCCCGATAAGCAGAGGATAGATATTGATGTAGAGTGGATTAAGAGATGTCCATGGCGCGGCGTGCAGGAGATCGGAAATATCATTAAAAAATGGGATACAAGGAATTGCGGGAATATAGGCATGTACTGCTCCAAATCCATGCAGCAGTAATGGAACTGATAATCCTAAAATAACCGACCAGCGAAATGAAGGCAGATTCGATCCAGATAGGTTCCCCTCCATCAATGCAAGAGGCAGCGCTGTCAGTGGAAACGCCAGGCGTTCGTTCTTGATCCACACGCGCTCAAAAAGCGCGCACATACAGATGTTCCCCAGAATGAATGGCAGAAAAAACAAAGACCAGACCGCTAACGGTCGAATCCAGAATTTCCAGGGAACAGAGGAACTGCTCCCTTCATAAAAACCTCGGACTGCTGACTTGTCTGTAATCGCCAGCCAGTCAGGAATTTGATGAGATATAGCGGAAGTGACTGCAGCGCCACGGGCATAATACATTGGCCCTGCCAGCGAAGCGAGCAGTGGATGCACCATTCCTCTGCCAGATACGGTATTGCATACCAGCCAGATGGCAAGAATAATTAAACATTCGGAGTTCGTAAAAAAAGGAGATTTGTTAAACGCTTTTGCAGCTAATCGATTTAATATCAGAAAAAGAGACCATAGCAGACAGGCAGCCAGAGGAGGAAAAGGACCGGCTGCCATAGTGCCACCGACTTTGATATCACTCCACTGTACAAACAGCGTTAATGGAATCACTCCTACAATCGAGGCCGCTATCACTCTAACTGGCCGCGGCTGCTCTGGAATACGTTGATTCTGTGTGATTGGAGAGTTATTCTTGAGCATTCCATTAGATTCGGGCTTGACACTACACCAACGAAGGTGCTAAAATTATACTATAAAACTGATAGATTTACTCAGATTACATTAAGAGACACAAAGGAGAAGTCTAATGTCCGTGCAGCTAGGCGATACCGCGCCAGATTTTACACAAGATTCTACAGAAGGCCCTATCCACTTTAACGAGTGGGCTGGAGACAGTTGGGTAGTGCTTTTCTCCCATCCTAAAGACTACACTCCAGTTTGCACCACGGAACTCGGAACTGTCGCAAAGCTAAAACCTGAATTCGACAAGCGAAATGTGAAAGTAATCGGCCTGAGCGTCGATCCTCTAAAGGATCATGAAGGCTGGTCGAAAGATATTGCGGAGACTCAGGGCGCAGCACTCAATTTCCCTCTGTTAGCGGATGCTGACCGCCGAGTTTCTACACTTTACGGCATGATCCACCCGAATGCAGACAACACCTTCACCGTGCGGTCGGTATTTATTATTGGTCCAGATAAGAAGCTGAAGCTGTCGCTCACCTATCCTGCCAGCACTGGCCGCAACTTCCAGGAGATTCTCAGAGTAATCGATTCCTTGCAGCTCACTGCCAACTATAAAGTTGCGACTCCTGCCGACTGGAAACATGGAGAAGATGTGATAGTGGTTCCGACAGTTTCAAATGCGGATGCCACAAATCTCTTCCCAAAAGGTTTCAAAGAGATCAAGCCCTATCTCCGAACGACGCCGCAGCCAAACCTGTAATAACAGTAATCTTTAATTATAAAGAGGATATGCACAGCCTGTGCGTATCCTCTTTTATTTATAGGTAAAGCTGGCTATAAATTGTGAAGGATTTTCCTCATTTTATATTCAACTATAACTGATAATGCAGTTATGATCATCTTTTGCTTGAACAAGGCGCTGAAATGCTGACCATCCGTGGGAAATCCAAGAATAGTTTTTGTGATCATGTCTCACGCCGAGAGTTTTTGAAAATCGGCGGACTTGCCCTCGGCGGCCTCAGTCTGACGGATGTGCTTGCTGCGGAGGCTCAGGCTGGTATCAAATCCTCGCATAAAGCGATCATTATGGTCTATCTCCCGGGCGGCCCGGCTCATCAGGATATGTTCGACCTGAAGATGGACGCCCCCTCCGAAATACGCGGTGAATTCAAACCGATCAAAACCAATGTGCCTGGCATCGAGATATGCGAATTAATGCCTCGGATCGCGGGCATGATGGATAAATTTGCCATCGTCCGCTCGCTGGTTGGAGCTAGAGATGAGCATGCTTCAAACATGTGTCTGAGCGGTTACGCCCTATCCGAATCAAGAAGTAATCCTGTTCCGGTACTTGGCTCCGTGGTATCCAGGCTGCAAGGGCCTGTAGAGAAAACAGTGCCTCCTTTTGTTGGCTTAGCTCCAAAAACGCAGCATATGCCTTATTCTGATGCAGGCCCAGGGTTTCTAGGTATGGCGTATGGCTCTCTGAATCCGAACGGCCCTATGATGAGTGATATGACCTTGACGAATATTACTTTAGACAGGCTCAGCAATCGGCGGCAGCTGCTGACCAGCCTGGATCGTTTCCGTAAGGGAGCAGATTCTATGAATGGAATGGACGCCTTGAACCAGCGTGCTTACGATCTGCTTACTTCTACAAAACTGATAAATGCTTTAGATGTAACCAAAGAAGATCCAAAGGTTCGTGCGCTCTATGGTACAGGAATTGACCACGCTATTGCAGATGCAGCTCCTATGATAAACGATCAGTTTCTAGCTGCAGTCCGTCTTGTGGAGGCTGGCGCTCGCGTCGTTACGCTCTCTTACGGATGCTGGGACTGGCATGGAGGCAATTTCGCTAATCTCAAAACATATTTGCCGCTCTATGACCTTGCTGTAAGCGCTATGGTGCAGGACATTCACAATCGCGGCCTCGACAAAGATGTATCTGTGGTGGTGTGGGGTGAATTTGGCCGATCGCCACGCATCAATAAAGATGCTGGCCGTGATCATTGGCCTCGTGTCTCAGGCGCTTTACTCGCTGGAGGCGGTATGAAAACAGGACAAGTTATTGGTTCTACCAATCGATTTGGTGAAGAACCCGATGATCGTCCGGTGGACTACAAAGATGTTTTCGCAACGCTCTATCACAACATTGGCATCGATACGAGCACGACTGCTATCATCGACGAACAGAATCGTCCCCACTACCTGCTCGAAGGCCATGAGCCAATTGCAGAGTTAATATAGTTTACTCAGTAAAGGGTATCCAATATGCTGACCATCCGGGGGAAATCCAAGAATAGTTTTTGTGACCATGTTTCACGCCGAGAGTTTTTGAAAATCGGCGGACTTGCCATCGGCGGCCTCAGTCTGACAGATGTGCTTGCTGCGGAGGCTCAGGCAGGAGTCAAATCCTCCAGTAAGTCTATTATCATGGTCTATCTCCCCGGCGGCCCGGCTCATCAGGATATGTTCGACCTGAAGATGGACGCCCCCTCTGAAATACGCGGTGAATTCAAACCGATCAAAACTAATGTACCTGGCATCGAGATATGCGAATTAATGCCTCGACTTGCTGGGATGATGGATAAGTTCACACTTATTCGATCTCTTGTTGGCGCACGTGATGAACACGCCTCCAATATCTGTCTAAACGGGTACACGGAATCGGAAACTCGTCAGAATTTTGCTCCGGTGCTCGGCTCTGTAGTTTCTAAATTGGAAGGCCCGACAGAGAAAACTATTCCTGCTTTCGTTGGCCTTGCACAAAAAACACAGCACATGCCTTACAACGATCCCGGTCCCGGATTCTTAGGGCTGGAATACGGAGCGCTAAATCCAAACGGCCCAATGATGAAGGATATGACTCTGAAGGACATCACGCTGGATCGCCTGAGTAATCGACGCCAGCTTCTGAACAGCCTGGATCGCTTCCGAAAAGGTGCTGATTCACTCAGCGGAATTGATGCTCTCAATCAGCGGGCATATGACCTGCTTTCTTCTTCTAAACTAGTGAACGCTCTGGACGTTACAAAAGAAGATCCGAAAATTCGATCTCACTATGGAAAAGGCACCGATTCCCCTGTGGGTGATGCCTCCCCCATGATTAACGACCAGTTTTTGGCAGCTGTCAGACTGGTTCAGGCTGGAGTTCGCGTGGTGACCCTCTCCTATGGATTCTGGGACTGGCACGGAGGCAACTTCTCTAATCTGAAAACATATCTGCCTATGTTCGATCAGGCTTTAAGTGCAATGGTTCAGGATATTCACAACAGAGGATTGGATAAGGATGTATCTGTAGTCGTCTGGGGCGAATTTGGGCGTTCTCCAAGAATTAATAAAGACGCAGGCCGCGACCACTGGCCCCGAGTCTCCTGTGCTTTGCTTGCAGGCGGCGGGATGCGCACCGGGCAGGTTATCGGATCCACGAATAGATTTGGCGAGGAGCCGGATGACAGGCCGGTGGACTATAAAGATGTGTTTGCTACCCTCTACCACAACATCGGAATAGACACCAGTGCCACCGCTGTCATCGATGAGCAAAACAGGCCGCACTATCTGCTTGCAGGCCACGAACCTATACCTGAATTGATCTAAATAATCCTAACCCATTCGAGGAGCTTACCATTGGTCACGTCTCGCCTTCTGATGATTGCAGTCCTCATTCTTCCTCTTCTCTTCACGATATCGTCTCACAGCCAGCAGCTGCCAGACACACTCCCTTTAACTAAAAGCGGTGATATTCCTCTCCAAATGGTCGCGGGAATAAACAGTTTTCTTCTGAAAGAAACCGAATCGACTATCCAAAATCGTGCTTCAAAATGGCATCGCGATCTCAGCTCCACTGCAGCCTATTTAGAATCGATAGCGCCAAATCGACAGCACTTCAGTAAGCTATTAGGTATTACAGAATCAAGGCTTCCTCCTGAGATGCATATTAACGCTTCTTTTCGGGTCGGAAGCAGCGGAGAAACTGGTGTCGTCGGTTTGGGCGCGGGATACAAGATATACTCAGTTCGCTGGAATGTTCTGCCAGGCGTCGATGGAGAGGGACTGCTGTTAACTCCGTTGAAGAAGCCCATCGCAAATATTATTGCACTTCCGGACTGCGACTGGTCGCCGGAGATGCTCTGCGGACTAACTGCAGGAGTGTCTGAGAAATCTCAATTCGCGCGACGATTAGCTGAAAACGGATGCCAGGTTCTTATTCCAATGCTCATAAATCGGAAGAATACCTATTCTGGCATACCTGGCGCTGGAACAACAAATGAACCGCATCGTGAATTTTTATGGCGAGCAGCCTATGAGATGGGCCGAGGAATCATCGGATACGAAGTGCAAAAAACTCTCTCAGCAGCAGACTGGTTTGAGAGCCAGGGAAATAATTCAAAAAGCAAAAATCGTATACCACTCGGGATCATCGGATATGGGGAAGGCGGCCTCATCGCTATGTACTCCGCTGCTGCTGATCAGCGATTCGATGCAGCGGTCGTCAGCGGATACTTTAAGCCACGGGAGCAGTTGTGGAAGGAACCCATCTATCGTAATGTGTTTGGAATACTCGCTGAGTTCGGAGATGCGGAAATTGCCTCACTCATTGCTCCACGTTCCTTGATAGTTGAAGCATCCAGGCATCCGAATATTTCTGGGCCGCCTAAGTCGGGCGGCAACCAGGCAGCTCCCGGAAGTATTAACACGCCGATTATCGAAGATGTGAAGTCAGAATATAGTCGTGCTGCCGGGTTCATCAACGGCCTTCCTTCTGCACACCCGTTCAAGCTGGATGTTATTCAAAACGGCGCTGGGGATCCGGCTGATGAATCCACTCTATCGGACTTTCTCAAGTCACTCGGTGTG
>JBBRDM010000227.1:0-6639 GCA_038203935.1 Chthonomonadales bacterium
TATCGCAATCGCCCATCTGCCATCGCTAAATGGTGTTGCAATATCGACACCCATGCTTCCAGTGGGCGAATTGTCCGTTCCCATGGCAACCCCGGTTGTGAGAGCCTGATTGGTGAAGGTTCCATTCTTATTGTTTATTAACAGGACATCCGGCTCCGTATCGTTTGCCAGGTAAAGATCGGGCCAGTTATCTTTATTGAAATCACAGATATTAACAGCAAGTGTTTTGCTCGGATTTCCAAATATTCCGGACTTTGCAGAAACATCTTCAAAAGTACCGTCGCCTCGATTTCGGAACAGCGCAGGCCGCGCCCCTTTATACTGATTAGGCGGACAGTACTGCCTGGCGCTGGGCGGCCCGCACGGCAGATCCGTGGACGGGCTCCATTCGACGTATCTTGCCACAAACAGGTCGAGGCGCCCGCAGTGATCGTAGTCTACCCAGACAGCAGCAGTGCTGAATCCGCTCATAGCTACGCCCGCCTTTGCAGTCACATCCGAAAAATGCCCATGGTCGTTATGGAATAGCCGGTTATGTCCCAGTGTGGTGATATAAATATCCGGCCAGCCATCATTATCATAATCACCGACTGCCAGACCTAGTCCGTATTCCTGCATGTTCAATCCCGACTCTTTGGTAACGTCTGTAAAAGTGCCGTTGCCGTTATTTTTATAGAGAGCGAGATGAGGAGTTGGTCCTTTATATCCCGGCAGCGGAGCGCCATTAATGAGGATTATATCCAGAAAACCATCGTGATTGAAGTCAATAAATCCACCGCCGCCACCTACTGTTTCAGGGAGAAACTTTCTTCCGGTGCGGCAGGCGTTGTGAGTCCAGTTTATTCCGGAAGATGCAGTCACATCAACAAGTCGGATATCACCCGGCAGCGCAGATTTGTTCGGAGGTCCATTGGGATTCACCTGTGCTGCTTTTAATCCGCATCCTGCCAGAACAAACAGGCAGGCCATTGGGACTAGACATCGATAAATCAGGATTTTAATTGTGTAAGTAAAACAATTGGATTTTCTCAATAAATCTCCTGGTAAATACTTTAAATTTATTTGATAGGGACGCTAAATACAGGATGCTGCGCTTTCAGGAAATTTGCCCTGTGATTACTCAATTAGTTAAATTGTGCTTAAGTAATTTCCTTTTGTATCTTCCTGAAGGCGGTGTTGGAGGCGCGTAAATCTTTTTGTGGTTTTATTATTGCGAACAGCCCAGCTGATGGCGCGCTCTTCTCCGACTATAATGCACAGCTTTCGGGCGCGTGTCAGTCCGGTATAGAAGAGATTTCTCTGAAGCAGCATATATTGGCTTGAGTGGATGACGAGTATAACGGCGGGATACTCCGAGCCCTGGCTCTTGTGAATGGAAAGCGCATAGGCGAGCTGGAGTTCATCGTACTCTGAAAACTCGTACTCCACTTCTCTCTCGGGATATCGGACGATAAAGATTTGCTCCTCGATATCGATATGGGTTACCGTGCCGATATCTCCATTATAGACATTTTTATCGTAGTTGTTGCGAAGCTGCATCACGCGGTCTCCTGTACGAAAACAGCGGGAGCCGCGCAGCATTTCAGGCTTTCTGCCGGTTAGATCAGGCGGGTTTAATGCTTCCTGCAGTACCTCATTTAAGTAGTTTACACCCACTGTTCCGCGTCGCATTGCTGTCAGTGTCTGAATGTCATTTGGTCTGAATCCAAGCGCCGGCAGTGTTTTCCGCGCGAGCTTCACGGCCTGCTGTGCGGCGGTTTCGCTCTCTTCCGCTTCTTTGTAGAGGCAGTTGTGTCCTTCTCTTTCTGCAGGAGGAATGAGTATTGGGGGTCGGCCTTCCCGAATCCGATGCGCATTGGTAACAATGAGGCTCTCCTGAGCCTGGCGAAATACCTGAGTGAGACGGATGGATGCAATTATTCCAGAATCGAGCATATCGCCCAGCACATTACCAGCCCCCACCGAGGGAAGCTGGTCGCTGTCGCCCACAAATATTATTTGAGCAGTATCTGGAACCGCTTTGAGGAGACTATTGGCAAGCACGGCATCCAGCATCGAAACCTCATCTGCAATCATGGCATCGCACGGAAGAGGATTAGTCTCGTTGAACACAAATCCATGAGTGGCAGGGTCGAACTGGAGCATGCGATGGATGGTTTGGGCATTTCGGCCTGTCACTTCGCTCAGTCGTTTGGCTGCTCTGCCGGTAGGAGAGACCAGGACAAGCTGTTTCTTCTGGGCATCCAGCGCTCGCGCGATCAGGTTGGTAATCGTGGTCTTTCCCGTACCCGGACCGCCTGTCAGGACAAATATTCGATTTTTAACTGCCAGAGAAACCGCTTCTTTCTGTTCGTCTGATAGTGTAATTCCCAGTTCAATCTCTTGCTTTTCCAGCCACAGTGAAATTTTATCACGTGATATCGGGCGGGATGGCGGCAGACCGAGCCGCACTTTCAGCTGTGCTGCCAGCCCGACTTCCGTATAGTAGAGCGCAGGTACGAACATGGCACGCATGGGCTTTCCATGTAATTCTGATTCAGAAATATCTTCGGGAATGACCTCTTCCGCTGCAGCCATTTCATCAAGTATCGGCTGTATTTTTGCGGCTGGTATCTCCAGGATTTTCACTGCGGAGCGGATAAGTTTTGGTTCCGGCAGATAGAGATGACCGTAATCGGTTGCTTCGGAGAGTGTGTAGAGCAGCCCGGCTCTGATTCTCGGCTCTCCATCCTGAGCCATTCCCATCTGCATGGCGATCTTATCGGCAGTCTTGAATCCAATTCCCCAGATATCGGTGGCCAGGCGGTATGGATTCGCCTCTACCACCTCGATGGCGTTATTCCCGTAGGTCTTAAAAATTTTTACCGCAAAAGTGGGGGATACACCACGCTCCTGCAAGAACAACATCACACGTCGAATCTCTCGCTGTTCTGCCCAGGCGCGCTGAATTTTTTCGATTCGAACTTTCCCGATACCATCTACTTTTAGCAGCTCTTTGGGCGCATGCTCGATCTTATTCAAAGTTTCGATGCCGAACAGCGTCACCATCCGTTTTGCCATCACGGGGCCAATCCCTTTGATCAGGCCGCTCCCCAGATATTTCTCGATAGCAAATGCTGTGGCGGGCCTGGCAGTGCTGTACTCTGAGACTACGAACTGCTTCCCGAACTGCTTGTGGGCTGCCCACTCTCCCTGGCAAAACAGACATTCGCCTACAACCGGGTTTGAGAAAGTGCCTATGATGGTAACGAGATCACGCGCGCCCTCTACAGCCAATCTCGCGACCGTATATCCGTTATCCTCATTATGGAATGTGACGCGTTCGAGAATTCCGGTGATGCTGTCCGGATGAATAACTTTCGGCAGATCAGATTCTTGTTCGTTAGATAACATATATCTCTCAGATGCCTATTGTTCAGGGAACTCGCATCAGAAATATTCAGATAGCACTTATTCGAAAGGAGATTTGACGCATCGAATCAATACTATCAACACAATTTGACATTCTTCTATTATACCTTTGCGGCTTCTGATCTCAGTTGAACCTCTCCATGCACCGCAGCAAAAAATATGTTCCTCGGAAGCTCTTCGAAGCGGTAGCTGATTTATATATAGGATCATCATACACAATAGCATTTATTCAAATGAAAAATTGAGTATACAAATTAAGCGGCGTATCTTGAAATTAGTTTCAAGATACGCCGCTTATTCACTGCCTTATAATCTCACGATTTTGAAATTAGTCTGTAAACCAGACTACATTGGTATCGATATACTTAACCCAATCACGGCAGCTTAATGTCGTTCCTTTGTAATTATAGGTTGCATCAGGATTAGCGCAATATTTTAATTGATCGGTTTGGCTTTTCGGCAAGCCATAGAGGCTCGTACCTACCAAACCTGCTTTCCAACTCATTGCTTTCGCATGTCCGTCTGCAAAGTTTACGTTGAGCTTCCCGCCATGGCGAATATCCGAGTTTTTCGTATATTTATAGTATTGAAAGATGTAGTTTGAACAGATGGTATAGCGAGGATTATCGCCAGAATCTGCATAGGTCATCATATCTGCCGGCGCGACTATGGATGCCAGAGAGATGCCTGGCTCGATATATCCTGTGGGGAAGTGGATTCTAGCGCCTACCATACCAAGACGGAAGCTGGAGGCTGGTCCCCAGTTATAACCGTAACCTATACACCGCTTCTCCGGGTTTATTCCTTCCTGACCGCTGCAGTCGTCCGTGGGAGTCAATGTCCATTCGTTCCTATCAGGACAGTAGAACATCGTCACGTTTTTGATGTATGGCTGCAGGATGGCATAAAAATCGTTCTCGGCGTCGGTAGTGTTGTCGTGCACGACAGATGGTGTGGTTTCATCGTAGTCCTGAATATACATATACATAGCAGTGCCGCTCTGACGGACATTACTAAGGCACTGCGTTCGCCGTGCAGATTCTCTTGCCTGAGCAAATACGGGGAAGAGAATTGCTGCAAGGATAGCAATAATTGCGATAACAACTAGCAGCTCAATAAGAGTAAATCCTTTTCTAATCATCTTCAGTCTCCTTGATAAGTGAGTTAGAACCTACGCGATTACACGGAGCATTATCAGAATTCGTGAACGCGAATACACTCTAGCATATAAGTATTAACTGAAGATTATGATTTCTTTATGGTTTTGGTATGGAATACTTTTGTCCGTAGTACCAGCCTACCCCTCGTACGTGCGTCGGATTATTCAGTCTCCGAGTTGTTTGTTAACATGGTCTTCTTACCGATGCGTACGAGAGTAGCGATGTTTAACACCGGTGGGAAAATAGCTGGGATCACCGTGGGGCAGGAGATGAATGTCCGGGAGTTGATAATCCGCTGGGACATAGTTGGCGAACTCCGAATTCAGCCGGATGAGATGTTCACGTATGGAGTAGGCAGCATCTTTGATGCGGTAGTCGGAAGCAATCTCTCCCGGCATCAGCTCCACCGTGATCCTGAGATGCTTATTCAGAGCCTCATCGTCGACGGTTTCGAGAACGAACTTGCCCGTCACCCATTTCTGAATTCCAGGCTGCTCCAACCCCACGGTTACATTCTCCGGAAAGATGTTCGCTCCGAAATAGGAGACGGTGAAATCCGAGCGCCCAAATACATAGACGAATGGCAGCTTGCGCGCATATTCGAGGATTTCGCTCTCGACGTACAGCCCATGTTTTGAAATGATCTCCTGCATTTTAACCCAGCTAATGACACCGCCGCGATCGAGAATATTATATCGAATCAGGGGAACGCCGTTATCACCGGAAAAAAGCAGCTGCCCATTCATCTCTTCAAAATATCGGCTTCGCGGGTCGTACTGCACGAGGGTCGGGAGTCTCGATTCACCGAATAGCTCTCTCGCGATAGCCGGGTGTTTGGCAAGCTGCCGCCTGATCGAGATGGAGATAGGGGTCTCATTCCCAAGTACCCCTCCATCCGCCGTGCCATAAAGCGATGCGGAGTCAAAACAGAGGTCACGTGAACCAAGCCTATCCGCAACAAGCGAACGCCACTCCTCACTGAACACTTCGCCAGCCATTACAAGCTTTATCTTAAATGGTTTCCAATCGATTCCTTTCGCGATGCCGGTATCGATGACTTCTTTCAGAAAGGGGGGATAACCCAGCAGTACTACCTGATCGTAAAGCGGCCCGAGCTCTGTCACCACGCGAAATATTTCCTCGGGCTTATTTCCCGGAGTGAGAACCGTTAATGGGTATCCCTTGCTGATGAGGTTACGGCAGCAGTTGATAGTGTACATGCCACCAACCCAGGTGCCTAAAGCGAAACAAACGACCGCAAGTGTACGACGTTTGTCACACTGAAAGCTATCGACAAATACCTGCTCAAATCGCCATGTCACGTCCCACTCATCCGCCTGGCTGCGCGGCCAGAAACAGGGTGTACCGGTTGACCCGGATGAGACGGCTACGGCATGTATCTGATTAATATCACCGTTCTTTATTCTATCTTTGAGAGGATATTGCAGTACATAGTTCTCTTTAGTCATTGCAGGCAGAGAGCGAAATGCCTGCATGTCCACAACTGTTTCTAGATCGATTTTATGTTCGCTAAGAAATGATTTGTATGCGGGCACAGTGGAGGCGACGTGATGTAATGTGGAAAGCAGGGGAGCTTCAGGAGTTTCCAGCGCCGTATCCGACATCCACTCGTCGAGAGAAGTGTTCAGATATCTGTCCTGAGCCGAAAGAGTTTGTGATTTCGGAGTTTCCGCCATTATACAGTTCTCCTGACCTAGGGAGTATAACCGTAAGATTCTGCGAGGAGTTCCACGGGGTGGCAGATTCGAAGTTGTAATCCGGCCTCTTTTGCGCCCTGTTGGATCCAGGTGAGGCAGCCTGGATTTCCTGCAGCAAGAACCGTAGCTCCCGTCGCACGAATATATCCCAGCTTTCTATCGAGGAGTTTTTTGGCCATCTCCGGCTGCGTGATATTATAGACGCCGGCGCTGCCGCAGCAGGTGTCCGCCTCTTCCAGATCGCGAAGGTCAAGACCGGGAATCTGTTTCAGCAGCTCGCGTGGCTGTATCCTGATTTTTTGGCCATGAGCGAGATGGCAGGCGTCGTGATAGGCGACTGTGATTGGCAG
>JBBRDM010000228.1:0-6557 GCA_038203935.1 Chthonomonadales bacterium
GTTTCGGGAAAGTTAGCCTGGTTCCTGATTTCGTGTCTAGTAAGAAAGTCGTTTTTGCAGTCACGAAAAGTTGGTGATCTGAAATCCACCACCACTCTTTCCAACTGCTGACATCCGCAATGCGATGAGCGCGTTTGAGCAGCGGCGTTCGATGCGGAGTCATGATGTATATCGCGCCTATAATTGCTATTAGACTACTTAGCAGCGACAGGCCGGTACACCAGCCTAGTGGTTTTTTCAGTGATTTTTTCAACGGAATACATAGAGAGCCTGTAGAATTCAGAAAATTGTTGTTTAGGATATTCTAACTTCCCAACTTAAGAAGAGACCTGATAGATCCCTTTTCCACGCAAAGTGAAGTTTTAGGTAAGTTGGAAGAATACTGTTCGCAAAGCCGCATCACCCACCACTTCTTGTGAGTGAAGGATAGATTGAACGGAGGTAAAAAGGAGCAAGATAAGAGAGGGAGACATGCGTTTGGTATACATGATGCCTTGGGTTGAGAGCAATCCGAGATAGTAAATAGACTCTTAATTTCTTTGCAGCTTTTGAGAGGATAAGTCCTTATCTCCAATTACAGTTTGCTTGCCTTCCTTAAACTTCCAAATTAACACACTGCCATCTTCGCTTCCCAACAATATAGATTCACTATCAGGAGAAAACACCATACAAGACATAAAATGCCCCCTTAGTCTAATTATATTAGGGTCTGCACTCATTGTATACAAACTTCTAGTAACACTTCCATTGGGCTCAATCCTCAATATACTCGTAGACGAAAGCAGGATACTCCTAGACGAATGCATGGCAGATATCGCAATCAACCGACTATCCGGAGAGAGAGCGATATGCGATAAAGGACAATACCAATCTATCTTCTTAAAGCCTGCATTTTCCGACTTAGTCCAGAGTAATATCCTTCCATCACTACTCTGACAGATAAACCTGTTTTCATCCTTTGAGAATTCTGAAGCTTCGCTATTCTCCATTATTCCTCTTGTAGATGCGATTATACGCTGAGTCTTCATATCATACAACAATACATTTTGATCATCATCTTGGGTTGCAAGCAGGTTTCCGTTGGCCGAGATAGATGCAGCTTTGATCCTCGTGCCTAATAATAGGCCGCTCGAGATTATTTTCCCGTCGGACGTATTTATAATGCTGGCTTCGCTAGGTGAGGTTATGACTGCTGCTTGTTTTCCGTTATTATATAATTGTGAAAACGTTGGTGAAGACTTGATTGCTGGCTGACGATGCTCCTTTAGCAT
Source organism: Chthonomonadales bacterium (assembly GCA_038203935.1). Lineage (GTDB taxonomy): Bacteria > Armatimonadota > Chthonomonadetes > Chthonomonadales > Chthonomonadaceae > JANXSG01. Next base: position 1,272 of record JBBRDM010000228.1, read on the forward strand.
TCCCGTTGAAATAGAAATTGATGATATCGTACCATTTGTATTCAGAAGTCTTAGAAGATCGGATTTCATAGAGAAAAATAAAGATGAAATGCCCATTTGGTCTGATGATGTATATTGCTTGAGATCATATGTTCTCATTAGTTCCAGTGGATTCAGCCTCCATAGAAATGCTAAATTATCAGTTCTACTGTATGCCACATATCGATTATCATCTGACACCGCAATAGAAGATACACTTCTATTCCTATGCTGCTTCAGGATGAAAAAATTGCCGGAACCAATTGCCTGACCATAGCAGTTCGTTGTACCTACTGCAGATAATAAAGACAAACAAGTAAATATATTACGTAACATGTTAACTCCAGTCCACGAACTCGACTGATATCTATTTCTTGATATAAACTTGTCTTAGTGTGTCATTATTGTCCAAATTTATCCACATTCCAAATTAATTGCTTTCACTAAATGGGTGGCAAGGAGCGAGCCAGGAATACTATAGTTTCATTAGTATAACATGACTCAATCCGGAAACAAATATTTAGGAAAGCCTGCAAAATATATTTACAAAACTCGCATATTTGTGAGTTATAGTTGCGTGGCCGCCTGCAGTCTGTTTTGTGGTCCTACTCCAACTTATAGCTTCTATTCTACGAATACTCCCTTCGGTGAACGACCAGTTTTGAAGCCTGTGTACTGGAGATTTTCGGATGAAAATACGAATCGTCCGTGCGAAAAGTATCCCGAAACTTCGCAAGTCTTTTTGAGATGCAGAAGCTTTACATCAAGGAACACATATATTTTCGAAGTCTGGTATAAATAGGGATATATGGCATGATTTGTGCAGTTGCCAACACATACATAGCCTCTTGACTTCATCAATTACTGCTCACATTCCCAGATTTCAGGCAGAGATGTTATGTACAGCGCTACTCGCTATCCATCCTTTTTCAGGTGGAGACGCAGGATACAAATTCCCAAAGATGCCGCAGCGGCAAAGGAGACGATATGCAAAAACGATCGATTATTGGTATGGGCACGATGATGACTCTGGCAGTACTTTCCGGGGGATTCTCCCGATCAAGCAATGCCATTTCTCAGGCCACAAGCACAGACTGCAGCGGACTTCCCACTGCTGCACAGCTTCAAATTCTGCTGCAGGGCGCGCCAAATACAACTAATCCGAGCCTGCAAGGAACCGTAGGCGGGCTTTTTAATGGCACGCGCATGTGGGGAGCTGTAGTGAATCGAGCCGGGGCAGTCTGCTCTGCCGCTACCAGCACCACCGATCCCACGCAGGTCTGGCCGGGCAGCCAGGCGATAGCGAAAGCAAAAGCCTACACCGCCAACGCGTTCAGCCTCGATACGCTGTCGCTTTCGACTGCACAGCTTTACACTTTTTCCCAGCCCGGTCATTCGCTATGGGGACTGAACCAGTCTCAGCCATTTAACCCTGCGGCACTGGGCACTTATGGTGGGATCAAGCAGGTTGACGGCGGAATAATCACCTTCGGAGGCGGCGTACCAATCTATAAAAACGGTAAGATTATCGGCGGCCTTGGGGTCAGCGGAGATACAGCATCCGCTGATCATGAAATAGCCAAGCGAGTACGCGATCTAGCCGGTATGAATCCTCCCGGCGGACCAAAAGTTGACGACATCAGCTACTCTGTTGTAGATGGCGCCAGCGCTTTTACGCATCCTCTGAGTCTTAATACTTACCGCAATGGCTTGTATATCGGGACTGAAAACAGCGCGTCAGGCTATTAAAAAATTCCTCCATTATGGTGGGAACGGAGGATTATATTATCATATGCGAACTTATTCGAAATTTCTGAGCGCTGTAGTCGTACTGGCTGCTGCGCTATCCATAACATCGACCGCGCAAGCGGTTTCCAATGGCGGCTTCGAGGCCAACGGTGGGGCTGGATTCTCCGATTTTACAGGCTGGGTTACGGCGGATGAGCCGGGGAGCTCAGGCAGCTTCTTTGTTCAGACAGGAACGGGTACTCCATTATTCGGCAATCTCGTCCCCAATCCCCCTGAAGGCGAGTTTGCCGCGATGACGGATTCAGGTGGTGCAGGCTCTCATGTTCTTTACCAGGATTTTACGGTGCTTTCCGTGACAGGCACTGCGGGGATCAGTTTCCAGGTCTGTATCAATAATCTGGCCAATGATTTCTTCACTCCTGATTCGCTGGACTATACAGTCGATCCTAATCAGCAGGCGCGTGTCGATTTGATGCTCGCTGGTTCAGATCCTTTCAGTGTCGATCCGGGTGACGTCCTTCAGATTCTATATCAGACGAATAGCGGCGATCCGCTTACTTCCGGTTATAATCTGGTGAGCGCGGATATTACGAGCGTGCTGAAGAGCCATATTGGTGAAAGGCTGCGGCTGCGATTTGCCGAGGTGGATAATCAGCAGACGCTTAATTTTGGCGTCGACGATGTAGCATTAAACGGGGCATCCGTTGTCCCTGAACCAACGGCAGCTATAGAGCTGACCGCCATCGTACTGGCTGCTGGATCTGGGCTGCTGTCACGCCGTAGATATTTGCGCAGGCAGACTGACTAATCTCTGCCAGAGCCAATATAGATTACGCTGGATTAATAAAACGGACGCTCCATATTCAGGAAGCGTCCGTTTATTATAAGCCGTAGTTTTACTGCCGATATGCTGCTAATCGTGTAACCCTATTCGAAATGACTTCGTCTCAACCTTAGCCTGCGTACCGAAACAACGATTCTAATATTGAAGGAGAAATCATATGTGCTGTTTTTCTCGACCAGTTATTTCCGTTTCACAGACACGTATCTTTGCTCGATCGGCTGAACAGGGAAGGCAGCTCCTCATTTATCAGATGGCACTGAACGCTAACCAGGACCTCGCGATGATTTTGCCACTGCCTGTTCCACCGTAAAGTGGAGAGAAAGCCGTCCAATTCATCAATTTGAACGGATACCCAGACATATTCGAAGCTATCGAGAAGACGTTTCATATTCCAACTAGAAACAAGAGAGAATTCATGGCGGCGGTACCACTATCTGGGGCTAGAATTCTTCCTGTTATCAGTATGGGAAATTTTGATGCCTCGTTTGTGCCGACTGTGAACGATTTCGGAAAACTCGATCCCCGATTTCGTCTTCCTCACGGGACGTGGGACAAACTTCCTCAGTATCGGAATTATGGGTTTACTGTCTTCAAACTGAAATCCGGCGTTCACACGGTTCATCCAATGGCATTTTCTTTTCCAAGCGCGGACTCAAAGAAACTCTTCTTCCCAACCGTCCACATCCATGACGGACTAGTCCACGCGAAAGCTGATTTCGATCATATGCTCTATTGCCAGCGACTGCCGCACGATACATTCAGTAGCGCACAAAGGGGCTGGCAGGAATCTCCTCTGCTTGCGGGTTCACACATTGATAGTAATCGGAGCAAAGGTCTTATTCATCTTGATGCTCATATCTACCGAACGAGCATGTATGGTAATCTGCCTAATAGCGACACGAGGCTATGTTAAAATGACCTCGATCAAACCTTCTGCGGCATTCCCTGGAATGTTGGATCGTTGAAACCTGGAAGCTCGCCTGCATCGTCACCGATGTGCTCAACCGGGCAGCCTATCCCTCGCAGCATGGATCGGTAGAGATCGCATAATGGTGATTTTTCAGGGTAAATAAGATGCCGCCCGGAGGCTATCGATCCACCGCCTTTGCCTGCCAGGACGACGGGAAGGTTGTATGGGCTGTGCGCATTGCCATCCTTCATAGCGCTGCCGAAGAGAACCATCGAGTTATCCAGCAGGGTTCCGTTGCTCTCCTTGATGCTCTTCATTTTCTCCAGCATGTAGGCATACTGCTGAATGTGCCACCGGTTGATGAGCATATACTCCTGAAGCTTGCCCTTATCATTTTCGTGATGAGATATCTGATGATGGCCGCCGCTCACGCCTGGGATGAACGCGAAGTTTTTACCGCTCACCTCGTTGGCAAACATGAAGGTCGCGACGCGTGTGGTATCTGTCCAGAACGCCAGCACCATGATATCCAGCATAATACGCACCTGCTCCGTATGATCGATACTCCGCTCACTCAGTCTCGCCGGGTCCTGATAGTAGTCTTTGATGCGCCCGCCCAGTTTTTCTATCTCTTTACGGGCAAGAGGGTCTCCGGTATACTCATCCGCGCGCCGTTTGGCATCGAACGCAATTCGTTTCTCCACCGCACGAACAGATTCGAAATACTCGTCCAGCTTGCGCTTATCCTCTGAACCCACTTTAGTCTGCAGATGTTTTGCATCCTCCGCCACTAAGTCGAGGATACTCATATCGTGGGCTGAGGCGGCAGAGTTGTTTCCGGTATGGGAACGGAAGAGCCGGTCGAAAGCAAGCTGCGGGTTGATTTCTCGCGAAACAGGCGTCGAAGGATCGCTCCAGGAGATGTGAGAACCATAGAGACGGGTGAAACCGACATTGACATCGACCCCCATGGTGATCGGTTCGATACTCAGTTCCAGCGAGGGGAGAGGTGTCATATTCCCGACACGCTGTGCCACAATCTGGTCGATGGATACGCCGCCGCAGCGAAGATTGCTTCCAGTGGTTTTGGTGATGTGTGTCCCCGTAAGCCAGGGCGCCACTTTCGCATAGTGACCATCGCCGTCGCAACTGTACTTATTCATCAATTGCGTGAGAACCAGAACGTCCGATTTCACGCTGGAAAGCGGCGCGAGGGTGGGTGACAGTTCGAAAGCCTGCCCGACTCCCTTTGGCTCCCAGGTATGGACGTTAACACCGTTCGGCATATAGAGCGCCGCCATTCGAACCGGAGGCTTGGTTTCCATTTTCAGCCGCCGCGCCGCCTGAGCCGAGACAAGGTTGAGCGATTCCAGCCAGGGAATACACATGCTGACTCCGAGTCCTTTGAGGACGGCTCGGCGGGATATGATGCTGGATTGATCGGTCATAACGGCTCCTGTATTGCCAGTGAAATCAAACTAATGTGTTGTGTTTTTTCGATATCGGAACGGATAACTCTTAACTATTTCGCGAATCAGCGTCGTCACGCGGTCGTCTTTATCGACCGATGCAGTGATGCTTTTAACAGTGGGCTGATCATATGGCTCGAGCCCTCGTCCAAGCGAGTAGGACAGCATCTTCTCGGTGAAATTACGTATAAATTCAGTTCTTCGAGCGAGGAGGAGCTTCTTCAACTCGACCGGGCCGTCGAATTTCTCACCAGAGTTCAGCACACCGGAAGAGTCCACTCTCACTCCGCCGATCT
>JBBRDM010000229.1:0-6431 GCA_038203935.1 Chthonomonadales bacterium
GTATACAGATAAAACTGCTGTAAAATTGAGCAAAAGAGTAAGGCAGGAAATGTAATCATCTATTCTTGACCTTCAAGTAGCGGAATTTGGGCTGGTATCTAACCTGAAGATAGCAGTTATTCAATCTGAAAGAGCAATTCCACCTTTCAAATCAACCTGGAGTTTTGAGAATCTTCATGCGGGCGGAGAAGTTCGTTGGGTTTCGAACTCGTAGTTGGAGAGTTCGAGGCACGCAGCAGTTCTTCGTTCGGCCCAGAACTGGCGCGAAGCAGTGTTTTCGAAGCAGACTGCTGCTTCACCCGCTCCTGAATTTTGAGCAGGCTTCGCCTGGCCGTTTCCCGCACTTCCATATTTTCCTCGGCGGACCATTTTCCGATCGACAGCTTTTGTACGACGGAAATGGAGCTGCTGCCTCCGATCTGTTCCAATCCTTTGAGTATGGCCGTTACCAGGCGAGCATCACTGCCGAGGAGCTTTAAATAAAGTGTCTCTTTTTGGGTTACTGAAAGCAGATTGATATGTTTGGAAGTCAGCATCGGAAGAAGCCGAATCAAGGCTTCTTTAATAGACCTATCGTTCCAGGGAGCCTCTTCGCTGAGTTCAATAAGCGCTCCAAGGGCATATACTTCGTCACATGCAATAATCTGTCTGGTCAGCTCCTTCAATTTTTGATCAGAAATGAAAGCCACAGCTGCAGACGCTCCAATCATCATGAGCGCAATAAAGCCCACTACGATATGCGAGAACTTTAGCTGAAAGACCGAACCAAACAGAAGCAGCGTAGAGAATGCCAGGTATTTAAACGCATTCGTTCTAGATTTTCTAGCTTCAGATCGCAGCCTAATTTTGCTCTCGATCTCAATTGCTGATTCATTTATCTCGGCTTCTTCTCTAGATTCCAAAATATTACTCCCCAAATGATCCGCTGGATTATCTACATTCTAACACAAAAAAACTCCCTTATTCATGATTCGAATAAGGGAGGGCCAGTGCGTCCTGTAAAACTTGGCAGTTATTTATTTCTGGTTCGCCTTGCTGCGAGCAGCCCAATTCCAGTTCCAAAACTGCAAACTAAGAGTGCAAGTTCGCCGGGTTCAGGAACCGCAGATGGCGCAACTACGATTTGGAAATCCTGCCTGTTAAGTACGTCCGATGAGGAATCATTTGCTCCGCCCTGTACCCTGAAAAATCCGAAGTAGGTACCTGGTGTTACGCTGCCGCCTATTTTAACAGTAAACAGATCGCCATCCCATCGATCCAGGAGGTTACCATTGACATCTTTTGATCCAGTTGAAAGCAGCGAAAGCGGCGCATTCAGAACGAAGGGGTCGTCATCTGTCGTCAAGCCGGTGCCGGATAGTATCAATGTATCGCTGTTAAAGAATAGTTCAGTGCGTCCGGTATTTTCCAGATGTCCCGAAAATGTAAGCAGTTCACCGGGAGCGCCTGTTAGCTGCGCCGGGGTCAGATAGAAGCGCAGGTCGCTAGCGCTTGCTCCTAATCCTATAAGCGACAGACCGATAGTGAAAAGTAGATGAAGTCGGTTGGTTCGCATTAAATATTTTCTCCTCATAGTGTGCAAGGGATATCCACTCCTCCGATTTTACTCCCATCAATGATAATTGGGAAAGCGGAGGAGCGGCTGTTTGTTAAGTTAGGGAGCGGCGATAAAACGGAAAGTTTGGCTGAACGATCCGGCGCGTCCTGTCTGTGCGTCGGTATAATCTCCGCTGATCCGCAGCGGATAACGCGATCCTGATACCAACGGCAGATTGGCGCTGTTCGCGAACAGATACGGCACGCTCAGAGTTATGGAAGCGCCCGCAGTCAATACTCCACCGGGCAGAGATGCGATCAATGGAACCGAAGTGGAGATCGAGGCTGTAGTTCCATTTGGCTTCGTTACATAACCGGAATGGGTGCCGTATACGATGTTGGTTAATCGAAGGTTTTGAATATCGACATTGCCTGTATTGGTGATTACGACATCCTGAACGAGCTTCCACTTGATACGCTTGCCGGCGCTGTTCGTTACTTCTTCCCAGTGGGAACCCGCCACTCCAGTACTGACTGCGGCAATGCGTGGCAGAAGCTGGAAGCTGATATCATCGACATAGGAGTCGTCATCACTTCCATTGTGCCGTACGGCTGTAACAAAAAAAACTACATTCCGCGTCCCCACAGGCACCAAAGCACTTGCAGGAGAAACAAAGTTTAGGTCGAGGTCTACCAGTGGGTTGTTATAGATGTTGTTATTGATTTCACCCGGTGATAACGATCCTAAATAATTATTGGCCGAATCATAGTAATCAGCGGAGACTATAGTTCCGTCCGTCTGGTTAGTATAGGTCCCAATCCGCGCATCAATTCGGGCACGCACAAGGTTTTGATCGATTGCGGAAGCGAAAGAAGAGACATTCACTACCTGGTACATCTGAGCTCCCGAGCTGGCATGCCCGCCAACGAAGAAACTGCTGGTAATACCAGCCCCGGGCTTTACGAAGAATGGCGCCCCATATGCGGCCCAGTAGGTATTGTTTTTCGATACTGGGACAATCGCGCCATAGGTCCGAGTCCATCCAAACGGAACCACATCTACTCCGGTTTCCGTCCCATTGGCCCAATCAGGAATTGCATTCGCTTCTGCATCGCCATTGACGAGCAGATTGACTCCATACGTCTGTGCAGAGGCGGGTCTGGTGAATAAACCGACACAGAGCAGCAGTGAACAGAGTTTGATACTGTGTTTTAAGAATGACACGTCTCAATCCTTTCAATTCGGAGCGGCCTTGATATCTTCGAAGCCAATGGTAAGTTACAAAGGTACTGAACAGCAGAGGATTACTGTTACAAGTGCCAGTGCAATATTCGTGCCATTCAACGATTCATCAGACCATTGCACAATTATAGTGGTATACACAGATTAAATAACAAGGAAACAGCATGGGATAACACAGCAAAAATCTGATAACCAAAAAAACTGCCTAAATAAAGGATTTACCTGAGTCTTGTTTAGTGTGGGTAAAAGTCTTGATCATGTTTTCGCTCAAAATTTGAAGTATTGCAATAGTCCCTCCTCAGCATGCGCATTTATGATTTGCTGCCGTTTCAGGAAAAATTTTCAGCCTGCAACCTTTTGCATTTTGCTTCTGTCAACTTCTACTGGAATACATTTGCAGTGTTCGGGCCGGCGCTTTCGGGTTATCTGGAAGTTACAGACTCTTCAGATGGCAGCATCTGAGAAGCTGAGCTCCCGGAAGCAATCTTTGTCCGAACGGATGCAGCGTTCCATGAAGCATAAGGGCCGACGTGTTCCGGTTATCGAACCAACTTCCTTTCCTGAGAGTAGGCGACCTGCAAAGGCAATCCAACCGCCTTCTCGTTCCGGAGCCAGTTTTTGCCTTTTGCTTGAATTTACGGCAGCGTAGCTCAGTGGATAGAGCGCTTTTTCCGTTTCCGCTCCTTGCCCGGCAACGGGCCGTTGGTGACGGTTATCTCCTACTAAGAGAGAGGCCGCGAGGTTCGATTCCTTGCCGCTGCCATAAACAATTTCCACGACGATGAATGCCCGCGATGAAGCTGGGCCGAACAAGGTGAAATTATGATCTATCTGACACATTTCAATAAGCGAAAGACGCCGCAGAACGAAGCGATCCCCGGTTCCGCGCAGGTTCCGAACTCGGCAGGAGGATATGCCTGGGAGATGGACGACTGGACCCGCCTGCGTAGATTCCTGATTCTTGGATCGCAAGGCGGTTCCTACTACATTTCCGAGAGAACCCTGACACGTGAGAATGCAGCCGTAGTTGAGCGATGCATCGTGGCAGACGGAATTCGGGTCGTGCAGGAGATCGTAGCTATCTCGGAAGCTGGGCGAGCGCCAAAAAACGACCCTGCGCTGTTTGCGCTGGCGATGGCGGCTGGTCTGGGAGATGACGTTACTCGCCGAGCTGCTCTGGAAGCGCTGCCGAAAGTCGCCAGGATTGGAACGCATCTGTTCCACTTCGCGGCTTATGTCGAAGGGTTTCGCGGATGGGGACGCGGTCTTCGGACGGCTATAGCGAACTGGTACGGCGAGATGCCGAACGATCAGCTTGCTCTGCAGCTCTTGAAGTATCGACAGCGTGACGGATGGTCTCATCGCGACTTGCTTAGGCTGGCGCACCCGAAGACTGCCGATCCAACCCGGAACGCTCTGTTCCACTGGTCGGTGGACGGCTGGGAAGGCGTGGGGGAGGAGCCGCATCCGGACGAAGTACTCAAATTGATCTGGGCATTCGAGCGGCTGCAGAAGTCGAGTTCGACAAAAGAATCAGCTCGATTGGTAAGCGAGTACCGGCTTCCGATGGAGGCGGTTCCCTCAGAAAAGCGAAGTCGAGAAGTGTGGGAAGCCCTGCTGCCGCACTGTGGACTAACTTTCCTGTTTCGCAACCTCGGCAACCTATCGAAGGCAGGCGTTCTGGGTAAGGGTTCGCCTGAGTCTACCAGCCAAATCACCATCCGATTGACCGATGAATCAGCGCTGAAGCGGGCTCGTATCCACCCGATTCAGGTGCTGTCTGCTTTGACAGTGTATGGTCAGGGGCATGGGGCAAGGAGCGATGGGCAGTGGGATGTCGCTCCTGAAGTGGTAGATGCGCTGGATAAGGCGTTCTACCTCTCTTTCGGGAACGTGACTTCTACGGGGAAGCGGTGGGTACTCGGTCTGGACGTGTCCGGTTCGATGTCCTCGGGGCAGATTGCTGGCGTTCCAGGTTTGTCTCCGCGTGTGGGATCGGTGGCAATGTCCATGGTGACCTATCAGAGAGAGTCGAACGTCTCGTTGGTTGCTTTCACGGCAGGTGCCGGCGGTGCCACTGGCGGAAAGTGGGGCGGAGGCCAAAGCGGATTAACACCGCTTTCATTCTCTGGCAGGCAGCGGCTGGACGACATCATGAAGGCGACTTCACAGATGCCGTTTGGCGGAACGGACTGCGCTCTGCCGATGATCTGGGCTGCAAAGAACAAGATCAAAGCGGATGCGTTTGTCATTTACACCGACTCGGAGACATGGCACGGAGATATCCATCCGGCGCAGGCGCTTCGGGAGTACCGTGATAAGATGGGTATTCCTGCTCGGCTGATAGTTGTCGGAATGGTAAGCAATGGATTCACCATTGCCGATCCGAACGATTCCGGGATGCTGGATATTGTTGGCTTTGACACCTCTTCCCCAGAGGTGATCAGCCAGTTTGCATGTGGTAACATATAGAATAAGGCGGGGCCGGATGACGGGGGTTATCTTGAAAAGCCAGGCCCCCGGCTATCTACTTGTCTCGCCTTTATTCTAATTCCTTATTCTTTTTTCGTGTTATTTCGTGTATTTCGTGGACAAATTAAAACTGGATCGATGGAATACATATAACCTGCGAAGCCGCCCCCAAGTTTTTATTTCGATCTATAAATTTCCCTTAAATGATTCGGTTTAACAGAATTTGTCCACGAAATACACGAAATAACACAAAAAAGAATGCCGAGTGAGCCTAAGTTAAACTTAAATCTTTACTCTGGGCTGATTTTGCTTTTTTCAGTTACTTTTTCAGCTATCCACGACGGCCCAATCGCTGAGCCAGCAGGCTCTCAAAGAACATAAGTGGAATAAGCGCCCAAATTAGCGGGCGCCATATCTCTGCGCCGAACCGGGAACGATGCACCGAATCTTCCAGCCGTTGTGGATTGCTGGCTACGGTAACATGCGATGGAGGAAATCCTGCATCGGCAAGTTCCTTCGAGGCATCGGAGGCAGTGAGATTTGATTCTACACCGCTTCTGCTGACAGCAATGAGATCGATGAAATGGGAAGTCGGCTCCTCAATGCGAGTGATTCCAGTCTGCATTCCGGCAGTGAATGGCAGGGATACACCGCTGGATTCCAAAATCGTATTCTGCAGTGATTTCTTACCGTCAGGATACGTTATCTGAACCGGTTTTTTTGAGGCAGCAATCGGCAGATGAAGCAGAATCGATTCTCCTGGTTTGAGATTATGCCTAGCGGATATTCCCTGCCCCAGATACGACAACAGCTGATGGATAAGCGTTACAAAACCAGGTTTTAGCGGCAGTTGATTCCAAGTGGTGCTTGCGCTGCTGGCCGCTAAAATCACTCTGCCAAGCTGAACTTTGCGTTCCACAAAAGCAGGCTCTCCGTTACTGAATTTAATCATAGTGTGGACAGCATTTGGGTCATCCGCCACTATGACAGGGTCCAGCGGGGTGGTGATCGTAAATCGAGCGCTGCTCAAATCGGACTGCGAGGTATCTTTAAAGAGATTGAGTGCGGGATGGTCTATAGAAGCCGGATCGAGGGTGATGCTCTGGTCTTCGGTAAGCGTCCGCCTGCTGCCGAGTTTTGCAGGCAGAAGGCCGGCTGGATCGAGTTCGCTGTTTACGAG
>JBBRDM010000230.1:0-6399 GCA_038203935.1 Chthonomonadales bacterium
CTTAGCCGGTTTACCGGCTCCTTAATACAGCTAATCTGGGCCAAATCGATCAGTTTATCTATTGGTATTGTGGAGATCAAAACATCGTAAGTATCTTGTTCACCGTCTCGAAACGCCACTTTTTTACCGCTTGGATCCACTCCTATAATATCTTTGGCAAGCGTCAACTTATCTCTTCCAATAAGATCTGCGACACTCTCCCATATCGCCCCCGTACCGCCCTCCCTGGGAACGCGAAACATATTATTTGGCCCCCACGAAAGATCATCTTTTTCATGCAGTATATTATAAAGCACTTTTTCCAAGTCGGTGACCGCGACACGTTCGCCAATCCAGTTGTAGTCCATCTCTTCGCCAGGATATGCCCATACCTTAAAATTATATGGGACCATGAATACTTCGCCCAGCTTAGTACCAAATGTCGCGTCCATCCATTCACGAAAATGACGCGGGCGTCCTTGAAATGGCCGTTTATAGAGTTCTATAAGCCCCTGTACGCACTGCCAGCGTGTTTCCGGGCGAAGATAGCGGATATTATTCTGAAAAGGATAAGGAACGAATTTGTTTTCAATCCATATCCATGACTCTCGCTCATGATCAAGCCATTGAGATCCCAGCGCTCTATCCATCAAATGATCAAAGTATCGGTAGTGAGAAAACTGCACATGCCCGCCGATATCCCATGTAAATCCTTGATCATCTACATGGGAAGTCGCGAGACCGCCAACCTGTTCCGCCCGATCATAGATGTGGAAATTCTCATGTCCCATCTCCATAAGTCGGTAAGCCGCTCCCAGCCCTGTCGGACCGGCGCCAAGGATGACTACTTTATGATCAGGTGTTAAGATTCCTTTCATCGATCTTGCCTGCTCTTTCCGTTATTTGCCGAAGCTGCCCCGGACACATCCGCGCGACCGCTCACAGTTCGAGCGGTTCTATAGTCTTCTGTAGGACGGGCAGATGCTATTTGCGACTTTCGCACCGGGAGAACGGGCATCCTTGACAGCGCCGTTTTGCTCCATGCAATCTGCATTAGATTGTCCATATTGTCGGCAATAGCGTCCCAGGCCTGCTCGGTAAGTATTTTCGCTTCACGCCGTTGTTTGCGTTCTCTGGTTTCGGGGCTTTCTGAAAGCGCCGCTCGTATTTGTGATGTAAAAGTTTCCGGCGATTCGGCCAGAAAGACTATATCACTATAGAACCTCTCTACATCGGTGATCGGAGTCGAGACTATAGGCCGCCCTGCCGCCATATATTCCAGGGTCTTTGTAGGGCTTATGAAGCGGGTTGCTTCATTTCGGGCAAAAGGCATGAGACAAACGTCACTGCCTTTCAAAATACGCGGCAGATCGTCATAAGACTGCTGGCCCGGATAGTGTATATTGGGGCCTTGCGGCAAGCTCGCCGGATCTACTTTTACTATTGGCCCGCAAATCAAAAAATGAATGTCGGGACAGGCAGCGGCTGAACCGGCAATAATATCATAATCAAGTCTTTCATCCACTACGCCTATATAGGTGGCGCGAGGCTCCGGAATAGTCTCCATCCAATCGGGTATGGTGGTGCTTGCTTCTTTCGCAGCGGCGTAGTGCCTGCTGTCTACACCGCTTGGAAATAGATGAGTATTCGGATTAAACCCTTTCTTAGCATCGTACAGGCTTGCTCCCCCGGTAAATACCACAGCGGACTTCTGCAGCAGATGCTTTTCGTTCTCTCTGATTTGCGCTGGCGCAAATTTGAAATTAGAAAGTTCGTCCATTACATCATAAACTATCATGGTAGGTTTTACCGCATCCACCATGAATGCCGGAGTAGGTGTGTAGAACCACAGGGCTCCAGGTCCAAAGTCGAGATTTTGAAGTACGCTGCGAACCTGGGATTGTATAATATCCTGGCAGGGCCACAGCCACAGCGGTGTATCTGATGCCTGCTCGGCGGTTAGCTGAGGCACAAGAGTAACAATTCCAGGATGCACCTCTTTAACAATTGGAAGGGGATGTGAACCCGATTCAGAAGCTAAAACAGGTTCTTCAATGAAAAGTATGCGATGGCTGCGTGATAATCGCGAGAGCAGCTGCTGGGGTCGCTGCCATACAAAATTCCATCGAAGATGTGATACGACGGCAAGGTCGAATTTTTTCATAACATTCTCCATTAGAGGTTTGTTGCTCTGCACTTTAACAGAGATATTGATAATGAGGTTCACTCAAAAGCACAGAAAAAAGGTTATTTTAATTCTCGAAGATAAACAAGTATTGTTCACTTATATAGCCGATACTGGTATATATTCGTACGTATAAACAGACATTGAAACCAATATAAAGGTTCCTCTCTGACAGGCGTGTAATTTATATCCAAAACAAAAATTTCAACTTTCAATTGCGCTTTTTAAGAAGTATTTATAGGGGTATGATTCAGATTTTAATCAGAAATAAGATCATATAATAGACAAAAAAAACATATAGTGATACATTTTGGTAAATTTAAGACAAACTAATGGCTGATATTTTCTCGAGAATATATTTCTCGATTGTATGAAGCGCGCTTATTAAAAAAATGGCGAGTATGCTATTTTAAGGCCCATAATTCGAAGTGGGGAGCGTAGATTCTTTTATTTCAGGATGGGATATCTATCGCTGGCGAAGTCTTAAAATAGTATCAATTTTATGGAAGTCAATATTGCAGAAGGATGGAGGCGAATTCGGTGACATTTTCTAATATTGGGGTATGAAATCGATTTCTCAGAGTTTTTCATGAAAAAGTATTCGGAGTATATATTGGCATACAGGCGATACAAGATACACTTATATTTCAGCCGCAAAAAGGCACAAAAATCGCAGATCTACTCTACCTAATCCCGTTAAAATCGAAACCTTCTTTTCTAAGGTCGGGTAAGGATTATATTTTTGCGCTTTTTGTGCTTTTTTGTGGCTAATTTAATATTTTTGAGGTACCGAATCAAGTAACTCAGGTACAGAATCAAGTAACTCGCTCGCAGAATTTTCAATCACGGAAAGTGATTTATTTTTTAAGGAGCTTTTCTTGATTGGCTATGATGATCTTCTGATTCGCAAGTATCTCCAATAGATGGCCTTGATTACCCTTGATCTCCATTTGATTCGTTTTAATCTCTTTCTGATTGCTCAAAATAGTCGCCTGGTTTTGCAGTATCGACTTCTGGTTTGAAAGAATTTCCTGTTCGCTCATAGTATATACTCCTTCGTGTGAGTGCACCCGGCTGACTGTTAAAACGCCGGACGCGAATTACAGTAGTTATGATCGGTACACTTCCCAGTTTGTTCTAACAATTTACCCTTATTTTTTAACTTCTGTATGCGCAGTAATCCAGTCTCCCATAGTTTCAAGCGCCTTAGGAGAAATAGTTTCTTCAATTTCGCCGTACTCAGAGGGAGCGCCTGTTTTACACGTCTGAAAGAGATGGTTCAAACCGGGCAGTATTTTGGTTTTATAGTCTTTATTGCCACCGGCTTTGAGCGCGGCATCGATGGCTGGAATGTTCTGAGGCGGATATACTTGCAGATCCTTTTCACCATTTATAGCCAGAACCGGGCATTTCACCTTACGCAAATAAACAGCCGGGTCGAGAGAGAGAAAGTATCTAAACCAGGGACTGAGAACCACATTAACCTGCGCATCTTCAAAAGCTTTCTGCGTTCCTACCGATTTTTTAGCTTCCTCGGAAAGCTTATCATAGGCACCTGCCAATAGCGCTCGCACTTTCAACTCTGCAGATTTAGTATCCGGGTCTGACATGATGATATTAAATATTTTTTTCTGAAAATCGATCGTGGTCGAGGCATCTTTATCCGTACCGCCGCCCGCCTTGGAAATCAGTTCGCCCTGTTTGTAAAGTATCTCCGCTCCGTTCACGCCGGTGCCGGCCATCATTACAATAAACGCAATCTCTTTCGACCGGGCGGCGAGCATCGGTGCAATGAGGCCCCCTTCGCTGTGACCGATCAATCCAATTTGTTTGGGATTGATCTCTTTGCGTGTCTGGAGATAACCGACTCCTGCCTCTGCATCCGTCGAAAAATCATAGGTATTCGCGGTTCCGAACGCACCTTTCGACTGCCCCACACCTCTATCGTCGGCCCGGAGGACTGCTATTCCACGGCGTGTGAGATAATCTGCTAATACCAGAAAAGGCCGGTGTCCCATCAGTGATTCATCTCGATCTTGCGGACCAGATCCAGTAATCAGGACGACTGCTGGAAAAGGTCCCTTGCCTTTTGGAAGCGTGAGTGTGGCTGCCAGCTGCACATTTTGAATACTGTTTTTGTAGGTGACTTCTTCCGCTGCGTACGGGAATGGCGGATTTGGATTCTGAGGACGTTTTAAAACCGGCACATTCGAGTCTCGTTTTAGATCGAGGGGCAGCGGCACCCCCTGTACCCAGGTGCCAGAAATTGCGCTGCCATCCGCTGATAGCTCTCCATCATAGTGTCCTTTAATGACATTTACTTCTATGAACACTTTGCTATCTTTGAGAGATATTGCTGACATTGCTATTCCGTTTGCCTGTTGATCGATGCTGTCCAGCGTTCCTGAATAGCTTCCATCGGAAGCTTTTTTGATATGGAAAACCAGTCTGAGTTTGACTCCGCTGACGGAAAGCGCTCCCTGCCAGGTGCCTGCAATATCTTTCTTAGGGGGATCTGCCAGCGCGTAGGGTGTGTTCAAAATACCGATTCCACACACGAACAAAAATGATTGTAGAAATTTTCTGGAGGATATCAAGGAAGATGCCCTTTCATTCGGTGATTATAATTTCGAGATGTAGAGGAAGCTTTTAATGACCGCTCCGAATAATAATAGAAGTATTACAGCAGTCTGAACGATAGTATAGGTCCCGACATTCATTCCCGGGATTACTGCAAACAGGAGAGCAGTCAAACAGATCTTAAAACCGGCGTTGCAAAGCAGGCGTCCGGCGTATGCGTTGGCAGGATACCAAATTTCGGAGCTGCCAAGTGTTTTACGCGTGCGAAATCCATACCAGCGATTCGGACCGATACGGCGTTGAGCGAGCGGAATCGAGAGCGCAATAAATAGAAGCCCTTCTAAATTGAATAGCAGACACAGATGCCAGATACTCATAACAGATACTCCCGCATTAAAAAAGGTCAAGATTAAGGACGATATCTGATGATTATTACGTGCAATACAAAATGCTGGCTTCGCTATTTTGTAGCAGCTTTTTCCTGTTTGAGATTTATCAAAACCCAGCCAGTTTCCGGATCCCCATCCATCTGTATTTCACTCACTTCCCATAGCGACTGCTTGGCGAGTTCTGGGGTGAGAAGATTTTTATAGACAGGATGAGAAGTAATAACGCTGCACTCGGTTGAACCAGTTGGTACCGCTGGCAGGAACGGCTCCTCTTTGCGCTCGATGGGGGAGTAATTGGAATAGTAGAGCATACTCGGCCTGCGTGGAATAATATGGTAATAGATTATCGGCACGCCAGAACGAGCCTGTTCGTCTGCACGGGATGCGAGACGTTGATAGGGGCCGAGTATCTCGCTCTTTGCGATGGTATAACCGGAAGTGCAACCAATCCCCGTCACGATAAGCAGCATCAAAATATAACTGGCCGCAGATATTCTGAAATTTACCCTCTTTCCTCGGAATGTTACTATCCAGGAAAGCGCTGAAAATGCGAGCAGAGTAGCTGCCAGAGCTTCCGCCGCAGATAGAATGGAACGAGGAATTGGAGAAGCTGCGGGTACATGACTCGGAGCGATAAGGACAGTGATGAATAGCAGCACGGCTACTATGAGCGCCCATAATGCTCCCCGGCGGCTTAAACGCTGAAACTCCAGCAGCTCCTTTTCGTGGCGGCCAGACAATAAAAGCAGTTCTGCAAACCGCCCTGTTATGAGTGCTGCAGCGGGATATATGGGCACAATATAGGTAGGAAGTTTTGCTGCACCCAGGGAAAAGAAGATGAAAATTGTCCAAAACCAGGTCAGCAGATAGTACTGGAACTCGTTTTGAGCTTGAACAGAAGCATCTGCCGTCGGGTAGTGGCGGGTTCGAAACGCCGCCGGGGTAAAACAGCTCCAGGGAAAAAATCCGACCAGGAAATATCCGAAAAAAGTAAAGATCGGTGCATTATGCACTGTATCCAGGCCACGAAATCGACCAATGTGCTGCCTGATAATGTACTCTTGAACGAAAGTGTGTCCCAGCCCATCCAGTCCACCCGCCTTCCATATCAGCACATGCCATGGAACTACGATCACTGCTAAAATCAGTAAACCCAGCGGGATTTTCACATCCGCACGAATGCTGCGCCAATCAATCTGATTTTCTGGATACAATTTTCGTGCGAAAATGCCATAAACAGCAAATACCATCGCTGGAAGGTGTATT
>JBBRDM010000231.1:0-6385 GCA_038203935.1 Chthonomonadales bacterium
AAGTGATATTCATTTTGATGTTACAGGGAAGAACATCATTCTGGTAGACGAAGTGCTTTTTACAGGGCGTACCGTGCGGGCTGCTATTTCAGCTCTGCTCGATTTAGGAAGGCCCGCATCCATTCAGCTTGCAATTCTCATCGATAGAGGTCATCGTGAACTGCCAATACGCCCGGATTATGTGGGAAAAAATGTTCCAACGGGACGGCAGGAACATGTGCACGTACAGTTAATGGAAACGGATGGGGAAGACCTTGCGGGAATCAGAAAGTGGGAGGCAGTATAAAATGCGCCATCTAATTTCCCTGCACGATACTTCGGCAAACGATATCGAACACATTCTCGATACTGCCACTTCGTTTAAAGAGATACTGGCTCGCCCGGTGAAGAAAGTCCCTACACTGCGCGGCAGAGCTATGATCACTCTGTTCTACGAAAACTCTACGCGCACTAGAACCTCATTCGAAATGGCTGCTAAAATTATGAGCGCCGAGGCGATCAATATTGCAGTGGCGCAGTCCAGCGTTGCCAAAGGAGAAAGTCTGAAGGATACTCTGCTGACTTTGCAGTCGCTCAAAGCAGATTGTATTGTGATGCGGCACCATGTTTCCGGCGCGGCGCAATTCGCGGCAGATCACCTGAATATTCCTGTGATAAATGCGGGCGACGGCAGGCATGAACATCCGACCCAAGCGCTCCTGGATCTGCTTACAATCAAGATTCATAAGGGGAAAATTTCCGATTTAACGGTGGCGATCGTCGGGGACATAATGCATAGCCGCGTAGCCCGTTCCAATATATGGGCGCTGACTAAACTCGGTGCGAATGTACATCTCATTGGCCCGCGTACACTCCTTCCTGATGCGGGTGAGCAGCTGCCAGTCAAAGTATTCGATAATCTACAGCAGGGCCTGGAAGGCGCGGATGTTGTTAACGTATTGCGCCTTCAAACGGAGCGGATGGATAAGGGGATGCTTCCCAGTATTCGCGAATATTCGAGGCTTTTCGGTATATCGCAGCGGTCTCTCAAATGGGCAAAACCCGATGCTCTGGTGCTGCATCCCGGACCAATGAACCGCGGGGTTGAAATATCTGCAGAAGTTGCGGATGGAGCTTTTGGAATTCAGAGTGCAATTGAAGAGCAGGTAACGAATGGCGTTGCAGTGCGAATGGCAGCGCTCTATCTGTTGATGGGAACCCAGGGCAGCGCAGCTCCGGAAGCCTGAGAGGAAACACATTGAAACTTCTTTTATTCGGTGGCCGAATCGTCGATCCATCACAAAATATAGACAGGAAAGCCGACCTGCTTATTGAAGACGGATTAATCTCTGCAATACTTAATCCGGGGGAATATGCTGGGGAAGCCGAACGGATTGACGTGGCCGGGAAAGTAGTAACACCTGGCCTGATAGATATTCATGTACACCTGCGAGAGCCTGGTTTTGAATATAAAGAGGATATCGAAAGCGGGTCCAGAGCCGCCGCTGCAGGTGGATTCACGCGAGTATGCTGCATGCCGAATACGAATCCTGCCATCGATACCGTTGCGGTTGTTCTTCAGATTATTAACAGGGCGAACGAGGTGGGGATCTGCAGAGTGCATCCTATCGGAGCTGCAACCAGAGACATGCAGGGCGACCAGATGACCGAAGTTGATGAACTCAAACGCGCTGGCGCTGTGGCAATTTCAGATGATGCTTTTCCGCTTCAAAATGCAGATACTGTATTGAGAACGATGGAATACTGCGCGATGATAGGAATTCCTCTGTTAACTCACAATGAGGACAAACGCCTTACGGAAAAAGGCGCGATGAACGAAGGATATACGGCCACGGTAATGGGAATTCCTGGCATGCCCCGCGCAGCGGAAGACATTGCAGTTGCACGCAATATTTTACTGGCACAGAAAACAGGCTGCCGTCTGCATCTGCTGCATATCTCTACCGCGGGTACTGTAGAACTGCTGCGAAGGGCGAAAGCTGATGGAATACCCGTTACCGGAGAGGCCTGCCCTCATCACTGGGCCCTTACGGATGAAGCCTGTTCAGGCTACAATACCGATGCTAAAATGAATCCGCCGCTTCGAACACCAGAAGACTGTGAAGCAGTGAAACAGGGTTTAGTGGACGGCACCATTGACTGTATCGTGACAGATCATGCACCGCATGCAGGCTATGAAAAAGAGGTGGAATTCGACGCGGCTCCTTTTGGAATTCTTGGGCTGGAAACGTCATTCCCTCTTGTTTACACAACGCTTGTTAAAACTGGCTTGATATCGTTCTCCGAAGCCATTGCAAAAATGACAGCTGAACCCGCTCGTGTTCTTGGCCTCGCTGATGGTGTTGGAACTTTGAAGACAGGAGCGCCTGCCGATGCTGCGGTTCTGGATCTTGACAAGGAATGGACAATCGATAGGAATGCAGTCCAATCGAAATCTAAAAACACACCTTTTCATGGGTTGAAAGTGCAAGGCAAGGCTGATTTTACTGTTGTTGGCGGAAAAGTAGTTCGGATCGGTTAATCCATTGATAAATAAATTTTATGACTAAAACCACCCTCATATTACATAATGCAAATATTCTGACCATGAATTCGGAGTACCCATGTGCCCAGGCAGTTGCTATAGGCCAGGAGGGGCGCATTCAAGCAGTCGGTAATAGTGATGAGGTGCTTAACCTTGCTGGATCAGGATGCCGCGTAGTAAATTTAAATGGGCAGACAGTAATTCCAGGTTTTTTCGACTGCCATCTTCACATTCTCTGGCTTGGTAATAATTTAGGACAGGTTGATCTCAGTTCACCGCCTGTAAAGAACAAAGAAGATATTATCCGGCTGTTAAAAAAACGACTGATTGAAAAGCCGGATGCCCTTTCGATACAGGGGAATAGATACGATCAAAACAAGCTTCCCGGAGCCAGGCACATTACAAGATTCGATCTGGATAAAGTGGCTTCGCATATACCCGTTCGAGTGGAACACACCTCCGGTCACGCATCCATTGTGAATACAAAGGCGCTAGAGATGCTGGGAATTAACGTCTCCACGGAAAATCCGCAAGGAGGCGAGATTGGTCGTGATGAGTCAGGATTTCCCAATGGACTGCTGCTGGAATCCGCAAGCTGGAACAATCTGGAGCAGATCTTACCGAAAGCTGCGACTGAGGAAGCGGTTGATTCACTCGGGAGAGCAAACCGCTATCTGCTGGAACGTGGCATAACCAGCGCTTCGGATGCAGACACTTTTCAGCATGAGCTTGACTGGTATGCGCGCGCAGTACATCGCGAAACACTGCAAGTCCGCACCAATTTGATGATCAACTGGGCGAGCATTATGGAACAGGCCGGAGAGGATGCTATTCCTTCTCAAGCTGATATACAGCCTGCAGGAAGTACTTCTAATTGGCATCGGCTTCATGTAGGGCAGGCTAAGCTATTCTCTGATGGCGCGATAACTACGCGAACTTGCTGGAATCGCGAACCTTTCGAAGGCGCATCAGATAACTATGGAATCGCCATGCACACACCAGAAGATCTGCGCCATTTCATTATTTCTGCCCATAATGCCGGGTGGCAAATTGCTGCGCATGCTATTGGTGACAGAGCTATCGATGAGGTTCTAACATGTTATGCGCTGGCGCAGCGCCAGAACACCCGTCATCGCCCCGGTCATCGCATTGAGCATTGTATGCTGCTGGATGATGATTTGATATCTCGTATGCGCCGGCAGAATGTCTGGAGTATAGGGCAGCCTGAATTTATTTCGCAGCTAGGGGATGCCTATATCCTGGCTCTGGGTGAGGCGCGAGCGAATAGACTGTCACCGTATGCATCCCTGGAAAATAGAGGCGTTGCGCAGGCTTTCAGTTCCGACTGTCCGGTGGTGCCCGGTTCCCCTCTCGATGGAATCGCTGCCAGCATGACGCGATTGACACCTCAGGGTAAGATATTAAACGATACTGAAAAAGTCGGAGTGGAAACAGCGCTCTATTCCTACACAGCAGCACCATCCTATGCAACGAAAACGGAACGCGATAGGGGTAGTATCGAGTCTGGTAAGTGGGCAGACTTTGTTCTGCTGAACAAAAATCCTCTGAATATATCCCTGGAGGAATGGTCGTCACTCAAGGTTGACGCGACGATCGTTGGCGGGGTGTGCTTGTTCGGCGGGCTGTAGAGTAATATGGTGAATAGGAGTGAAATGAAAGCGATACTCGCTTTAGAAGACGGATCAGTTTTTGAGGGGGAGTCACTTGGAGCTGCCGGCCGAACGTACGGTGAGGTAGTTTTCAACACCGGTATGACAGGCTATCAGGAGATTCTAACCGACCCCTCCTATGCCGGTCAAATGGTGGCTCTGACTTACCCCATCATTGGAAATTATGGGATCAATCTTGATGATTTCGAATCGCGCAGAGTTCAGGTAGAAGGTTTCATAGTGCGCGAAGCAGCAGACCTTCCCAGTAACTGGCGTTCCAAACAGAGTCTGGATGCATTTCTAAAAGAACGCGGTATCGTTGGTATTAAAGGAGTCGATACACGCGCGCTTACAAGAGCGCTCCGGGTGCGCGGGGTTATGATGGGAGCGATATCCACTGATGAAAACAGGGAAGAGATACAAAACAGAATCCATCATTCCCCAAAATATGGAACTGTAGACCTGAGCAGAAAAGTTACCACAGAATCATCATTTACGTGGCCAGCCGGCGCTGAACGCCTGGGTGATTCACAGTCCGAATTTGCCCAGCAGGATTCCGTGCCCAAACATCGAATTGCCCTTTTAGACTGTGGAGTAAAATATAATATAATTCGTTCCCTTTCCAGGCTCGGTTGTGAAGTTACCGTATTTCCCTGTACTTCCACTGCTAAAGAGCTTCTGAAAGAGAATCCGGATGGCATTATGCTCTCTCCAGGACCTGGCGATCCGGCAAGTCTGGGGTACATCGTCGACACTATCCGCGAGCTGGTAGGCAGAAAACCAATTATGGGAGTATGTTTGGGTAATCAGCTGCTGGGCTGCGCATTTGGAAGCAGTACTTTCAAACTGAGATTTGGTCATCGAGGAAGCAACCACCCTGTTAAAGACCACCGAACCGGGAGGGTCTATATAACCTCTCAAAATCATGGATATGCTCTCGATCCCGATACGCTTAAAGACGGGATGGAGGTGGCATATACCAATCTAAACGATGGCACTGTGGAAGGACTCAGGCATCGTGAGCTGCCGATCTTTTCGATTCAGTATCATCCCGAAGCATCTCCCGGACCTTCTGATAGCTCCTATTTTTTTAAAGAGTTTATTGATACGCTAGCCTGATTACGAGGACGAATAATGGCTTACGAATTTAAACCTGAACTTAAAATAGAGCCGAAAGAGAGCGATTCCGCAGTCGATCGTTATACTTTACGGCAAAAACGTACCAAGCGGCTCCTGCCGCTGCTATTAATTCTTGCTTTTCTTGTCTGCGGATTCAATACCAGTTTCATCCCTTCAACTTCTATGCTGCCCACTTTGAAAACAGGCGATCATATTGTTGAAATGCGTGCCTGGCTGGCTTATCCGATGGGGAAAATGCCGGCAAGAGGCGACATCATCCTTTTCCATCTGCCTCCAGAGCTGGATAATCAAGGCCTTTCTTCTTCCGAAGATCAAGCGGAAGCCAAAGCAGAAAAGGACTTTACTTCTAAAAATCCTCTGCAAAAACTGAGTGAGCTTAGAAATGATATCCTTATCAAAAGGGTAATCGGACTTCCGGGAGATTCGGTTCAAATACACGACAATGATGTTTACATCAACGGGCAGAAGCTTAAAGAGAAACACCAGATTATTCCAGTAGATACCAGCGGCCAGACCTATGCGCTTTATAAATATGCGGTATATCAGCCGCTTGTTGTTCCAGAAGGCGAGCTTTTTGTGCTGGGTGATAATCGAAATAATAGTGACGATGGCAGGTTCTGGGGAACGCTCAAACGCAGTGCAGTCGTTGGGAAATACCTCGGTGTGATCTATCACGAAAACAAAGATGGCAGAAATAGTCAGCGTGCGAAAAGTGAAGAACAGTAATAATTGTTAAATAGTTAAGGAGTTTTGTGCAATCTTATGCCACGAGATCAGAGTATAAAGCGGGTGATGGTGATAGGTTCGGGGCCAATAATCATTGGGCAGGCGGCGGAGTTCGACTATGCAGGCGCGCAGGCCTGCAGAGCGCTGAGAGAAGAAGGCGTCTATGTTATTCTCATAAACTCTAACCCTGCCACCATCATGACCGATACCGAGATGGCAGATAGAGTCTACATAGAACCACTGAATGTGGAGTTTGCAGAAAGAGTTATAGCTAAGGAACGGCCGGACGGACTGCTGGCAACGTTGGGAGGACAGACAGGTCTCA
>JBBRDM010000232.1:0-6277 GCA_038203935.1 Chthonomonadales bacterium
GATTATTGCGTTCGTACGGGTCAATTTCCAAATCATACAGGCTGTCTTCTACATAGTGATCTGAAGAAGAAACTTTATTGCCATCCATGCCTGGGGCGATAACCGCGTACTTCCACTTTTTCGTGCGGATAGAACGGCCTACCTGACTTTCGCTGATCTGAATGAAAACCTCTTCGGGCCATCCATGATTATTCCCCTGAAGCAGCGGTAGGACGCTGCGGCCAGGCATCTCTTTGGGAGCTTTCGCGCCGCCGATATCCAGGAGTGTTTTTGTCCAGTCTATCGTGCAGACCAGCTCCTCCAGCACGCGGCCCCCATTGAATCCAGGTCCCTGGAATACTGTGGGCACATGAATTGAGTCCTCGTGGCAGCTTCGTTTGTATTCTCCGTTTCGAGTGCGGAAGTGGCTTGCGTGGTCGCTGCAAAACATGACCACCGTAGTTTTATCCAATCCTGTCTCTTCGAGCGTGCGCAGTACTCGCCCGAGGTTTTCATCGATCCGTGCGCAGATTCCATAGTAGTCCGGAAGTTCTTTCTGCCAATCCCCGTGCCGGCCTTCCAGATCGGCAGGAACATAGTAGTTGTTTCGGTACTTGTCTGCGTAGCCATCGGGAGCGACGTATCGGTTCATATCGTTCTGATGGTGCGGTTCGAGGAAGCTGGCAAACAGGAAGAACGGCTGATTCGGTGTTTTAGCGCGGTCTTTTACGAAGTCGAGTATGTAATCGGTCTCGGCATCTACACGATAACCTGCGCGATGGACTTTGCGGTTCTCGCCATCGAACATCTCCAGGTCGTAGGGATGCGAAACCATCTCGAGTGCGTCTGCACCCAGCCAGTAGTCTTCATAACCACCTCGCAAACCTTCCGGAACAGGCTCTTTTGAAGCGAGATGCCATTTGCCGATGTAACCGGTGAAATATCCTTCTTTCCTTAGCATTCCGGCAAGGGTAGCGTGTTTGGTATCGAGAGGAATTCCATTCCGCCAGACACCATGCTGGGTGCCGTATAGCCCTGTCTGAAAACAGCCTCGCGCAGGCGCACAGACGGGCTGTACGGTAAAAGAGTTTTTGAGAAGGGTGCCGCCGGCAGCCATCTTATCCAGAACGGGCGTGAGATTCATGGGATTGCCATAGCAGCCGCACGTATCCCATCGCTGCTGATCCGTGAAGAAGACGAGAATATTCGGGCGGGCTCCCTTTTCTTCTGACTTACTTGGCCTGGGGGAAGAAAGTTCTGCAACCGATGCACCTGACAATGCAACAAATTTTCTCCGGCTTAACTTTTTCTCGCTCATTTCCCCTCCCTGATTTCAGTCAACATTTCCTCTATATCTACTTCTCCCACCGTATAGAATGAACCTGAGACCAAGATCATATCTCTGGATTCAGCATTTAGAAGCGCAGATTTGGCGGCTTCGCGCACAGAGGGAGTAGCGATGACATTGCTGCATACCTCCTGCGCAGCCGCTTCCAACTCTTCGACAGGAACTGCCCGTTTCCATGCGGGCTGGCAGACTATTATTATATCTGTGATGCTGCCAAGCTCCTTCAGAAATGCGCGAAACGAATGCCCTGTCAGCATTCCAATGACAAGGTGTATCTTTTCGATCTGATATTTCTTAGTAAGCGCCAGAATAGGACCGCGCAGAGCCTTCGCGGCCATTTCGTTATGAGCGCCGTCCATAACAATGAGCGCGCCGTTTTGTGATCGCGATATGCTCAGCCTGCCGGGCAGCTGCGCCGCTGCTAATCCCTGTCTGACAGATTCTTCACGCAGTTCCGATCCGGAAATAGCAAGTGCCTCTTCGACAGCGGCAATGGCACAGGCCGCATTCGCACGCTGATAAATTCCACCCATCTTCATCTTCAGATGATCATATAGGTTTCGGGAAGTACGTACTGTGAAATCGGAGAACTGCGCTAGGTCATCCTCAGATGTTTCTGCGTACCACAAAGTCGATTTTCCGACGGATGTGTTAGTTAATTCAGGATTATCGTGGAAGAGCTGGATGATTTTCGTAAGGGAAGCACCACGTTCTGCAGCAATCCGTTCAATCTCAGTAAGCGCTTCGATATTTTCTGTCGCTGTGAAACATGGAATGCCGGATTTAATAATCCCTGCTTTTTCGATCGCGATCAGCGCATGGGTTTCGCCCAGAATCTGTGTGTGGTCCAGGCCTATATTCGTGATGACAGTAACCAATGGATGAACGATGTTGGTGGCGTCAAGCCGACCGCCAAGGCCAACTTCCAGGCAGACGAAATCGACATTCTGCTCGGCAAAATAGACGAATCCGATAGCAGTTTTGAGTTCGAATTCCGTTGTCTGGCCCAACTCAGTCTCGGCCAGTGCTTCCATATGGGGGCGAATGTAACTCACGATTCGGGCAAAATCGTCTCTAGGGATCATCATGCCGTTCAGCTGGACGCGCTCGCACGGATCATACACATAGGGAGAGAAATAGGATCCGACTCTATATCCCTGAGCCTGCAGTATTGCGGCTGCTAACGCCGTGGTAGATCCTTTACCTTTCGTACCTGCTACATGAATGATGGGATATTTACGGTGTGGATTCCCCAGACGTTCACAGAGTGCCTCGAAGCGGTCGTTCCCCAGCTTCCAGCCGAATCTCAGCAGACCATCCATATACGCAAGAGCTTCTTCAAAATGCATCTAAACTCCTGTTGATCGTCGGCGAAAAAAATGCTGTCAAACCCACATACGCAAAAGGCTGCAAAAGAATTAATCCGGAGGTTGAAAACCCCCGCCTAGAAAAAGCGGTGTCAATACCATTTGCCAAATTGATCCGGAGGTTGAAAACCCCCGTCTGGAAAAAGCGGTCGTCTTTCAGACGTAATTTCGTCCTTCGGACAGAGATTCATATCGAAAATCAGCCCATGCAGGGAGCCTGCGACCGGAGATGGGCTTCGCAATTCCAGACCTGGGTTTCAACCCAGTGTACTAAATGAGCTTCGCAAATCCAGACACGGGCTTCAGCCCGGGGTGTCAGTGTCTGGAAAAAACGGACGTCTTTCAGACTGAATACCCGTCCGAAGGACGGAGGGCCGCAGGCCTCCCAAACAGACAGTTTACGGCCTGGAAACAATTAGTCGGGGTCACTAGTTAAAAAAAGAGGCACAGGAATGTGAACGCCTGTGCCTCTTTCGTCGGATCCATATAGTGAATTATACGTGCACTACATCCGCGATCTTTCCAGTTGCAGCGGATTTCCAGGCTGCTTCGGTTAATTCAATGACTCGAAGACCCCATTCTGCAGTGGAACCTACCTCTTCTCGTCCCAATACAGCGTTTATCAAATTTTCATCCGGAGTGTTACCTTTAGGCATTTCTTCTTCAGTTGGATTGGATCGCTTGCCCTTACTGTCGCAGAACTCCAGCTTGCCGTTCCGCATAAAGAAGATACCGTCTTCACCCCAGATAGTGATATCTTCATGCCATGTCGGAGCGTTTCCGACTACCGAAATATTTCCCTGGGCACCGCCGACAAATGTAAGTGACAACGCGGAATTGATATCGACCGGTACCGTCATATTGTCGATGAAAGCGCCCACTTTATCCACTCCGAGGCCAGTCGTGAATAGCAGCACTGCTAGCAGGTGAGAACCAGAGTCGTTCAGCTGGCCGCCGCCACTTAGAGCCGGGTCGTGCCGCCAGGAGCCTGCGCAGCCTTTGAGCCAACCCTGGCATTGTAAGCCCTGCACAAACTGGACTTCGCCGATTTTGCCGGCTTTAATGGAGTCCCTGATATAGAGGAACTCCGGCTGGTAGGAGCGCTGATAACCGAGAACAAATATTTTTCCGGTTTCTTTGATTTTTTTGATCACGTTATTCGCATGTTCCACCGTACAAGTCATCGGTTTTTCGCAAAAAACATGCAGCCCTTTGTCCAGCGAAGCCATGATATGCTCGTAATGCAGCGTATGCGGCGTATCGATATGAGCTACATCCACCAGGCCTGAAGCTATCAAATCTTTATAATCTTTGAACTGAGGGACGCCTTCCAGTTTTGGATTTCGCTCGACAGTTTTATCCATCTGCTCCTGTTTGATATCGCAAAGTGCGGTAATCTCTGCGTCGGGGATAGTGAGCAGTTTCTGGATATGGCCCCCCGCCATTCCGCCCGTTCCAATAATTCCTACTCTGACTTTACTCATGCGCTGATTGGCTCCTGAATTCGAGTTTCAATATAATATTCAACTATTAAAAATCAGTCATCCGAGTGCTGAATTCCTCCCATAAAAGAGGATATTCATCTCAGAATTAGATTTATTTATATCGGAGAAAGCGGCGGTTCGACAGTCATCAAGGCACGTGCGTGCTCGAGATCTTCCGGTGTATCCACTCCAATCGGTGCTTTTTCCACACGAACCATCCTAATTCTGTAGCCATTTTCCAGAACTCGAAGCTGCTCCAGCAGTTCTGTGGTTTCAAGCGGAGTGGGGGAAAGCGTAGAGTAAATACTAAGAAAGCTGCGCCGATAAGCGTAAATTCCAACATGCTGCATGACGATTGCAGTTCCCTCCGGGTTACGGGGATAGGGGAGCCGCGCACGAGAAAAATAGAGGGCATCTCCATTCGGAGTGGGCACCACTTTAACGCATGCGGGATTATCCCTCTCACGTTCGGGACAGGGGCACATCAGGCTGGACATCGGCAAATCAGGATCATCGAGCAGCGGGCGGATAACTACTTCAATAGCTGAGGGAGGCAGAAGCGGCTCATCACCCTGAATATTGATGACAATATCGTCTGGTTCCAGCCCCATTGTCTCAGCAGCTTCAGCCAGCCGGTCCGTTCCAGAACGGTGACGGTCGGAGGTCATGATTGCGCGGGCGCCGAAAAGCTCGGACGCCTCCATAATTTTGATATCTGGAGTTGCAATTGCCACTTCAGAGACACCATTTGCTCTGCGGGCACGCTCCCACACATGCCGGATCATCGGCCAGCCTGCAATATCAACCAACGGTTTATTCGGCAGCCGCGTGGAGGCAAGCCGAGCCGGAATCAGTCCCACAACTCTTGGCAACTATATCACTCCCTACTTATAGATTAATGCTTGTTCAGCCACTCAGATATAATTTGAAGCGCTTCCATCTTCTCCGGTTCCTGAAGAATTTCATGATAAAGGTCAGGAAAAATTTTCATAGTTTTGTCCGCAGATCCAATAGTCGGAAAAACCATATCCAGCCCTGACTGCGGTATCACTCGATCGGCGCCGCCTTGAAGCACCAGCAAGGGAAGCGTGAAATTTGAGGCCTTTGCTGCAAAGGCTCGTGAACCTAGAATAATTTCATATCCGGGCCTGGCGCGTACCTTCCCGTGATAGATTAGAGGATCGGTGCGATATGATTCTACCACAGCAGGATCCCTGCTGATCCAGATCGGATCGACAGGCGGCGCGACACCCAATTTAGGGGTGAATCTGCTCAGCATTTTTCCTATCGAAACTATGAAGGGAGATGCGAGATGATCTACTTTCAGAGCAGGTGCACTAAGCACCACTCCGGTAATTCCCTCTGGGTACTTTAATCCAACCAGAGCCGCAATCAATCCTCCCATACTGTGCCCGAGCAGGAAAATTTTCGACCGCCCGCTTAACGCTTTGGCTTCTCGAATAAGCGCGTGAGTCGCTTCCACATAGTCGTCGATGCGAACGGCGTATCCTCTTAGTCCCGGTGAAGTTCCGTGCCCGTGAAAATCGACACTCCAGACTGAATATCCGCAGCTATTCAAATATTCGGCAGCATGCGAGTATCGGGCACAGTGCTCACTGTAACCATGCACGAGAACTATGTCGGCGATGGGATTTTCCGATTCCCACCATTTGAAACGGAGCGCCGTTCCATCCGGAAATTTTAAATCATCTTCTTTATGAAGCGGCAAATTGATCCTCGTTGGATGCATTGTATTCTGCGAAGTTACGTTCTTGGCGGAGAGAAGAAACTCCTTCATGGCGTGAGTTGAGACATAAGAAAATTGGATTGTGAAAATAGTCGAATTGCACTGTGTGCAGCTGTCCAGATAAATGCTCCTGAATTTGGCGCCTGAGACAGCCGTCCTGCAATGATAAAATCTATTGCAAGAGGGCGACTTTAAGAAGGCGGGTATACAGGCGCTCGGAAATAATTTCAACATGGTGGCATGAACACTGATGGAAGGAATTGTTAAATAGAAGCGTGAAACCTATTATCAAGGAATTCAAGATGTAACGACGTGGTTTACAGGACGGGAGAAATAGGATGCGTACAAAAGT
>JBBRDM010000233.1:0-6126 GCA_038203935.1 Chthonomonadales bacterium
TCTTACAATTTTTTATAAAGGCTCCGCACTGCATGATGGCGCAGTGGTAATTCGGCAGGAGAAAGCTGCAGCGGCGGCCTGCATTCTGCCGCTAACGGATCGGCCAAAAGTCGATGCGACGGTTCATACCCGCCATAAGGCAGCGCTGGGAATGTCTGAAAATAGTGATGCCGTCGTAGTGGTCGTATCAGAAGAGACAGGGACGATATCAATGGCTATTGAAGGCAAACTGCTGCGAGGCCAAACTGAAAAGAGTCTGCGCGAGAGGCTGAACAAACTGCTCCAGCCCGTCGAGAGGCCTGGATTAATTCCGACTCGGATGCGTAAAGTACAATGATGTCTGGATCACGAGTTTAACTATGTTAGCTACCATACGACAAAATCTTACACTTAAGATAATATCGATATTGGTGTCGATATTTATGTATATCTATGTCCAGGCAGATAGAAATCCTATGGTCACGAGGCTGGTTATAGCTGCCGTCCATCCAATCAATCAGCCTGAGGGATTAGAAGTGGAAGCTTCGCAGCAGCAAGTCGAAGTGAATGTGACTGGCCCGAAAGCGCTGCTAGATCACTTGAAAGATAGTTCCATTCGTGCAATAGCAGATCTGAAAGGAATCCAATCAGCAGATAAAAAATCCGCATTGGTGCGTATTAATTTTAGCTGCAGCACACTTCCAGCCCAGGAAAATGCAAAGCTCACGTACGACTCCCCGATTCGCAGCGTAAATTTTCAGCTTTTCGATCAAAAAAGGCGTGACATGCTGGTAACACCGCTCTACACTCAAGCTCCTCCTTCAGGATTTCAGTATGGAAAACCTGAACTGCATCCTGCCAGAGTGACCGTATTTGGCAGAGGCGATCGGCTCAGCAGGGTGGAACAGCTGGTGGTGAACGCTTCGCCGACCGAAGCCGGCGAAGTCATCGAAGGAGATTTCCCGATCTCGCCGCGAGATACACAGAATAGATTCGTTGATGGCGTGACTATCAGCCCTGATACGGTGCATGTCTCGGTTCCCCTCACCGAGCTTCCTTCTTCCAGGATTGTAACGGTGAGCGCAGGAGTAGTCGATCTCCCGCTTCCACCATATAAGCTGATCAGTGTGAGCGTAACGCCCAGCCAGGTTAAAATTGAAGGAAAGCCTGCGAAGATAAATCAAATTTTTACTCTTTTGACTGAGGATATATCTATTAGGGAACTGACGGAGACGAAAGAATTTGATGCTTCACTAATATCACTCCCTGATATAAATTTCCGCGATGTGGACGGCCATCCGTTAAATCGCGTGAAAGTAAAAATCACGATAGGTAAATCAAACCCAGCAGTTTCAGGCACGGTACCACCGAATGAAGATCCGCCAGCCGGGCAGAAAACGAGCGCCCCGTGAACACGCTTCAATACTTAAGGCAGGCGAATTAGAATGTCGACCGGAAACACGCTTAACTGGCGTCCTGCTGAAAACAGGTCTCTGCGAACAGCGCAGAGGGATGAAACGTCTGCACCGGAAAACTTCGAAGATGTGCAGATTGATTCTAGCTTTTTGCTGGGATCACTGAGTTCCGTATTTGATGAAGCATTTGATGTCTACAAAAAGAATTTCCTCTCCATCTTTCTGATGGTATCGGTCGTCTTTCTGCCGCTCGAAATTCTCCTGCATGGACTGGTGAATAGCTGGCTTGTTCCTTTGATTCATGCCGGGGATGCAGCACAAACTCCGGATATTATGAATGGGCTGACGCTGGTATTCGGTTTTCTATTTACCGGAGTGCCGCAGTATGCAGTCCCCGGACTTGCTGCACTGCTTTGTATGACCCTTCTGAGCGGTCCCGTCTGCATTTATATCAGCAGAATTTATCATGGAAAACCCGCAGTGCTCCGGGATGCATTCCGAGCATGCCGCCGGTATTACATGAAACTTATAATTTCCTGGTCGATCACTGCTCTGGGATTTATCGGAATCGTGGTTACAAGCCTGGTTGTAATCAGCATTCTATTTACTGTAATTGCAATCGCTTTTCGAGGTAATCTTCCTGATATTGCTGCCATTCTGATGCTGCTGCTCATGATATTGGTTCCCTATCTCTGCGGATCTGCAATGGCTGCGCGCTGGTATCTTTTCACCACACCGCTTATTGTGCTGGAAGGCCAGCCGGTCACTAAAATCCCAGTCCGAAACAACCAGTTAATCGAACGGTCACTATTTCGCCAGAGCTGGCTTGCTGCGCTTTCACTGCCTTTAATTACTTACGGCCTGCTCCTGCTGCTTCTCTTTTCAATCGACAGCATCACCAATCTGCTGCATTTGACGGCAGGAGCAGAATATGTCGTGCAGATCGCTCTTTCCACGTTTATTTTTCTTTTCTTCCAGCCTTACTGGATGATCTTTCTAACACTGCTATATTTCAACTACCGTGCAAAAAATGAGGCATTAGATATTTACAGGCTGGCAGAAGAGCTTCCGCAATATGAATTCAGAGAATCTGCTCCAGTTAATTCAGTGTATCCGTCGTTACGAGTGCCGCCAGTACTCCCATCGCTGCCAGTGATAACACATGCACCACAAACATCGATGCTAAATAATGCGGTACGCATATCTCCTTATGTAATCCCACCGATGCCGCAATCTTCCGAATCTCCAGCAGTCTCCAAAGATCAATCCATCCTTGAGCAGGCTGAGGAGAAAACAGATTGAAACTTTTCAGATGCCGATTTATTCACTTTGTGATCGTCTTAATACCAGTTTTTTGCCATTCTCAAATGCCGGCTTTGGCTCAGGCTGCAAATAGTCCTGATCCCGCTCAGGTGAAAGATCAGCTAAACAAAATACTCTCATCCTCAGAGTTTCAGGTTTCGAAACCAGAGCAAAATGCAGTTACTCAAGCCTGGAAATGGATTTCAGAAAAATGGGACGTGTTTTGGCGATGGTTGAAAGAAATATTTCGAACCATCTTCTCCTCCAAACTATTTGGTGGCGGCAGTGCAGGAATACAATGGGTGCTTATCACCATCTTTGTGATGATAGGAATTTATATTATTTACCGTCTGGTAGTGAATTTCAAGAATGCAGCGCTTGAAATTAAATCTGATAATACACCTTCATTCTCAATCGTAAATGAATCAATGGAGCATTTTGAAGATCCGGATGATTTGGAGATTCAAGCCGAAAAGCTAGCAGCCAGCTCGAAATACAAAGAAGCGCTGCATGCCATTTACTATACCGCTTTGATTCGACTCAACAATGCTGGGGTGGTTGAATATCGAAAATCTCGTACCAATGGAGAGTATACTGCTCAGCTTAAACTTCTGAATTACTCTGAAGTGGCAGCCCCATTTTTCCCATTAACAGAACTGTTCGATAGAAAATGGTATGGACAAAAATTTGTCAGCAAAGAAGATTTTGAGATATCGCGAACCTACACCTCAAATATTTCTTCTCTGCTTAGATCCTTGCCAGCCATAACCAGAAAAAATTCCGCTGCACCTGACGAAAACAGGGATGCTAATTCTGAAGAGGCAGCAGTATGAGGGGTAAAGCCGGCGTTAAAAGTGAAAAACAGCTGGGGCTCCTCATCCTGTTATTTTCCATTTTTCTTATCAGCGCCTATCAGTTTGAGAAACGCGGACAGGAATTTGCAAGCGTGGCCGCTCCTACGTCATTTAATGTGAAATCGAATGGGGTACGCGCTTTATCCCTTCTATTGCAAAGCCAGGGTTTCAGCGCTGCGCCTCTTGAAACAAACTGGGATGCACTCTCCTCCGATACGGGTCTGCTGGTGATGATCGAACCATTTACCCGCAACGTGGAAGTGGGAGAAATTTCTTCACTCAATCACTGGGTGAAACAGGGCGGATCTGTACTTTATCTTGTAACTGGCCCGGCTCGGCCAGCGGATCCGGCAGATACGGTATTCGGAGCGGTTGCAGTCATTCCCGGGGATAATAAAATCAGCGATATCCCAATAAAATCATCTGCCAGCCCCTATTTCAACCAGGTGCATATGCTTCAAATCAAAAGTGATGTTCGATTAGCTCCTGCGGCGACGGCGGGATATAGCATCGATGCAAAAGATAGGGGTGGTGTACAGATTATGCACAAGACTTTCGGGAAAGGTCAGCTTATAGTTGCCGCTGCCGCAAGCCTGGCCACTAACGAAGGCATCCAAAAAGTCGACAATGCACTTTTCCTGGTAAATATTGCGAGCATAGCTTCCGGAAAAAATCAAAAAATTCTTTTTGATGAGTATCATCACGATATCGGTTTCAAGCGGGAAGGCCAGGCTGCAGGTATTCTAAATGCGGCGCCGAAACCGCTGCGATGGGCCTTCTGGCAGTTCGCAATATGGATGTGCCTGCTGGTTTATAACGGTAACAAAAGATTTGGGAAGCCGCAGATTACGTCATCGCCGGAATTCCGACCGAGCAGCGAATATGTCCAGGCTATGTCGCGATTTATTCGTAGAGCGCGTGCAGCGGATGTAGCACTGCTGCCGATTTACTCACAGTTTGTGAGGGATATAGAAAAAGCGTGTCACTTAACCCACGATGTTCCAAAGACCAGGCTAGTAGAGGAATCTGCCCGGCACACAGGCTTTGATCCAGCGCAGTTATCTGCAATCCTTACCCGATGCGAGGAAGTAGAGGCAGGGGTCAGAATATCGGAAACGGAATTAATGACACTATGTAGATCCATGGAAGCCATTCAGAGGAGATTATAATTTGTCCGATACATTCGGAGTGCCAATCGGAGTGCCAATAGAATTTGAAACGGAAGAGCCTTCGGAAATCCAGACACCTGAATCTCCGAAGGTAGCCCAGCTAGCAGCGCGAATTAAAAATGAACTGCACAAGGCTGTGGTTGGGCAGGAGCAGCTAGTAGAACTGCTGGTTACGGCAATACTTGCTGGCGGGCATGTCCTGCTTGAAGGAGTTCCCGGAACTGCAAAAACACTCTCAGTTCGAGCATTATCACGCATTTTTAATGTGTCG
Source organism: Chthonomonadales bacterium (assembly GCA_038203935.1). Lineage (GTDB taxonomy): Bacteria > Armatimonadota > Chthonomonadetes > Chthonomonadales > Chthonomonadaceae > JANXSG01. Next base: position 4,991 of record JBBRDM010000233.1, read on the forward strand.
TTCTCACGCGTGCAGTTCACTCCGGATTTGATGCCTTCAGATATACTGGGAACCAGCATTTTCGATCCGCGGGACCAGGAGTTTCACCTCAAAAAAGGCCCCATATTCGCCGGTCTAATCCTCGCGGATGAGATAAATCGAACTCCTCCCAAAACTCAGTCAGCCCTGCTGGAAGCGATGGAAGAGCGCAGAGTGACTATCGACGGTATTACCCATGATCTCCCGGAGCCTTTTTTGGTGTGCGCGACGCAAAACCCTATAGAGTATGAGGGAACTTATCCTCTGCCGGAAGCCCAACTGGACAGATTTATGCTCAAAATAATCATCGATTATCCAGAACTTCAGGAAGAGGAGAGCATATTAAGCCGGGTTCAGGGTGGATTTCGATCACAAGATTTAAACACGGTGGACATCCAGCCTGTATTATCAGGCGATGAACTGGCAAATTATAAAGCGGAAGTCGATCGCGTGCAAGTGAGTATCGATGTACAGAAATATATTATACAGATCGCGCGAACTACACGAGAGAATCTGCATCTGACACTGGGCGCAAGTCCCCGCGCAGCGATCACTCTTCTGCTTGCTTCAAAAGCAATTGCCGCTATTCGCGGGCGGGATTTCGTCACTCCGGATGATGTGAAGTCTATTACTCTTCCTGTTTTGCGCCATAGACTGCTCATTAGGCCGGAATCAGAAATTGAGGGATTCACTCCGGATCGCATCCTGCAAAGTATCCTTCAATCCATTCCGGTACCCAGATAACCAGACACGATGAATGAGACCTATCCTTGATTAAAATTTTAATGGTAGTCCGTCCCGCAGAAGGGGGAATGCTCCGCCATATTGAAACGCTTCTAAAAAATATAGACCGCGCGCAGTATGATCCCATCATTGCGGCGCCGGCTCATTTTTTAAGCAAAATGGATTCAACGGTTACTCAAATTTCGTGCGAAATTGGTTCACACACGAACCCAGTCAATGACCTCAAAACTATCAAAAAACTCAGCAAGGAAATTAGAGGGCGAGTTGATATCGTGCATGCGCACGGCATCAGAGGCGCTCTCATCGGCGTGATAGCTGCCTCTGCTGCAGGCATACCCTCCGTTTTCACAGCGCACAACCAACTGCTGAAGCCC
>JBBRDM010000234.1:0-6045 GCA_038203935.1 Chthonomonadales bacterium
CCACTTCAGAGGCGAGAAACGTCCCTCTGGGCATAACATCGGGCGCTTCGAGGACTTTTAGCGGATTCGGGAGAGGACTCCAACTATTTTGTGCTTCATTTTCCTCAGTTTCCCCAATTACCGTGTTTATATGATATATTGATTTCAGCAAATCGACAGCGGAATAATCTGCTGTACTCTGCGCGGTGCTTTCAACAATTTGTGTTGGAGACTCATCCGTTTCAGAAGACGGAGTGTTTGAAGCAAGGTCTGCCCAGCCTGCTGGAATTCTACGTATATGGCGTACGTTATCCCCATCATGAAACAGGAAGTCAGAATTTATTTTTGCAGGACAAAGCAACGCGCTGGGTTGTCTGACCATCTGAAGTGAAAGATGAGCGCGCAGCATCGAGAGTGATTCCGGCTCGATGCCTTTCAAACGAAGGCCGGCTCTTGATAAAGTGTCCCGCAGGCTGTCTATCACTTCATCACTGATATAGTAGGCGGTAACTTCGGCAGGAGCACCATTTCGCTCGCTTGAGGACAGCCATAAAAAATCAAATCCACCAGATCCGATTGGAATCATAGAAAGCTGTTCCAGCTCGCCTCTAACCAGCGCTCTTCGTTCCGAATAGGGAGCCTCCGGCAGCCGCAGTGCACGCAGTGAAAAGTCATTCTGCGATATCACGATAGTAACGCTTCTGCTGGAAAGCTCCAGATCCTGCCATAAAGATTTTATGGCCTGCGCCGTCCTGGAGGGCGATTTTACGAATGCGCCGCTGACTGCTCCTTCCGGTGTCTCTATTGCGCCTAACGCAGTCACCTGAATACCTTCCGTGGTGGATCGTGCTTGAGCAGCGACTATATTGGTAGAAGATATAAAAAGGCTGATTGCGGAATTATTCTGTGAATGGATAGCCATGAATACTCACCATCTCTTGAGCTTATCAGTAATAATACAAATTATTGCCCGGTTTTCACTCAACTTTAAACGTTTATAATCCGATGTCGGCATTTCTAAAAGCGATATATGCTGCCGCGCCTGATGAAACATTTCCCACGGTGTTTTGAATATTCAACTGTGCCTCTGTTGCAGTTGCGGGTGCGTTGTCTGCAGAGTTGCGGAAACTTCCAGTTGAACGGAAGTAGTTCACTTTCAGGCTTTTGACTCCCTCGGCAAATTTAGTACCGGGAGCAGCTTCGTCAGATCGCTGGGCATAGAAGGCACCGTCTAAAACATAGAAGCGAATTTCAATACTATTTTTTTTTGCTCTCGCTGGTTCCGGAACACGCACAATGATCTGATCCTGTGAACTGCTTTTAGATCCGGATGGAAACCTGCTCTCCGTACTCGATGAAACCACACCATAGGCATGGCGTATAGTGCGCGATGCAGTGCGAAGAATTAAACGTAAATCTGTCTGAGCCTGACTGTAGTATCGAGCCCGATTCTGCTGCACATTTCCAGCGCTGTATAATGAAACGGCTGCAGTCAAAACGAATGTAAATATTAAGGTCGAGACCAGAAGTTCCACAAGCGATACTGCACGATGAGTTCTTCTGCTGCGTTTACTATATTTTTGATTTGGCCGTAAATCTGCGTACTTATTTTCGGCAGAGAACGGGAATCGTACTCTTCGCATCTACATTCCGCCAAATGTGATCAGAGTCTGCATTGACTCATACTTCTTAGATTGCAGGCTGTTCCAAACATCCACATGCAGTTCCCGCAAATCCTCTGAATTATTCTTACCGTCTCGATTAATCAAAACGCTGCTCCAGGCTTTCGACAGATACCCATTTGGATCAGGTGCCGTTACTGGATCACCATATTTATCATAGTTTTGAATAGCAATAGTATCGTTCATGGTGAGAAATCTTTTTGCTTTCAGTCTTTCCATTTCATGGACGCCGATATACAGCGCCATTTCCGTAGTTCTTTTTGTAGAAACCGCGCTTATAGCCAGGCTCCAGCCTGCCACGGCAGTACTGGCTGCAATCGATAGTAAAATGATGGCTGTCAGTATTTCCAGATAGGTAAATGCGTTTGATACGCGCAGGCGGCTCACGGAAGCTCTTTCCATTCGGTTGAGTTGTAAGTGAGCAGTTCATTAATTTGACCCGGTTCGACACTCTGCTTGGTGATCGTGCAGCCCGCCGCAATTTCGATCTGCCAGCTTATAATAGAACCGGTAAAATTGCAGCTGTTATTGAAAACGGTACGGCCATACCGATTTCCGCTCGAATCTACATTTAGCGCGAGTATTTCTGCGCTTAGTATCGCAGCTGGATTCAGCGGACTGCTTTCAATGTGTATCGCTCCCTGCGAGGCAGTATAAATTTTAAATCTCGACGCAAATGCCGGATACTCCAGTAGAATACTGGATTCGATGACCGATGCGGGATCTGCTCCAATTTGACTTTTTCCTATCCAGATTCGAACGGTATTGTCTGCCGCACTGCCAGGATTCGGATTAGCAGGGTCTCCACTAATCCTCAGCATGCGCGTTTTAATTGTAGGTCGTTCAGAATTACGTAAGGAACGCACTATCAAATTGTCAGTGCCGGCCATATTTATCTGCTCAAAAAAATAGTCTCCCGGGTATATATGTAGTCCCAGATAGCTCTCTCCTGCGGCCATCCCAAGATGCGTGAGTGTGTCATTGGACGGCTGAAACTGTCTGTCCAGCCGATAATTTTTACTCTGCCCGGCAGGATATCCGGAGAGGGGATAGTCCTGGCCACTGTTCATAACGGTATAGGATCCCGAAAGTTCTCGCACCATGCCAGACGAGCTGTTTTTCACAAGATAGCGCAGCCCGGTATCGTTGTTATTGTGTGTTCGAAAATACTCTACTCCCATTGCAGAGATAATATTTTTTGCCGCTTGAACATGCATATTGGCTGCTTGATCTGCGGGCGGCATACTTATAGTCATTGCGTAGTTATGGGTCAAGGGATTTGCAAGTTTTCCTGTACCTGCATGTCCAGGCGGGATGTTATTCCCTGACTGTTGAATGGCTGGCATGACGCTTGCGGACGTGCCTGATGCGGCCATTCGCAGCGGGCCATCATAAAGATGCGTACCATTAAAATAAATCAGTCCTTCGCCACCTAATGCCCCAACTACGCTGGATGCCGCATCAAACTTAATACAGTAAGATTCTGGATTGGAATCTAAGCCATATAGAGCGGCCCAGTCGAAAATGCTGAGCGCCGAAGCTTGTATTTGTACTCTTCGCACTACTCCGTTGCTCCAGCCATACGCAATTACCGTTACTCCGCTGTTAGTGAGTGCGGTATGGCCCACAAAATAGCCCTGCTGACTACTGGTGGAGTAGTGCGTGATCTTATAACTACCTGATAGGGCTCTCTGCTTGAATACTTCGCAGGATAGTGGGAATTTGTCTCGATTAACATTCGCCTGCAAGGCAGTCCATGGCGGCATAAATGGATAAGTTGTATTCATAAAACCATGTGACAGCTCGTAGAGATATGCATTTGCTCCAGCCTCCGCCATCTGCAGCGCGCGTTCGTAATCACGTTCTTTTTTTGATGCAGCCAGCTGAGCGACTACTTGAATCTGGACAGAAGCTGCCAGCAGCATCAGGCAAAGCACAATAGCCAGAACGACGATCAACGCCTGCCCAGAATGGGAACGAGAAACTGCATCGCGATTCTGGATCTTTTGCATGCGCATCTCCAATGCCTCGAATAATCAGCGAGCTGAGTATTCAAGAACCAAATCCTACGGAAGGGTGTCTGCTGCTGGAGCAGGCAGTGTTTTCTGCCAGGCAGTGGCAGCTTTATCCGGGTAGCCAACATGCAGTTTCGCGTTCGGGCAGTTTAATTTCGCAGCGCCATTGGATAACGAATAGGTATACGCCGAGCCGTCCAGTGGGCATTTTGGTATCTCGACCAGACCTTCACTGGCTCCAACAAGACTTTTCAAAGTCGCAGGATAAGCATTGTTTCTGAGCGCGTAGGATGTGAGTGAGGATGAAATTGCTGTCAGGTTGGCTTTACATGCGCGTCCTGCTGCAGATTTGCGCTGACCCGTGTACATTGGAACTGCAACCGCAGAGAGTATCGCTAACACGAGTACTACGGCGAGGAGTTCTACAAGGCTGAAACCAGCAGTATTCTTTTTACAAATCATTTTCATTTAAGTCTTTCCTTTATTCCTTACGGTGCATTATCTCATCTCACCAGTTAATTTTAAGATGAAATTTTCGTGCAAAAAGCACATTTAGGAACCGTCGACAAACACATTTCCAAGATTGAAAATAGGGTAATAGAGAGCGAGCAGAATAAATCCAACCACAAACCCGACGGTCAAAATCATAACTGGCTCTATAAGGCTGATGATGCTTTTTGCAGCATAGTCCACATCTTCAATATAGGACAGCGATATTTCACGAAGCACCTCAGGGAGCGTTCCCACATCCTCCGCTATTGCTGTCATTCTGATGACCATAATTGGAAACTTTCCGCTTCGCTCCAGCTCATCCGAGAGCTTTCTTCCATCCGTTACCTTTAGGGCGGCTTCTCTGGCTGCAGCGCCAATCACTTCGTTCCCGGAAACATCAGACGCTGTATTCAACGCTAACAGCAAGGGAACTCCGCTGGAAAGCAGTCCAGAAAGACTGCCGGTTAAATTTGCTGATGCAGATTTTAAGAAAAGCGTCCCCAGGAAGGGGATTTTAAGCCTCAAATCATCGATATGATATCTTCCTTTCGGAGTTTGCTGATAACGAATGAGGGCGTAGATAGCGGTGGCAGCGAGTACAATAACGATCCACCCCTGATGAATGATTCTATCGCTTATCCACACCAGAGAAAGAGTAATCGAAGGAAGCACAGCATGCAGATCCGTATACATCTTCGCAAAGGTAGGAACGATCCAAATCATCATCACGGTAAGCATTCCGATGGTCACCAGCAGAGTAAAGCAAGGATAAATCATCGCGCTGGTGATCTTCTGTCGCATCGAGAGCTGCTGCTCCATCTGTCGTGAAGCCTCGTCAAGCGCTTCAGGCAGTCGGCCGCTCTCTTCGCCGCTGCGAATGAGGGCAATCAGCAGCTTCGAAAAAATATGTGGATAGAGCTCTAATGTGTCTGCGAAACGCGCTCCATTTCCGACTGCTGTAGTCACTTCCCCCAGTACCTTCGAAAGCTTTTTGTTAATCGTCTGTGCTGTGACGGCATCAAGCCCGACAACGAGCGGAATTCCCGCTTTCACAATGGTTCGCAGCTGGCGGCTCATCAGGATGATGTCCCTGAGGCCGACAGATCTGCCAAATTCGGCAAGCGGACGCTTTTGCCGCCGCTGCTCAATACTCACCAGATAGAGTTCATTTTTGCGGAGATGCAGCCTGAGAGCGATTTCATCTCGAAATGTAATCGTTTCATTGACAAGATGCCCCTGGCCGTCTCGTGCGACATAACTGAAGATTGGCATCTAGGCTATCTCCTTTGCCAGCACCACACGGCCCATCTCTTCTGGAGTCATAATCCCGGCGCGCACAGCCTGCATAGCGCTTGCCTGCAGGGATATCATGCCATTTTTAATCGCCGCTGTATAGAGCTCTTCTTCGTTCGCACCGCGCATGATCAGCCGGCGAATCTCCTCGGATATAACCAATACTTCGTAGAGGCCAATTCGCCCCAGATACCCCCGATTATGGCAAGTTCGGCATCCTCTTCCTCGTTTGAAGAGATTACTGCCAGCCTCATCCATAGGAATGCCTATTGAATTCAGAGCTGCACTATCGGGCTGATAACTCTCGGCACAGTGTACACAGATTTTCGCGGCCAGTCTCTGGGAGACTACTCCGGAGAGCGACTGTGCAATCAAAAAAGGATCGACACCCAGATTGGCCAGGCGAGCAATAGTTCCGATGGCGCTGTTCGTATGCAGTGTTGAAAGCATCAAATGACCCGTAAGCGATGCTTGCACGGCCATCTCAGCTGTCTCTTGATCTCGAATCTCACCAACCAGAATAACATCTGGGTCCTGCCTTACAAAAGTTCGTAACCCCAGAGCGAATGTCAGGCCGATTTTGG
>JBBRDM010000235.1:0-5872 GCA_038203935.1 Chthonomonadales bacterium
TATGGCTGCTTGATACTATATTTCCATACTTTTGCTTAAGATTCGGGAGTAAATCTACTAAGCATCCCTTTAAAGGCTGTAAAACCACCGTCAACGGGTATAAGCGCTCCTGTTATGAAGGCCGCGCGGTCAGAAGCAAGGAAAAGCGCCATCTCAGCAATATCTTCCGGTTGTCCGATTCGAGTAAGGTGCATAGAGTCGGCCTGGGCTCGCGCGACCGGATCATCGTGGTACCACTGCTGGCATTCCGTGATGACATAGCCAGGCGAGATTACATTGACGCGTATGCCATATCGCGCATATTCGGCAGCCATGGATCGGCTCATCGAGATAACACCTCCCTTGGCTGCTGTATAGCTGTCGTAGCCCGGCTCCGCAACCAGCGCATCGATGCTGGAGGTGTTGATGATTACTCCACTTTTCTGCTCGATCATAGCCGGTAAAGCGTATTTGCTGCAGAGGTATACTCCTTTCAGGCATACGTTGATCATTTTATCCCAGACCCACTCATCCAGTTCGTGTACCGGACGGTCTTTTTCGTTACATAGAACGGTTGCGGCCGCATTATTATAAAGAATATCGATTCTGCCGAATTTTGATAGACATGCCGATGCCAACTGTTCTGCATCTGCAGCAGACGAGACATCGGTTCGAACAAAAATGGCGTTCTCTCCAATCTTCTCAGCTGTTAATTGCCCTCCAGCCTCATCAATATCTGCTGCAACTACTTTTGCTCCGGCTTCTGCAAACTTTCTGCTCGCTGCGCGGCCTATACCGGATGCTCCGCCAGTAACAATAGCTACTTTTCCTAACAGTTCCATAATTTACACTCCAATTTTTTCAGGGTATATTAGATTTTGAACTATCTTACAGTCGATAACAACATTTGTAAAATTTTTGTGCGAAAAGAGACCCTAGATTGAAAATAACCGAAGTAGAAACGCTGATTCTGCGTCTGCCGCAGATTGCAGAAGAGTGCAATGGAACTCAGGATGCGCTCCTGGTTAAAATTCATACCGATACCGGGCTAGTTGGAATCGGAGAGGTGGATTCTTCTCCGGAAGTGATAAAAGCGATATTCGATGCACCTTATTCACACACCCTTTCCAGCGGGCTGCGCCTGCTGCTGCTGGGCGAAGATCCGCGTGATGTGGAGCGGCTTTGGGAGAAAATGTATCGTGGAACCATCTACTTCGGGCGGCGAAGCGCGGCTATCCATGCCATCAGCGGCGCTGATATCGCACTGTGGGATCTGCTGGGAAAATCAACTGGCCTGCCGGTCTGCCAGCTGCTTGGCGGAGCCTATCGCAAACGAATTCAGGCGTACTCCAGTCAGCTGATGCCGAATACCTCAGCGGAAGCAGAAGAGGATGGAAGGAAACTGCGGGATGCGGGATTTACTGCATTCAAATTCGGTTGGGGCCTGCTGGGACAAAATGAAAAACAGGATTGCGATCTGATTTCAGCTGCCCGTCGAGGTGTCGGCCCTGAGAACGACCTGATGATCGATATCGGACTTTGCTGGGATTCGACGACCGCTATCTCTCGAGCGCGGCGATTCGAAGAGTTCGGCCTCTACTGGATTGAGGAGCCGCTTCCACCTGACGATATAGAAGGCTATGGCCGCCTGGCAGACGCGGTGGACACCCGCATTGCAGCCGGAGAAGAGGAATCGACCTGCTGGGGCTATGGTGAACTTATGGATAAAGGCAAAATTGATGTGGTTCAGGTGGATATCAGCCGTGCAGGCGGCCTCACCGAGAGCCGGCGAATCGCGCAGATGGCGCATCAGCGGAATAAACCATGCATACCACACGCATTCAGCACCGGAGTGCTTCTCGCGGCCAGTGCTCACTGGGTAGCCTCCATTCCGAACGGTTCGCTTCTGGAGTACACCGTCGAAGAATCTCCGCTTGCTACTGCTCTGACTGGAACAGGCCTGCTCAGAAATCCATTGCGCGCCATCGATGGCTGGGTTACTGTTCCGGATGGCCCCGGCCTCGGTATCGAACTCGATGATGACGTGGTTAATCAGTATCGTGTTGGTTAGAATCAAGATTATCTAAATTATTCATTGTCGGTTAAGAGGACGCGGGAAATTGATTCCATCATAAAATACAGACGTTTATGTTTCGTTTTCCATCCAACTATGGATTCTTCAGCCTGCGGAGAATCTTTCAGTACGCCGGCAGGTCATTTATGAGCTTTGTTAGCTTGGTTGATTTACAAAAAATGGTATTGAGGGTAACGAAATGTTTCACGTGAAAAGTCAACGACAGACTTGTAACAGCGCCTTGACAGCGCTTATTAGATTGATAATGCTGCTCAGCACTATTAGTATCGCCTTGCCAGGATGCACTCAGGAAGGATTGAGCACGGGAACCTGGGCATTCAATTACCCGCAAGACGCACTCAAACCTGGTGCGGCGCTGGACCTGCGTTATCTGAACGAAACGACCGCTGGTGAATCTGGTTTCGTAAAATTGAGCCCTGATGGAAATGGCTTCACGCTTGCCAATGGAAAACCGGTGCGCTTCTGGGCAGTGGTGACGGATATCTATCGGCAGTCTCCTGAGGACATGGCGAAGCATGCGAGGTTTCTGGCGAAGATGGGCGTCAATATGGTGCGACTGCATACGCAGATTAACTCGGAGGCCAAAGATTCCCAGGTAACGGACTTCAATGAAAAAGAGATAGACGGTATCTGGCGATGTGTCGCAGCGATGAAAAAAGAGGGCATCTACTGCACCATATCGCCGTATTGGGCTACGAGTAAGCCAGCCACCAATTGGAATATCGTCGGCTACACCGGAACGACGGATCTGTGGGGGCTGCTCTTCTTCGATGCGAATCTGCAGAAGGGCTATAAGGCCTGGGTGAAAGCGCTCTACGCGAGCAAAAATCCTTACACAGGAATTCCGCTGGCTCAGGATCCGGCGGTCGGAATCATCCAGGTTCAGAATGAAGACAGCCTGCTGTTTTGGACAATGCAAGGGATGCATCCAGAACAGCAGAGGCAGCTGGGAATCAAATTTGGGCAATGGCTCGTGCAGAAATATGGCTCTCTCGGCAAAATGAAACAGGCATGGGAGGGAGTAGGAAACGACAAGGATGACTTCGCCCATGGCATCGTCGGACTTTTCAATGTCTACCAGATGACTCAGCCGCAAACCGGAGGCATGGCGAAGCGGGTATCAGATGAACTGGAGTTCTATGCGACTACGCAGCGCAAATTCTATGCCGACATCGCGGACTACTACCATAATACACTCGGTTGCAAACAGCTTATTAATGCCTCCAACTGGATCACCGCCGACCCGATAAAACTGAACGATGTCGAGCGCTGGACCTACACGGCAGCCGACGTGCTGGCGGTCAATAAATATACTGGCGGAGTTCATACCGGTGAGAACGACGGATGGAGGATCGATCCGGGCCACCACTTTACCAATAACTCCGCCACTCTTGATCCTCGCTCGCTTCCAACGAACCTCAAGCAGGTCGCGGGACATCCGATGATCATCACGGAAAGCTCCTGGACAAATCCTGAAGGCTATCAGTCGGAAGGATCCTTTATGATTGCAGCCTATGAGTCGCTAACCGGCGTCGATACCTTCTACTGGTTCGCGGCCGGCAGCACCCCGGAGTACGAGCCGGAACCATATTTTACCTTCCTCAATCTGCAGGGACAGCATCCTATGCATAAATGGACCATCTCCACGCCCTCACAGATCGGCAGCTTTCCCGCCGCTGCCCTGATGTATCGACTGGGTTATGTGAAACACGGCGCGCCTGTTATACATGAAGAACGCACTCTGCAGAGTCTCTGGCAGCGAGACATACCTTTTGTCGCGGAAGATAGAACTTTCGATCCGAACCGTGATACCGGCAGTTCACGCGAGCAGTCGAATGTGCAGAAGGGCGCAGATCCGCTGGCATTTCTAGTGGGGCCGGTCGAGGTAAAATACGGCGGCAATCCGGCAAAAACTAAAACGATCGACTTTACACCATTCATCGATCGAAAAAACAAGATTATAAAAAGCGAAACGAACGAGCTAAAGCTGTACTATGGCAGCGGCCTATTTACGGTCGATGCGCCGAAAGTTCAGGGGGCAAGCGGTTTTCTAAAGAAGGCCGGGGATATTGCACTCAGCGATATCACGCTGCATTCAGGCAATGGATACGCGACTATAGCAGTGGTGGCGATGGATGATAAACCGCTGCGGTCTTCCAGTAAAATTCTGGTACAGGTTGGAACGTACGTGCGCCCGACCGGCTGGCAGACAAAGCCCGCAGATTTTAAGAGTAATGACGGCAAGCAGACATTCCAGGGCTACGAGATCATCAATACCGGAACGATGCCCTGGCTGATCGAGAACACACAAGCAGTATTAACGGTGAATAACTCCACTTTGAAAAAGGCAACTCTGCTCGATGTAGCGGGATTTCCAGTCAAAGTAATTACAGGAAACCACGCTAACGGCAAGTTCACCTTACAGCTGCCAGAAAACGCGATGTATATCATTCTTGAATAAGAGGATTTGGGACATTTTATGGATTGCAATTCCAATTAACTGGTGATACTGCCTGCATAGTAATCTGCGGAATTCTATATCCTCTTTAGATGCGAGTATATATTTTCCTGTCAGATTTTGACTGGCTTATCCTCTTAGGCAGCATCACGCCGTAGTAATTGGGACACTCTGAGATGAATGGATCTACGCGTCCCGGTTCAATTCCTCTTTTCGGTCTTCAATGAAGGAGAGTGTGAGTGTATCTTGATGTGTTGATTCGCCAACATTAAAAATGAGCCGCTCCCAGACCATGCCATCGATAGCAAATGTGTTTTCGGAAAAAGGAATTAACGGATAGATTTTACCGGTCTCGGTTATTTCACAATATAATACGGCCTGATCGAATGTGATCACTCGTTTCTTAAATTTACCGGCATATTTCCTCAATAGCTCGCCAGGAACCTCCGCAGGCTGTTGTTTGATCTGAAGGTACTCGCGCAGCCATGTAATATGTTGAAGCCGCTGTGTATCTGTAGTATCCAGCGCATACGCTTTCTCCATATTTTCGAGAGCCAATTCCACCTTATCTGCATAGATATAGTTCCAGCCGAGAGTAGAGTAGGGATTAATAGACTGGGGATAGTTTCTGGCATTTTCTTCCCATATTGCAGTAGCAGCATCCGGCATTTTATGTCCCTGCAAATAGAATCCGAAGCTATTTGTAAAATCCTCGTTCACTATTTCGGGAAATTTATTTCTCATTTCGAAGTAGTACGCCAGTCCTGCATCGGCTCCTTGTTCTAGATAGACGTGATACAGCTCTTTTCTGGCGGCGACTTTTGGCGAATCGAATTGATCGTATCCGATCCATTTGATGGAGGGATGATTTCCGCCGATAATAGCAGCTGTCAACGCCGCCGCTATCGAAAGTCCATACTGTGTGTTAGTGAAATATACCATGCCCTCGCGTTTTGGTTGGCTGGCGATCACGAAACACTTAAATCCGCCATTATCTCCCCAGTGCCAGAAATACTCTCCGGCATCGCTCTCTTCCAGCCCGAATCCCAAACCCCACGCGATTCCGGAATCGATGTCTTTTTTCGGCGCCTGAATTTGAGCTGTGAGCATCATTTGAGCTGAATCTTTGAGAAGGCCGCGGCCTTCCATCATGGCGATCACGAATCGGGCATAGTCATGGGCAGTTGTCAGCAGGCTCGATGCCGAGAATGCAGCGGGATCATCTACCCTCTGAACCGTTTCAGCTCCATTATAACCTGTCACGAGAATATCATTTAGCGAAGGCGACCACACATAAGTGCTGTGAGTCATCCCCAGCGGTTTGAATACTTCCTGCTGTG
>JBBRDM010000236.1:0-5846 GCA_038203935.1 Chthonomonadales bacterium
ACCCTTCACATTGAGATGGAGGGGATCGAATGCGTGATGATGCTCGTATCCGCCGCTGCCGAAGCCGAGATTATTATAGAATCCCTGCTCGAACATACCGAGGCCGGAAAGCAGCGCTCCGTTTTTAGCAGTCTCAGCGATAGCGCGCGCAGTCACCCGGGAAGCAAGCCCCTGTTTACGAGCTACGCGGCTAACAGTAACTCCCGCCACCGCTCCGAGAGGTATATCTTCTGTCATCCAGCGCATGGTACCAGGCAGCGTACTGACAACACATTCGACTTCGTTATTGATTTCTGAGACCCAGGAGGTTCCAGCTTCGATGAAACGAAGCGTTCTATCTTTATCGTCTTTATCCGCCCAGCCGATCTCAAAATGGATTCTATAGGCTTGGTCACTGTCAGTTAATGGATTGTAAGCGCGTATTTTCATGTTTGGCACTTTCTGCTTGCAAGGTTGAATTCCCTTCTCATTATCGTTCGAAGATCGTGCTGTGATAATCAATGCGGCTCAAAAATTTTGATCAATTTATGGGAACGGCAGAACAGAAATTGCACTGGACTCTTGTCATGTACCCTGTGAGCAGGCCGGTATCCATTGAGAGGATAGGATGGTGTATCGGCAGATCAAAATTGAGGTCGACATTTCGATTATAAATAGTGTTCGGAGCTGCTGGTGAGCATTCAGGGTGATGCGAACAGCGCGTCTATCGGTGTGTATAAAGTGGATACGTTCGTGCATATAGCTTCCCTGTCTTCTCGAACTCGTTTCATTCGCAAAAATGGTTCTCAATTTTGGAAAAACTGCCAATTAACGGGTCAAAATATAGAAGGAACATGAATTGCTGAAGAAGAAATACAGTTCGCGCTGACGTCAATATGAACACATAGACCAGGCGGAGACATGAGATACTAACGATGGGAGAAACTGATGTCAGCAGAAAAAGATGCCGGCCTGGCAGCCTTCACTCAGGGTAATTTGGCAGCAGCCATTGCCTCACTCGAACTCGCCTTCAACGCCGATCCAAACGATTATGAGACATGCCTATATCTCGGTGGAGCTTACGGGCAAGCTCAAAGGCACGACGACTCGGTGCGTTTGCTGACTCAGGCAGTCACGTTGCAGCCTTCCAATGCGCAGGCTCGTTTCAACCTGGGTGTAGCATTGGAACATGCAGGTTGGCTGGAACAGGCGGTTACTGTATTTCAGCAGGCAGTCCAGCTGCAGCCCAGCTATCCCAAGGCCACAGAAGCTATTCAGCGGATTCGAGGCGCTATGATGCCCGTTCCCCAGCTGAATAGATCGCAGCCATCAGCTGTAGGTGCACCAATTTCTGAGCCGCTTGCCAGCCTGAATGCTCCTCTAGCCACTTCCTCCACACAGATGCCGCAGTCTCATCTCAACGCTCCTCCACTGACTGCCTCTGCACAAATGCCGCAATTTAATCTCACTGCTCCAGCTGCCAGTTCACCTGCCCTTATGCCGTCCACTGGCGGCATGCCGGCTAACCAATCCTTCACACCAACCGCCAATTTTTCGCAGACAGCACTCAAATCTGTCCCTTCCGAACCAAGTCTAGGGATAGCGATTTTAGTCGGTATTGTGTTAATTCTTGTTTGCGGCTTGGGTTTTGGATTCGCGTCCGTCGCGATGGGTTTCCGTATTCCATTTTTGACCCTGGCTATCGGTTATATCATGGGATATGCAGTTTTGAAAGCCTGTGGCGGATTTCAAGGGACTGGCCCGGGAATTATCGCGGCGGTCAGTGCGATTGTTGCTGCAGGCTTGGGTTTAATGATTATGTATTTAAACAGTGTCATCTTGAGCCCAATTTCGATCATTATATTAATTTACGCTGGAGTTCGCGCATTCAAAATCGCTTCTGGTAATTAGAGCAAACTGGCAAATCAATTATAGAGAGAAAAGTGTAATCCGCTCATTACATAAGTCGGAGCACCACGAAATTATGTTCAAATAGGCACATAAGCATCGGGGTATAATGAGGGAAATGAATTTTTGACTACTGTCGGGGGCAGCTTAAATTGGAACAAGAATTGAATAGTATGATCCCTGCGGACTGGCTTGCGGAATTTGAGGCAATGTCCCGTCGTCCACTGGCGATTCGTATGCGCTACGCCTTTATTCAAACCTACAAGCCCGTGCTGGATGATGCCTCTTATCGTTCATTTGCTACCATGGCGGACTATCGTAAGTGGTGCGAAGAAAATCTGCCGGATTGGCTGGGCTATGGCCGCGTTTGAGTATCGACAGGCTCAGGAGATAAGGGATACTTTCGCTCTGCATGGGGTGCGCTATCTGTTCATCGGCAAGTCTGGAGCCATACTCCTCGGCTATCCTGATACTACACAGGACGCCGATATATTCGTCGAAAAGTCGGTGGCAAACGGACGAGCGCTGTCGGCCGCTCTTAAAGAACTCGGATTCGCACTGACACCAGAACAAGAGAACGATCTGGAACGTGGACGCGATTTCGTGCAGCTTAAGAATGGACCATTCGACCTCGATCTAATATTTGCACCGGATGGAATTGAAACTTTCGCTGATGCCTGGATAAAACATCTGGAAATAGAGGGATTTCCTGTATGCCACCTCGATGATATTATCGCCAGCAAAGAAGCCGCTAACCGTAAAAAAGATCGTGAATCGCTGGATAGGCTCCGAGCTTTCCGCGAATACTGGCGTGGGAAGCCTCACTAATTAAGATTGTTAGATATATGTAAGAGAGTTTGTACGGAAGGTAGGAACTGGTTCGATAACTGCTTTCCCAACTGACTGACGCAGCAACCGCCGAGGTATACCCCCGACAAACGCTCGGAGAAACACGGCTTCAACTTTGTTGAAGCCCTGGAGACCGGACGGACGTGTCGCGGTCATTTGAATGTGCCCCGCATGGGCATCATTACCAACCCGCCGGAGAGTACATACTCGATTCGCTTTTAGTGGCAAGGAACCAACTGCAGATTGTGTATCTCGTGGAAGTGCCGCTGGCGTGTGCGGCGACCAATTGGGCGTCCATGAACAAGCATTGGATTGGGAAACGGCGGCTGTTTGGCACAAAGTGACAAAGAGACATAGTTCTTGTGAGAAATTTTGAAAACACTCCATGTATCCTTTTTCTATATAAATACTATCCGATTCTCTGCTTGATATGTTAGAAATGATTCTGATGGCAGCCGAACCATGCTGAACGATACAGCGCAAGAATTGTACATATGGGAGTATATGAGGTAGGTGACCGGGAACTAGCACTGTATCAGGAATGCCTGCACGGTAAAAAGAGACTGTGATGTCCCTTATGAATATAAAATAAGATTGAACTATTGATATGGAGTAATCGCGATGTCGCTTTCCTTTCTTCTGGCGCGTTTCGGCGCCGCTGCAATCTTCTTTCTGTTTGTTTGGCTGGCGATAATCGGCGCGGAGGATGCTCACGCTGATGTTCCGGAAACGTTAAGTTCTCCCGATGGACGGCTTGTTGTACAAATCAGAATGCCACTAGCGGGTTTTGCTGAAACCCCTAGTTGGTCTGTGGCGTTTCGAGGAAAATCTATTTTCTCTGATTGTCGCCTTAGTCTTGATGTCGCTGGAAACGGCGACTTACTGGCAGGAACTCGATATGTAAGCGGTCATTTGCATTCTGAACGATCACGTATGAGAGTACTGTTCGGTAAAGCAGATTACGCACAAAATAACTATAATTTTGTGCGCATAACTTTGGAAAATGAGCATAAAAGGCGTGTGGTCGTAGAATTTCGATGTTACGATGACGCCGTCGCGTTCCGCTACGAAATCCCGAAACAGGCCGGCATGGAGCGCATCACTATTGCCGACGAAAATAGCTCTTTCACACTTTCCGGTAATCCCACCGCCTATGTTCAATACCTGGAAAACTACGAAACCTCCCACGAACATACAGTAGATAAAACGCCTCTCCATGAAGTGAAACCAGACACCCTGATGGATATGCCGTTGACACTTGCTTATGAAGATGGAACTCATCTGGCGATAACCGAGGCGTCGCTGCGTCATTATGCCGGAATGTCGCTGATGCATCCCGGGAACAGCAAAGCCGATACACTGGTCTGCAAGCTTACTCCCCGCCCGGATGGTACCAAAGTAGTACGCGCTCTGCCGATGGAGACACCCTGGCGTGTGGTTCTGGTTGGGGATCGGGCCGGTGCGCTGCTGGAGTCCAACACACTCTACTGCCTGAACGAGCCGAACGCAATTGGCGATACCTCCTGGATCAAGCCGGGCAAGATGACATGGGCGTGGTGGAATGGCAACGTGGTTAAAGACGGCAAGCCCGAACCGCCGATTTTCAGCATGGAGGCTCAGAAGAGTTACATCGACTTTGCCGCCGCCAACGGCATCGCGTTTCACTCTACGATTGCGGACAATACCGATACTCCCTGGTACAAACAGAGCAAGGAGGGAGTGGTTCCCGGTCCGGACACAGATGTTACGCAGGTGCGTGCAGATCTGGACCTGCCCGCTATTCGAAAGTATGCTGATTCGAAGGGGGTTCGTCTCTGGACATGGGTTCATCAGGCGGCGCTGCGCGGGCGTGTCGAGGAGGCGTTCGCTGCTTTCGAGCGGTTTGGCTGGAGCGGTATGATGGTGGATTTCTTCGACCATGACGATCAGGAGACGGTGGAGTTCGCGGAAGAGATTCTGCAGGCGGCGGCTCGGCATCATATCCTGATCCATTTTCACGGTATCTGGAAGCCGACCGGATGGCAGCGCACCTTTCCGAACATGATGAACCATGAGGGCGCTCTGAACCTGGAATATCTGAAGTGGAGTGATCGATGCACTCCGGCCCATACGCTGAACCTGCTGTTTACGCGGATGGTGGCAGGCCCGATGGACTATCATGCAGGTGGATTCCGAGCGGTGCGCCCGGATAAGTTCAAGCCGAATTTCGTAGCGCCAAATGTAATGGGCACGCGGTGTTATCAGCTGGCCTCGTATGTCTGCTTCGATAATCCCAATCCGATGATCTCCGACTATCCAGGCGCGTATGAGCGGCAGCCAGGATTAGACTTCCTGAAGGCAGTTCCGACATGGTGGGATGAGACACGGGTTTTAATTGGCGAGGTGGGACAGATATTAGTTACGGCGCGGCGCAAGGGACAGACATGGTACGTGGGCGGTATGGGGGCAGGAAAAGCACGCGAATTGAAACTGCCGCTCTCGTTTCTGGGGCTGAAACAGTACATCGCAAAAATCTGGAAGGACGCACCGGAGACGGATGCCGACCCAAATCGTCTTACAATAGAAACCTTCCCAGCACAATCGAAAGATACTTTAAAAGTTCATCTATTGGAAGATGGAGGATTTGTAATTCAGTTTAAGCCAGCTAAGAAGTAAGATCGGATGTTGGATGAAATTCACTTTTAAATTAGGGTGAATATACAATTGGTGTGAACAGTCTGAGTTATGACCTTACCAGAATTAGTTATGCATATATGTCACCAAGACAGAACCGGCTGCGAGATGCACCTATGGAGGTTACCACCGTGAAAGTGCATATTAAGAGCAGTACTTGCAGTAGGTGATTCGGGAAAGGCAGTAGAACTGGCGAACAATAGGAGAATGCAAAATTTTGCATACTCCTATTGTTCACCAGAACCGATCACGGATTCAGGCTACTTTCTGCGCCGTTTAATGAGCAATCCGCTTCCAAAAACAACACTTCCAACCAGCATGCCATACGTTCCTGGTTCTGGAGTAATCACTGTGGACGGTTTAGCGACCAAACTGATGTTATCAATTCCGTAGTCTTGATCTGAACCAAATCTTTCAGCACTTAATGCGAGATCTAT
>JBBRDM010000237.1:0-5842 GCA_038203935.1 Chthonomonadales bacterium
GCCAAAAGACTCGCAAAAAGATCGTCAGATAATAATAGACCATTTGGACCTCGGATACATGTCGATCCCACCAATGGATATTTGAATCATTATCATCCAGATCCAAGGAATGGCTCACATATTTCTATCCCTAAGGAGGTAATATGTCTTACTTTCTATGTATGTCTGTGCCAAAGCATCTTGGAGATAAGTTATCATTATTTTTTGATAAACGCATTGTTCCGACGGATGCCAGTAATTATCCGATTGGTAAAACAGCAGAAGGCGCACACGGAAACTTACCGTATCTTCTGTTCCTGCAAAAAGGCATCTGCTATGTTGAGCATCTTTTTTATATCTTTATCAAAATATTTGATCTTTTTTGCATTTAATATTGCTTCCTTAGCGGACACTATATCTGATGAAACCTGCTCTTTCATGCCTCTCAATAATAATGTTGCTCCTAGACCCTTCCAAGTGTCAAAATCTTTCGGTTGTAAAAGGGTCGTATTTGTATATTCTAAGATTGCCTCATCTATGTGATCTAATTTAGATAATGTAGAAGCCAGATTATAACGAGCTTTCCACCAAGTAGGCTCAAGCTCACATGCTATGCGGTATTCAATTAATGCAGTATCTAAGTTATCCATATCTGTCAAAACATTTCCATAATTGTAGTGAGTTTGATGCAATTTATAGTCTAATGCGATAGACCTGATATAATTATCAGCGGCGAGCTCGTACTGTTTTTTTGCAGCGTAAACTCTGCCAATATTAAAATATGCTATCGCATTCTCACTATTAATCTGAACAATTGTAGTGAATGATTTTAATGCACGATCCCATTGCTTACGTTGGTAATATATATTTCCTAAACCACTGTGTGCCGCTACATAATTCGCATCAATATTTAAAGTCTTAAAATAATATTTTACCGCCTCATCCACTTTCCCTATTTCGAAGAGTATATACCCTAAATTACAGCAAGCTACAATATTATCGGGATCAAAGCGTAACGCCTCACGAAACTCATTAATGGATGCAACATAATGACCTTCATTGAAAAGCTCAACTCCATGTTCAAAATGAATTTTGCTTAAATTATTCATGCTTGTTTATTATATATACCGATTCTCATAGTTTAGTTTATGTTTATGTTTATGGTGGCCCTGTGGAACGCCGGAGAATTCTGGCAGTTTACGGGGTTGAAATAGTTTTATGAACTATTCCTGGCGGACGGGCGAAACAGAACCTGCTCTAAACACGTCATAAGTTTATCCCTGAAAAGAAACAGGGCATTTTCGTCGACTGAACCCCCTGAAGGAACGGCTGAAATATTATAAGAAATCCTTTTGCGTCGCCACACGTATAGGTAAATAGAGAGTAAATCCATCTTCCAGATGGAATGCAGAACCAGCCTCTTCTTTCCGATAATTTACTAATCCCGGTAATTTTACGAGATAATGGAATCGTCATTCGAATAGAATAGGTATTATTTAATAGTTACGATTGCAAGTATCCAGGGAAAATCCCTGAGTACCTTGGAATTGATTTTTGTACCCAACGGCATTATCGGCAGTACCGAATGTGCAGGAGGTTGACCTAAATTATGGAAGCCATGAAAACATCCGATTTTCTTAAACAGGTCGAAGAGCAGCGGAGCATGGAGCGCTCGCTCGCGTGGGAAGGAACATTCTCAGAATATCTGGAGCTGATAACGCAGCGCCCGCAGATCGCCGACCTCTCGCACGCGCGACTCTATAATATGATTGTATCCTCAGGATCCACCGAAAAAGAAGAAGGCGGATTCAAGGAGTATACCTTCTTCCAGGACGACCTGTACGGGCTGGAGAGAACACTACAGCATTTGGTAGAAGAGTATCTAAACCCGGCATCGCGCCGCCTCGATATCCGAAAACGAATCTTAATGCTCGTCGGCCCTGTCGGCGGCGGTAAGTCCACTCTTGTTACGCTCATAAAGCGCGGGCTGGAAAAGTACAGCAAAACAGATATCGGCGCAACCTATGCCATCAAGGGCTGCCCCATGCACGAGGAGCCCCTGCATCTGATCCCTGATGAGCTTCGCCCCGATTTCAAATCGAACTACGGCGTCTATATAGAAGGCGACCTCTGCCCTGTCTGCCGATACCGCATGGATCATGAATGGGAAAACAATATCCATAATGTGCCCGTTCATCGCATACTGCTCTCGGAGCGGAACAGAATGGGAATCGGAACCTTCAAGCCGGCAGATCCCAAAAGTCAGGATGTGGCGGAGCTGACCGGCAGCGTAAATATTCAGGCGCTCACCGAGTTCGGCCAGGAATCGGATCCGCGTGTCTACAACTTCGATGGAGAACTGAACATTGCCAATAGAGGCGCGATGGAGTTCATTGAGATGCTGAAAGCGGAAAAACGCTTTCTGTACGAACTCAACACCGTTGCCGGCGAGCAAACCATCAAGGCCAGCCGTTTCGCGCTGATCTACTGCGACCTGGTAGTCATCGCCCACACCAACGAATATGAGTACAACTCCTACTTCTCAAATAAAGAGAACGAGGCGATGATCGACCGTATCTTCGTAGTAAAAGTGCCCTATAACTTAAGAGTCAGCGAAGAGATCCGCATCTACGAGAAGCTGATCGGCCAAAGTGATGTGCAGGAGGTCAGCAAAAGCCTCGATCTCTCCAAGATTCACATAGCCCCGCATACACTCAGAGTGGCTTCGATGTTCGCTATTCTCACCCGCCTGAAAGTCAGCAAGAAAGCTGGATTGAGCCTTCCCGCCAAGATGAAACTGTACGACGGTGAGAAACAGGTGGGCGACTGGGATCAGCGCCATGTTCGCGAACTGCATGATGAATATCTTGATGAGGGAATGAACGGCGTTTCCCCTAGATTTGTCATCAACCGAATCTCTTCCGCACTCGTGAAAGGCGGAAAGAACTACGTCACTCCTATTGATGTCCTCCGTTCTTTAAGAGATGGAATTACCGAGTACACGAACAATGAAGAGGAGCGGCGACGGCTGCTCGGGTTCATTGATGACGTGCGCAAAGAGTTCGATGACGCCGCAAAAAAAGAGGTGCAGCGTGCGTTCGTCTACTCCTACGAAGAGTCGGCAAAGACTCTCATGGATAACTACATCGACAACGTAGAAGCCTTCTGCAATCACGAAAAAGTAAAACATCCGATCACCGGTGAAGACGTAGAGTCGGATGAGCGGCTGATGCGATCCATCGAGGAACAGATTGGCGTTACAGAGAATGCCAAGCGCGAATTCCGCGAAGGGATTATGCGTTCGGTAGCTTCGCTCATGCGCCGAGGCCAGACATTCACTGTGGTATCGGATGAACGGCTGAAAGAGGCTATCGAGAAAAAACTGTTCTCCGATCTGAAGGATATCGTTAAAATTACTACGAGCAGTAAGACGCCAGACGATACTCAGCTCAAAAAGATAAACGAAGTGATCGACCGAATGTGCCGCGAACAGGGCTACACCCACGAATCCGCGAACGAACTGCTTCGCTACGTGGGAACACTGCTTAATCGATAAAACGTGGTCTGAGAAACATCGGAATGGGAGAGTAATTTATATAACTTGCTTTCTCGAAGAGGATTGTCCCTTGCAGGAGAAGGTCGAAAGCGCATATAAGGCGCTGCTTCTCCTTCTAGAGGGACTCAAAAAAATGGAACAGCAGCACGCGCGGTGCAGTTGACGAGGGTAGGCATCAGATACCTTTCTCAGCCTTATAGAGTTAGGGTAAGTAATAATCTAGCTATCAACATAATGGTTCAATATGGAACAACCTGATTAGTTGACCGGGTTCGGAAAATGATTCCGAAGGCTGTCTGCTGTGAAATTCAGCAGACCGGGATACTGCATACAGGAGATTCCAGCACATTATGGTTAAAATAGCAGTGTACTGTCCGCGTTTCCCAGAGGAGACGGACACAGCCTGGCATAGCCGCCTGCAGGAATGCAGACTTTATATACGCAAAGTGAAACATGTAGATGCCCTGGAGTTTGAAACACTGGACGATCTCCAGATACACTATAGCCGCCATGCCTTCCGTCGGATAATTGTAGCGAGATCAGGCTATTACGATCTCGATTTTTGGTTCTGGGCCCGTAACGAACATATTTCTATATTGGATGTACTGCTGCGAAGCGATATGGAGCAGACCGAATCAGATCATGATTTACTTTGCTCAAGACGCGATAGCAGATCGCATCCTGTCTTACATAGATAGTTCGTATTAAGAAACTTAAACTCTGATCGCCTCGTCTCAAGAGAGTGTTATACCTTGCATTGAAGCTGTGTGGGAGGTGGGGTTAATGCCCTATTCGCTAAGTACCGACAGTTGGGATATGCACCGGCGCGCAGAGCGTGACCGGCAGCGCCATAATGATAAGGTCAAAGAGGTTATAAAAAAGAATCTCGGCGATATTATCAGCCAGCAGGATATCATTACCGCTGACCAGGGCAAGATTGTAAAGGTGCCTGTCCGCGGTCTGGAACTTCCGCGAATCCGTTTCGACAACGGGGAGCGGGAGCGCGTAGGCCAGGGCGGCGGCGGCACAAAACCGGGCGATGTGATTGCGCGCGGCCCGCAGGAAGGCGAAGAGGGCACTGGTAAACAGGCTGGGCAGGAGCCAGGAGTTGATTTTTACGAAGCCGAACTAACGCTTGATGAGCTGACGGAACTGGTGTTTGAAGACCTGCAGCTTCCAAACCTTAAGGAACGCGGCGTCAAACAGATCGTTTCGGAAAATACTGATTTCAATTCGATCAGCAAACGCGGTATCACCAGCAACCTCGACCGCAAGCGCACTCTGCTGGAAGCCTACAAACGCAATGCACGTGAAGGCAACCCGGGCTGGGTAATCCGCAACGAGGACCGCCGCTACAAAACCTGGGAAGTGGTGACCGAACCTCAGCGCAATGCAGTTATATTTGCCATGCGCGATGTCTCCGGCTCGATGGGCGAATTCGAAGCTTATATTTGCCGATCGTTCTATTTCTGGATGCTGCGATTCCTCAAGCAAAAGTATTCGAGCGCAGAGATCGTCTTTATCACCTGCCATACGGAAGCCAAAGAGGTCAACGAGCACGACTTTTTCGGTCTGGGCGATTCGGGTGGAACTCGGATGAGCGAGGCTTATAAGCTGGCGCTGCACATCATAGATCAGCGTTATAACCCCCGCGAATGGAACATCTATCCATTCCTTTTCTCCGATGGCTACAACTGGGGTGATTCGGAATGTGTCGATCTCATGAAAACGATGGTGGAGATTTGTAACCTGATCGGCTACGGCGAGATCGCGAACGATATCTGGAGCCAGTCCGCCAACTTTGCACCGCTTGGGCAGGCCTACGAAGAAGCGTTTGCGGAGGATAACCGGGTCTGCCTTGTCAAGATAAACTCGAAAGAGGATGTCTGGCCAGCCCTCAAAAAGTTCTTCAGCAAGTACCCGGTACTTCAGGAAGCCAGCTGAATTACAGCTGAACCGTTTCTATCCTCTGTTAAATGGACCATACGAAAGGATAGTTCATAGCCGTCCGTACGGTCTGCGTGTCCACTGGTTAGTCAACTAGATTTTTCAACGGCGAGGGCTTTAGGGAAAAGGATATTGTTCTCTTTATGCACATGCTGATGCAGATCAAGCTCCATCTCATTCAGTGAATCCAGCAGTACTTTATAGGTGTTGCAGGCGCCCGTGGGAGCAGTGAAATCATTCGATAAGTCGCGTATTTTTAATAGCGCATCTCCCGCTTCTTCATGCTCCGATTCTAACGTTTCAATCGCATCACGCAGCGTTTCGCCGCATGATGTTAGAAGAGGCGTTCTGGAAGTCTGA
>JBBRDM010000238.1:0-5751 GCA_038203935.1 Chthonomonadales bacterium
ACTCCTGCGCAGGCCTTGAAGCATCCAACCTGGACAATGGGCGGCCTGGTAACGATCAATTCAGCGACGCTGATGAATAAAGCGCTTGAGATCATCGAAGCGAGATGGCTTTTTGATGTTCAGGCAGACGATGTTGAAGTAGTTGTTCATCCGCAGTCTATCGTTCATTCGATGGTGCGTTTTAGAGATGGATCAACCATCGCCCAACTCGGGCTTCCGGATATGCGGCTGCCAATACAATATGCGCTGGTATATCCTGATAGGGTGGATACTTCACTCCCGCGCATGCAACTGGATGCGTATCAGAACTTAACATTCGAAGCGCCGGATGAAGTCAAATTCCCTGCATTAAAACTTGCTCGGTGGTGCATAAAATCCGGTAAAACCTATCCAGCAGTTATGAATGCAGCCAACGAGGCAGCAGTAGCACTTTTTTTAGATAATAAGATTCCTTTTCTAACTATTACAAAGACGATTGAAATGGTTTTAGAACAGCATCAACCGCTTGAACCGACTTATGAAAATGTTCTGGCCGTAGACGATTGGGCACGGACAGCAGTAAATAATAGCTATCGCCAGTCAATTTGATCATGATGAATCTCATTTAAGGAGTTCGAAATTCTATGGAACTGCTCAAATCCGCTCTCTATTTTATAGTGGTGCTCAGTGTGCTCGTTGTAGTGCATGAGTGGGGGCATTTTATTGTTGCCCGACTCTGTAAAATGCGCGTGGAAGAATTCGCACTCTTTTTTGGAAAAATCATTAAACGAGTATGCGTGCGCAACGGCACCGAGTTCAATATTAGATCCATACCCCTCGGCGGCTTTGTTCGGATTGCCGGTATGGAACCTGGGGATATATCTAATGGCGAGCCGCTTTTTCGGCGAGCCGGCCACAAATCTAAGAGCGAACCACCTGTTTTGAGCGGCCTGACAGAGCAAAATCTGGAGGGAATTAATTTTGATGCCATTTCTGATAGTGTCCTTCATGCCGTCGAAGCCGCTGTCGACAGCAACGGGATTTTGAAACGAGAAGGCCGTGCGGAATTAAACGCGCTGCTGCTATCAGTTTCAATAAACGAAAATGAGCAAAAATATATTGAGGCAGTACTGCAGGCAGTTCCTGTTCCCCCGGATATGGGGCTGTATAACCAGAAGCCATTAATGCAGCGGGCAGCGGTAATATTTGCCGGACCATTCATGAGTCTCTTTTTTGGATATCTGCTTTTCTGCGTTATGGGATTCACCACGGGAATACCCGACCTGGAACGATTGGCTATTGGATCGATTGTAAAAGGTAAGCCCGCTGACCGAGCGGGTATGAAACCCAATGACCGCATTCTGGAAATTAATGGAAAGAAAATATCCGACATCGATGCTATGCTGAAGCCGATTCGGGAAGGGGTAGGCAAGCCGCTTGAAGTGGTGGTGCTCCGAGGAAATACTGATCGTATGGTATTCCATGTCGTACCGGAAGCCGAAGACGAAGTGTTTTTGGTGAACGGTCGGCGCGAACATAAATCAATTGGACGGCTCGGGTTTACTCCAGGTATGGCCTGGGGGCAGTTCTCTCCTGTAGACTCAGTCCGCCGCGGTTCCGTGCTCATCTACAAAGAGGTCACCATGACGCTCTCCGGCCTGTTCAGTAAGCAGGTCAAAGAGAATGTGGGCGGTATAATCTCCATCGGTAAACAGATACACGAAGACAGCAAACAGGGACCAAAACAGGTTCTCTTTACAGCTGCCATGCTGAGTGTATCCCTGGGAATTATCAATCTGTTTCCTATTCCCATACTTGATGGCGGACATCTGCTGCTGCTGACGATTGAAGGCGTTCGCCGCCGCAAACTCTCCAGCAAAGAGGCCTACGCTGCACAGATGGTGGGTATATCTATAATCGGCGTGCTTTTCGTACTGGTTATGTACAACGATATTATGCGCGTATGGAATGCCGCGCATTAAACATAACTTAAATCAATTTCAAGAACTCTCATTCCTCGCGTACGATCCAATTTTAAAGTCAACAATCTCTCCCAGAAGCTCGCACTATGCGGGAAAAGGGAGAGATATTTATTTTGCTGCGCCGATAAGCTCTTTTAAATCGGATACTTGCATCTCGTTAAGTTTTAATCTCAGCTCTTTACTGATTTCAGAAATAGCATTAGGGCGAGATAAGCAGGCGGTTCCTATAGCTGCCGCCGATGCTCCAACAAGCAGGAATTCCAGAACATCTTCCGCACTCGCAATACCGCCGGAGGCGATAACAGGAACTTCCACGGAATTGGCAGCCCTCCAAACCTGATAGAGAGCCAATGGTTTTATACACGGCCCGGAAAGATTCCCATACCTGTTGGCAAGCTTTAAACTGAGTGATTGCGCACGTACTGCTATTCCTGGGTAACCGCTTGAGATTGAGATAATATCTGCTCCTGCTTCCACCGCTGACTTAGCTGCCTCTCCTGCTTCAATACCTGAAGAAGGAAGTTTCGCTATGATTGGCTTGCTGCTTACCTCTTTCACCGCGGTTATCGACGCCATTAATACATCCAGATACTCCGACCCAGCAGGAAACGGCGATACAAGCTTTTGGTTAATGAACATCGCATCCCAAGACAGATTTAGCTCAATCGCAGCAATACCTTCTTCAGCGGACAACTCTGCAGTCAAAGCCTGCCAGTCTTCCACGCAGCCAGCAGTGATATTCACAATAAGCGGACACAATAAGCTGTTGTAATCAGGCAGGTTGACTGCAAGAAAAACTTTTAGGCCTGGATTTGGCCAGCCAGAAGACAGGAGTAAACCCGAATGGCTCTCCGCAGTTCGAGGCGGCGGGAAACCAATTCTGGGCTGAAGGGTGAGGGTGGGGGTTGTGAATGCTCCCAAAGCGTTGAAATCAATAAGATCTGAGGCTTGAAGAGAAAATCCAAAGGCCCCGGATGCAGATATAAGAGGCGAGTTAAGGGTGAGTTCTTGATGAAGTTGGATCGATGGCAGAGAAGCTGGATTCTGCATAAAAAGGACACCATTTACAAATCTGTCTCATTATCTATAGATGGGTATGCAGGCGCATACCCATCTATAGATGCTGCAATATACTATGCGATTGCGGGTTCCAAATGCTCCTCAGTAGGATTTCTAAATGTTGCCTGATAGGCGAATGCACAGAGCAGAGTTGTAATAGTGGGCACGACAAAAACCGGAACCCAGTTCGTTATCTGATCATGGGTAAACATCTGCTGTACATAACCGCAGATGAGGCTTCCAATGAGATTACCCACTCCCAGAGTAAGCAGTGTAAGCAGGCTCTGGGCACTGGCCCGAATATCTTTGGGAGCCACACGGTCTACGTAGAGCTGTTGAACCACGAGAACGAATGCGTATCCGAAGCCATGAAGTCCCAGCGACATAACAACAAGCCAGATAGGCTTCCCTATCGCAAATATCACGTATCGTAACGGCCATGCAAAACTTCCTAACAACAGACACCACCGCATGCCCATTTTCGTCAGGCAGATAGGAAGAAGTATTGCCAGCGCGCCGATTTCTGCAAATTGGCTGATACTTTTTACGATAGGAACATAGATATGTGGAATGTGAAGTGATTCTAAATAGGGTGCGTTCAAGACGTAGAAAAATTGAAACTCGGTGGCAGCTATGAAAGAAATCACCATGAAAACTCCAAAACCTGGCACGGTTTTGAAGAGGGATAGCGCTTTTCGGAACGCCATAGGATCGGTTTTTTCGCTTTTGGCCGGTGGAGTATTGGGCAGGAAGAATGAGAATATTCCCATAATCACGCCAAGAAGTGCGGTGAGCTGCAGTTCCGGAATAGCGCCATTAACAGCCTTCGCATCCACATGCGTATAACGCATGAAGGCAAAAAGAATAAATGCGGAGACGATCCATCCAATAGTACCCATAGTTCGAATTATCGAGAAACTTCGTTCACGGGATGCTTCTGTTTCTCCAATCCGATCGATGTGGTGGAATGCAATCGCATTGGTAATTCCAAGGCTCGGTGCGAATAGCAGAGACCAGATAAGCATCCAGGTTAAAATTCCACTTGAGGTAGTCTGAAGAGACATTTCAAATGCCGCCCCAGCCGCCAGCAGATGGGATATACCGAGGAATATCTGGCTGGGCATTAGCCGGTCGACTAACTGGCCTCCAAGAAATGGAGTTATCAGACAGCCAAGCCACATCATCGCGAATACTTCCCCAATGACGACAGGCTCAAAATGTCGATTTATGAGTGTCCCTGGAAGAATCGGCATCCATGATCCCCAAACTCCATATTCCAAAAACATCATTACACACAGAAGGATGGCCAGTTTTGCCTTCATTCAGATCTGCTCCTCTCAATGCTTCAAACCGGCCATGCCGAATCAGCCAGGGACGGATAGTTCCTCCTCTATTCGACAATAGGTCTTGTAGTTCCTGCAGAATATAAAAAAAGCAGGTGATTAGTGGGGATGATGGCCTTTGCCATAGACCTCAATTGCTGATCGATAGACGTCGGTGGTGTATTTTGCTACCTTCGCCCAGGTGAATTTATTGGCATATTTGAGAGCATTGGCAGATATTTTCTCTTTGCGTACATCGTCTTTGAGTAAGTTCTGAAGCTGCAGCAGATAGTCATCGGCGTTGTTCGCATCGAATAACTGAATGCAGTCTACTCGCTGAGATATTTCGTCGAAACAGGCCAGATTCGATGCCAAAACTGGCCTCCCATAAGCAAGAGGGAATGTTACAGAGTAGGAGTTACCAGCCTCTGTGTGCGGTACCAACACGATATCACTCACTTCCATGGCATCTGCGATTTCGAAATCTGTGAGGAATCCCGTGATTACCACTCTGTCGCTTAAACCTTTTGCTGAAATTATTTCGCGAAGTTTGGTGGTATAGGGTTCCATATCAGGCGTTCGGGCTCCGCCCGCAATAACCAGTGTCACGTCTTTAGGAAGTGAATCGAGAATATCAAAAGTCAATTCATATCCTTTGTTATAGGTTACATATCCAAATATAGTAACCACGCGATGCCCGGTGAGGCCATGCAAAGATCGAAATAGCGCGCCACCGTCCGGTGATTTATGGACTGTGGGTGTTCCGCTGGGAATTACGGTCACGAAGTTCGGCTGCGCGCCGCGTGCAATCAGCAAATTACGGGCCGCTGCAGTGTGGACAATGGTCATCGCCGTTACAAACGGGGCAATTTCGATGCTGTCCCGATACGCTTTACGTTTAAGAAGCAGCTGTTTTGCGATTCGCTTTAGGGGGGATTTCTCGGTT
Organism: Chthonomonadales bacterium; assembly: GCA_038203935.1. Lineage (GTDB taxonomy): Bacteria > Armatimonadota > Chthonomonadetes > Chthonomonadales > Chthonomonadaceae > JANXSG01. Next base: position 5,289 of record JBBRDM010000238.1, read on the forward strand.
CTCAGATGGAGCAGATCATCCAGATCATAGGTGGTATGCGCCGTGAGCACGACCGGTTTTTTGAGCAGATAGCGCAGTTCCCAATATCCCCACCGTTTTGGGAGTATACTGCCCCAGAAGCTGTACTCATGCTGGATGTGAACCACATCGATATTATCAGCATTTAATCTCTCCGCTTGTTCCTGGTAGTGTTCTACTGGCTGTCGGCCGGGCAATATGGGGACCACCTCAACACTTACATCCTCGATTTCACTGAGAGCCTCCAGCAATGCCCGTGTATAGGAAGCTATTCCGCATTTCTCGCCTACAGATGTCAGCATTCCTATTTTCATGATTTAATTCTACCAGAAATTGTCGTTCCCCCGTGTGCGTATTCGGTTATGTTCAATACTCTAAGGTACTATACCAGATTGCGGGTTACAGCAGTAGTAGTGCCATAGTAAATCAGGTAAAGGAGGGTTCT
>JBBRDM010000239.1:0-5672 GCA_038203935.1 Chthonomonadales bacterium
ACATACCGATGCTAACAATAACGGATGAGGCCCAGAGCCATTTTACATTGGCGCGTACTTTTGGGAACCACAGAATCTGCGGCGCTAATCCGTTGCAGAATATAAGACCCCAATAGGCTATGCGATAAGGCCCGCACCAGCGGTTATAGACAATTGCCATTTCGTACTTATTGCCGCTGTATAGCCCGATAAAGTTTTCCATGATATAGCCGTAGAACACGATCAGACCGGTGGTAAGCATTATCTTGGCCATCCAGTCCAGGTGCTTCATCGTGATCAGGTCTTTAAGGTTGTACCAGGCTCTGATCGGAATCATCAGGATGAGCACCATGGCAAAACCAGCGTACACGGCTCCCGCTACGAAATAGGGCGGGAAAATCGTGGTATGCCAGCCCGGAATCTGGGAAACTGCGAAGTCAAAACTAACAATGGTATGTACCGAAAGCACCAGTGGAGCAGAAAGCCCTGCCAGTATGAGATAAGAGATCTCATATCGATACCAGTGCTTCGCCGATCCGCGCCAGCCCATTGCAACAAGGCCCAGTACAAATCGAAGTGCTTTATTACTAGTTCTATCCCGGAGCGTGGCGATATCGGGAATGAGTCCGACGAACCAGAACATCGCAGAGACTGTCATGTAGGTCGATACTGCGAAGACATCCCAGAGCAGCGGGCTTCTAAACTGAGGCCACACTCCAAGTATATTTGGATATGGAAAAAGCCAGTAAGCTACCCAGGGACGACCGGTGTGCAGCAGCGGATAGAGTCCGGCGCACATAACTGCAAAGAGGGTCATCGCTTCAGCAAACCGGTTAATGGAGTTTCTCCACTGCTGCCGAGCCAGAAGCAGGATTGCAGAGATTAATGTACCCGCATGGCCAATTCCAATCCACCAGACGAAGTTAATAATATCTTCACCCCAGGCAGACGGGATATTGATTCCCCAGATACCAACTCCTTTATAGAGCAGCCATCCAACAGATGCCATCAGTACATTGAGCAGAATAAACCCGATAAAGAAGGTAACCATCCAGGGAATCCCATGCTTCCGCTGGTTGAGTACCATCGAACCGATCTGTTCAGTGACTATCTCATAATTTTTCTCACCCTCAACAAAATGCTGCTTGGGTGAGGCTACTTGAAGCAGCTCTTTTTTTTCTTCTACGGACAGTTCTCTATCCACACCATTGCTCCATTTCCAGTATTAGGATTTGGTCGTTAATTAAACTAATTCCGGGTTCAAGTTCCGCATTTTGGCCAGATAGGTAAGCCGCGGCCTGGTACCAAGATCTCCCAGCAAACTGTAATCATGAGGCTCGCCCTTTAGCTTGGTGACTTTAGCATTGGGGTCTGCAATATTTCCAAACACGATGGTTTGAGTTGGGCAGGCCTGCTGGCAGGCCGTGACAATCTCTCCATCCTGGATCTGGCGATTTTCTTTTTTCGATGTAATTCTGGCTGCATTGATTCTCTGGACACAGAAGGAGCATTTTTCCATAACTCCTCTGCCACGAACAGTTACATTCGGGTTAGCCATGAGTTTCAACTGCGGATGATCATAATTTCCAGGCGCATTGTCCGGCTGTCCGGCAGTGTACTTGTAGAAATTGAATCTGCGGACTTTATAGGGGCAGTTGTTGGAACAGTATTTGGTTCCGACACACCTATTGTAAATCATCTGATTCAGGCCTTCATGACTATGGACTGTTGCCGCTACCGGGCAGACAGGCTCACAGGGAGCCTGCTCGCAGTGCATACACATAACAGCCTGGAAGAAGGTTCCTTCAGGCCGGTTGACATTCGGCCCTTTATAGTAAGAGTCGATGCGCAGCCAGTGCATATCACGGCCGCGTTTGACCTGGTCTTTTCCAACGACCGGAATATTATTCTCTGCCTGGCAGGCCTGCACACAGGCATTGCAGCCGATACAGGTAGTGAGATCGATAGACATACCCCAGGCATATCCATCGTATTTAAACTCTTTACCATCGTAGAGCGAGATAGGCGCTTCGTGTCCCAGCTTACCGCCAGCTCCGAAGTCTCCCGGATCCCCATGTCCCGCTGTTTGTGTCGGGTCAGTAGTCGATCCTGCGACATCTTCTTCTTCTTTCGGAAATTCGGGGCTTTTCTGGAATTCCGAAATATCTCTCATCCGGATAATATCCCGGCCTTCCATCGTATGGTGGTACTGCGTGGTTGAGAGTACAGAAGTTTTACCGGTTACCGCCACTTCTAAGCCGGAAGCAGACCAGGGCGCATCGGATGTTCGCAGTGTATTTACATTAAATCCGACATCTGTTCCCACTTTTCCAGCCTTTGTGCGGCCAAAACCCAAATGGACAGTCAGAGCGTTATCCGCATGATCAGGAACAATCCAGATCGGGCCTTCGATAGTACGCCCTTTCAGTTTCAGCTGCACGACACGCTCATTGGCCGTATTATAGTCGTGTTCATCGAAGTGGGAATCATTTTGGGCGAGGCTAAGGCCGCCATCAGGCTTGCTGATATCCGTCGCTTTGCATATGCCGAGATCGACTGCCGTTTTGGGACTGATGTAAATCGCATTGTCCCAACTCAATCGAGTGATCGGCTTGGGCAGCTCCATCATCCAGCCATTATTTGAGTTGCGTCCATCATGGATCGTCACATCGGGGCGGAAATTGATCTCAACACTCTGTGCCTGCACTGTTATAGGAACAGCTGCGAGGGAAGGAAGCAGGTCGGGCCGCGCAGTTACCTGCTTAACAGGGAGCGCCGTACCGGACATTACACCTTCATTCAGTGTCTTTTCCCAGAATTTTTCGAAATCAGGTCCCGGTCTATCTGCCTTCCAGGAGTCATGAATACGATCAAAGTCACTGCCCGGCTGGGAGATCATAAACGCCATAATATCGTGGAGTGATTTTCCCTCGTAGAGCGGCTGAATAAGCGGCTGTACAATAGAGACCGTTCCATCGTATGCGCGTGCGTCACTCCAGGTTTCCAGGAAATGAGTTCCAGGAACATGCCATGTAGTAAGTGCGGAGGTTTCATCCTGATAGAGACTGAGATGAACGCTGTAAGGAACTTTCTTCAGCGCCTCTGCAAAGGGCAGATCAGCAAGAGAGTAGTAGACTGGGTTACCGCCTAAAATCACAAGCGCTTCAACCTGTCCGGCTTTCATCTCATCAATCAATCCTTTAAGCGCAGTGGTCTGCTCAGAAGGATCCGCTTCTACCGGAGCGGTATAGTCCAAAGTTTGACCAACTGCACCGAGAGAAGCGTTGATAGAATGAGTGAGCGCATGAACCGATGCTGGGAGATGATCTCCTGCGATGACAACACTTCTGCCGGAGGCTGACTTAAGATCTTTCGCAATAGCTTTGACCCATTTATCGGGCACTGCAGTGGTAAGAGCCGCAGGACCAGCATTGAGGCCTAGCTCTGCAGCGAGCGCTCGTGCAAAAAGTTCCACTTCTGCGGCCTTCACAGGAAGGTGATGATCCGCAGTCACTGAGGTGATCGTAGGAGTGCTCTCGACAGAGTAGAGGCGATTCATGCTCGCGGCATCTTTGCGTACTCGTCGTCGATCGGCAAAATCTCGTGCGTAGCGTACACTTGCGGGAAGATTCATTAGAAAATCAGAGTCCAGCGATAAAATCACATCTGCTTTATCGAAATGATGAATGGCATTCACCACTTCTCCAAAGGCCATTTTCGATCCTGCTATCGCATTATCCCTATTGACGGGCTCGTATTGGACCCACTTCGCAGAAGGATACAGCTTCAGCAGCTGCGTGATCTGTTTCGCCAGCGTAGGAGAGGTTACGGTCTCGGTTAAAATACGAAGACCTGCACCACCGCGTGACTTTTGCTTGGTTAGAACATCCTGGAAGCTGACTAAAAAGCTGTCTGCTCCATCCCAGCTGGAAGGATCGCCGAGGTGGGTTACATTCGTAGAACGATCAGGATCATAAAGATCCAGAAGGGCCGCCTGCGCCATCGCGCTGGTAGCGCCTAAGCTCGCGGGATGTTTTGGGTTGCCTTCTAATTTCGTAGGGCGGCCTTCGTGGCTCTCCGCCAGAAGCCCCATTGCATATCCACCCAGGGTAAATGCAGTCGCGTAGGTGAGAGCAATACCTGGGACTAGATGTTCAGGCATGTTCACATAAGGAATAATTTTATCTTTAGGAAAGAATCTACATCCCGACAGTCCTGCCAGTGCAAGAGAAGCTCCCATCAAAGTGAGAAACTGCCGACGATCCACTTCCTGCCGTAATGGGCGAGACTGCTGAGGAAACTCGTCTTCAAGAAACTGCTGAAACTGCTCAGTTTCCGCCAGCTCTTCTATGCTTCGCCAGAACTCTTTACCCTTGGCGCTGTCGAGACGCGTGCGGATTTCTGCACTGCTTATAGACTTGTTGTGTCCATTATCCATATGATCAAGACCTAACTCTTCGTGTGGTTAATTGCATTTAGCGATGACAGATGGAACAGTCTTCCAGCTGCTTTGTCTTAACGCCATAGTGCTCTACAAGCTTTGCGCCCTGCTCCACTTCATCCTGTGAGGGGCTGTAGTCATCGAAACCATCCGCTAAACTCTGCTCTCGCGGTGAAAGTTTTGTGCCGGCCTGATATTTCCAGTAGAGATCAAAAACTTGTTCTCTGGGCGTAATGCTGCTCTTATTTTTTTCCGCAGCCTTGGCTTCCGGTGACTGATAGATATTCTTTTCGGGATTACGATGGCAGTCGAGACACCAGCGCATCTGGAACGGGTTGCCCTTATAGGTCAGCATCATCTTTTGAACAGGGCCGTGACATCGATTGCAGTTTATACCGCGATTAACATGTATGCTGTGGTTAAAATATACAAAATCAGGCACTTTATTGAGCCGGTTCCAGGTCAACGGGGTGTTGTTTTTGTAGCTGTCTCGCAGCGGCTGAAGCAGAGGACTATTCGTCCATATTTGAGAGTGGCACGACATACAAGTTTGAGTGGGCGGTACTCCCGCACTGGCCGACTTCTCGACCGATGTGTGGCAGTATCGGCAGTCTATACCAAGCTCGGTCACATGGTGCTCATGACTGAACGGAATAGGCTGATCCAGCGCGATTCCTACATTGGTATTTGCGGGCGATCGTGTCAGCCCGGACATACCTAAAATCAAGCCTACTGGAGCTACAAAAACACCAAAAAGGCTGACAAGTGCGATAGTATTACTTCTGCGATGAAAAATCTGGGCCATGGGATCGTCCTACGAATGCTCGTATGGGATAGGATACTATTTAAAACTATGTTTGTGGTCTTTTTCACGAACTTGGTTATCTAGTTAACCGAGCAGGTTCCTTATGAGTTTCGGTTTATTTGGGTGAAAACAAGAATCTTTACCAGTCGAGTTTTTTGATATATTGTGGAATGAGATCTACAATCCTCGAAGGTAACGGCGGCTCTGTACTGCTCGACTGACTTGGGGGCACTGCAGCGCCTGCATATAACCAGAAATAAAATTCAGTCAGATGAAACTTTATTCTCTAATGAAATAGTATAGCATAACCCCGGTATTTATTACAACTGTATTTTTACGAGTGAAATTGTCTATTGAACCAATTTTTACAGGCAAATATTAATTCTATAAATGCTTACTCCTCAGGCTACTGTATAGACCCTGGCTTTTCGCTCACTGTTCCAGAAA
>JBBRDM010000240.1:0-5630 GCA_038203935.1 Chthonomonadales bacterium
TCAGGCAGCGTCGATTTGCGAAACCAGAGAAGATAGGAAATCACTGCAAACTGAAGAAAAACCAGACAGAAGAGAATCGGAGTTACAGGGCTTGTTTTAGAAGATCGGCGCCGTCTTCGATGCTGGTTGTCATTTTCATAATTATCGATTTCCTCATCACCAGGCAGAGATTTTACGGAGCCTGAAACTCCACCATTGCTGCCGTTGGACTGTTTCCAGGTCTGATTGGGATCGGTGAGATCTTCCTCTTCCTCCATCTCCACAGGTTCCGGCAGTTCCACTGGAACGAAATCACCATAGCGCATCACGACAACCGTAATATTATCACGTCCGCCATGATTCAGCGCCGCGTTGACAAGATTATCACATGCGGATTGTGCGTCCGGAGCTAGTGCGAGGATGCGTGCAATGGCATTGTCTTTCAGTTCCGTGGTGAGGCCGTCCGAACACAGCAGCACGGTGTCGCCATCTATCAGCGGATGTGATTCAACATCTGGCGACATGTCGGAACGAATGCCTATAGCTTTAGTTATACTATTCCGAAACGGGCTGTTTTGGGCTTCATCACGAGTCATGCGCCCCGCCATAACTTGCTGCCAAACTTCGGAATGATCCTCAGTCATCTGCAGCAGCTTGCCTTCGCGGAGCAGATAGATTCGGCTGTCACCCACATTACCAATCGTTATGGTCCCGTTATTAACGATTGCTGCGACACAGGTAGTCCCCATTCCTCGGAGCTCATTCTTCTCTACCTGGCGCATCCAGACACTGCTATTCGCTCTCAGCAGGCTCTCCCTCAGCAGACGTTCGGGGTCAATCGGCATGCCAGTACTTCCATTCCGATTGTAAATATACTCCTGGACCACTTCAGGAACAGTCTGGACGACAAGACTCGAAGCTACGCCGCCTCCGCGCCCGCCGCCCATTCCATCGGCAACGACTAGAAGCGCATCCAGATTACTGCCGAGCTCGGTGCGGCTCAAAACAGCATAACTGTCCTGATTACTGCTGCGTTTTCGCCCAATATCAGTCTTGAAAGCAACTGAAATACTCAAATCACACTTCCTACCCCTGCTTATCTTTCTTAACCAGACTGAGCAGAATCAATCCAAAAATACAGAACCCCGCCAATATAATATACTTCGCCAGACCAAGCATAGTTCTTCTTATGCCCCGCCTTCAAATCGAAGATGAAGGCTGCCAAAATCAAGCATATCACCATCTTTCAAAGATACTTCATCATCTGGAGAGATCGTCTTTCCATTGATTGAGGTGGAGACAGATCGATCCAAAGGTTCTAGATTATATCCGTTTCCATCATGGACTATCCGCGCATGACGTGTGGCAATGGATCTATCCGGCAGAACGATGTCATTGGTTACTCCTCTTCCAATCAGCGTCTCGGACGCCAGCAGAAATGAGTCAATATCGGTTCCGCCATCCATCAGTATCAATCTTGCGTTTCGTGAGCGCAGCGCTCTGGTTGGGGGCAGAGAACTGCCAGATTCACCACCGAGGTTAAACTGCGCTGCAGCTCCGCCAAATGCTCCATTCGAGTGTGAAGGAGGCGGAGCAGGCTGGCTGAATGCATCGTCAGACAGTACCCCGATCAATTGAAACATAAGCCTGGTGACACCAATCACAATCTCATCGCCATCATGTAGCAGCCGATTATCAATTCTGCGCCCGTTTACTCTGGTGCCGTTCGTACTTTCCAGATCATATATTGTAAATTGCCCGTCTCGATCCATCTCTATTCGGGCATGTTTTTTTGAAATCTGGCCATCCGTCTCAATAACTATATCATTCCCGGAGCGCGGGGACCTTCCCAGAGTGACAGCTCCTTGAGAAATAGTGTATCTGTAGGGCGCCCGATTCGGCGCATAGATCATCATCGCCGCAGCAGCCACCGCAGGCACCGTACCCCCATCATCACCATCCGCCCCATAGGCACTCAGCCCGGCAACCGTGCGTTCTTCGTAAGGGACTTCCTCCTGCCTGCCAATTTGTTCATTTTGCGCCGCGGCAGCAGGCTCCGGGCTCGTAATTTTAGAGTTGTACCGACAGCGAATCCTCACTTTTTCGTCCGTCCGAGCTATGCCCGGATTAGCCGGATCGGCCTCTTTTATAGTGAAGTCGAGCGATCCTCGGATATGGTAATGATTTTGCTGACAGTAACGCCTTATTGCCGATTCCAGCTCATCCCGGTCTAAAAATGAGAGCAGGTACTCTTTCTCTTCGTCGTCGGCAACCGAAATTTCCAGGATATACTGATTCGGGACATATACCCGGTTATCGAAACCTTCTTTTCGATTGTCCTCTAAGGCAGCGAGTATTTTGCGGAGGATATCTTTCGGACGGACATCATCTCCGCCTCCAAAAAGCCCTTCATACCAGGTGCCAAATGATCGGTTAATCTTTTCAAACAGATCCATTCTTTAGTCCTTACGTTCATGCTGAAAACAGGCTCAGAATTATTAGCTGCTGTTTTGATGCGGGAACTTCACAATATAGTTCATGACGGATCAAAGATCGACCGGGTTGCACGCATTTGATAGGTTACTTTCCCAAAATGCTAAAATTACGAGAATAATCGAGAACAGGCGGGATGTTCCATCTTAAACCTGGGAGGTATTTGGCTGAACGGCAAGTATCTTTTTATTTCCCAGATGCCGCACAGATTTTATTCCTATCAATCCAGCAGCTGCCATAAAGATACTGATAAGATGCGTATCGGTGAGATGGAGACTTGGAATTAGAAATGTTGAGGTAGTGCCTGCTCTAAATATCTCTACAATAAATCTATAGAATCCATACATGGCGATGTAGCCATAAAACAGCTCTCCCTGCCGATTCCCTTTGCGTTCCCATCGCGCCAGCCAGAAGAAAAAGACTAGATTGAATGCGGTTGCATATAACTGAGTAGGATGGCTCGGGGGAGTGAGCACGGCAGGGTCTGCGGCATTCTCATCATGAAAGCGAACTCCCCAGGGATAGGGGCAGGGGCTTCCGTAGCAGCAGCCATTCAAAAAACAGCCAATGCGGCCCACAGCGTAAGCAATTGCCCAGGCGGGTGCACAGATATCTCCAACGGCGAGAATGGATAACTTCCTCTTTCGACAGAACCAGATTAGATACAGGATGCCCGCTATCATGCCTCCATGAAGAGAAAGGCCGCCCTCCCATAATTTGAGTGCATCTATAGGATGCTTTGCAAAGCTGCCCCAATCAAGCATAACAAACAGCAGCCTGGCTCCCAGAATCCCGAATACCAAACCGGTAATTCCAAGGTCGAAGACTGCATCGGGGTGAATGCGGCGAGGAGATCCTTCAGGCTCGGTCTGCATTCTTCTTTCACAGACTTTCCTGGCATACTGCAGTCCAATCAGAAAGCCAATAACGAGGAGCAATCCATACGAATGAACCGGAAATTTTCCTATAGTAAAAAGTGTTGGTCTCATAGTGTTGTTGGTGGTTCCGGGGATTTCACTGTCTGCGAAGCATTTTCATGCTGAATCTGTTTGGATCCGATCAGGAAATGAAACATCAGCAGCCCTATTCCAACCGTAATACAGGAATCAGCTATGTTGAATATAGGAAAATGAATAATCTTCAAATAGAAGAAATCGACCACATATCCGTTCCGAATCCGATCCGCAAGGTTTCCGAGAGCGCCTCCCATAGCCAAGGCAAATGCCGTCCCCACCAGCAGCTCGATATTGGCCAGATGATGATATGCGTAGACGAGGGCAATCACGGCCAGCACCGCAAAACAGATGAATAGTGTATTTCCATGCGGCAGCAAGCCCCATGCTCCACCGGTATTCCTGGTGAGAGTGAGATTAAAAATATCACCAATTACGGGGCGGCTTTGGTCCAGGCCAAGCGTACGCTGAATCCAGGACTTGCTCATCTGATCAGCAAGAAACACAAGAATTACAAGCGTGTAAAATATCCCAGGGTGCAGAGTGCGCGCCGAAGCTTCCGACAAAGACACACTTCTATTAATTTCACTGTTTGAATTCGAAGTCATATATCTATTATAGACGGGATAAGTCTATTTTTAAACACCCTGGGTACGCAATTTCTGATGAACCTGCCTAAAGTTTTTACCGGCTATCGGCATAATATGTTAGAACTGCTTCCAGCAATTCGCTTTCCAATACCCTGATGTATAACGAAAAATGAATAAATATTAGATTTCTGATACCTGAAACTCAGGTGCACCTGAGTGTTTGAAAGGATTATATGCAGCATGGGACGATCCGTGAAAATTGGTATTCTCGTTTTGGGACTTGTACTATTCAGCGCAATTCAGTTTAAATATCGCATTGATATGAACTCCGCCCTCGTTCACTACAAAAAAGAATCTCACGAACAGAGCCTGGCAGTAGGTCATCGTTTCGAAAACTCATTTCAGCAGATGTATCAGGGATTAAGAACGATGGCGCGTCTTCCAGGCGTGCAGACTATAGATAGATACGCAAAACATTTCGATATTAACGCCAGAGGCGCAGTTCAAGAAATATATAACAATCTCGGCTCCAATGTGGCTATGTCCGAAGTCTATATCGTCCCGCTAGACCTAGACCCTGATAAACGCGACCCCGTTACCAAGCAAAACCAGATACCGATCATCACTTTCGACCACCTTATCATAAACAGATCCGCAGACACCAAGGAAGAAGATACCAGCGGGCTGGAGCAGACGGAAATCTATGAATACCGCCTGATGAAACAGCAGCTTGCCTGGATGCTTCAGAATTTTCCAAAAGAAGCAAATGTGCACGGACTGGACTATCCGGCAATCAGCGGCCCGGAAGTAATCACCTGCGATAACTCTCGATTCTCCAAGTCGAAACCGGATGATAAGGATCGCTCGGGCCTGGTCTATTCTGTCCCCTTTTACGATCCGAAAGGCGCTCTAAAAGGCTCGATTTCAGGCGTCATTCTCACCCATGCCTTCCGCGACCTGCTCCCAAACGGAAACTATGTGCTGAGAAATAATAACTTCGACTACAGTGCAGTTCCAAATACGGACGGGCCGTGGAAAACCTCTGCTAAACACATCAGCAAAGATCAAGCAGACCCAGATCTGATCTACTCTGAGCTCATACCTCTCTCGGTCAAAGATAGAGATGCAGGATGGGCGTTATGGAGCGGGCTGTCAAATTCGGAATATTACGCTCGTGGCGATGTTCGAACTGCCCGGCAGTTCGCACTGGCTGGTTTCTTCGGTGTCATACTACTCCTATGCAGCATCTGGGGAGTGTTTCAGATGATTTCTCGAAATCGTAAAATAGAAGAGAGCAATCATCAAATACTAATGGACTATCACCACAAGATGTCTGCAGTCGCGGAACAGGTTGCAGAAGGCAATCTCACGTTGAATGTGATACCGGAATCAGAAGAGGATCTGCTCGGGATCGCATTTGATAAAATGATTGGCAACCTCAGACTTCTGATAGGCTCACTGGCTTCGAGCGCGGATATGGCTGCATCTGCGAGCGAGGAGCTTCTTGCAACCTGTGCGGTTACTGCGGATTCCGCAACTGAAATCACAAGCACTATTCAGGAAGTTGCACTGGCCGCTAGCCAATCAGCGCAGACCAGCCAGGAGATCGCCAGAG
>JBBRDM010000241.1:0-5628 GCA_038203935.1 Chthonomonadales bacterium
AAGGTGTCGGCCTGGAAGTGACTATGATCAAAGATGTCACCCCAATTCCGCACAACGGCTGCCGCGCACCGAAACGTCGCAGAGTTTAAAACGGCTTGTTAAAAGGCATTGGTGGAGGAAGCGCTCGCATAATTCTGAATGCAGCGTGTAAACACCCGGGCAGATACATCTGATATCCACCCGCTAATTTGTGGTAATAAACCACAAGGAGCATCTGTTTAGAATATGGCAAATAATCATGATCCGCGCTGTCGCCAGTGCAGGCGAGAAGGCGCAAAGCTCTATCTCAAAGGAGATAAGTGCTTCACAAAATGTACGCTGGATAAAACCAGCAAAGATGGACGCACCAAATGGCGCGACAAACCACCGGGGATGCACGGTTCCCCTACCTTCCAAAAGAAAATCACAGAATATGGCCAACAGCTGCGCGAGAAACAGAAACTGCGCAGAATCTATCGTGTTCTCGAAGCACAGTTTCGTGGTTATCTTGAAGAAGCTCTACGACGGCCAGGTGTTACAGGCGAAAACCTTCTCCAGCTTCTTGAACTGCGATTAGACAATGTTGCCTTTCGATTTGGATTTTCATCCTCCAGAGCTCAGTCTCGGCAGATGGTAAGCCACGGTCACTTCACGGTCAATGGGAAAAGAGTGAATATTCCTTCCTACATAGTGAAACCGGGAGATGTAGTGGGCGTGCATGAAAGCATGTCTAAAAGTGGCGTCATCAAAGAGGCTCGTGATCGAGTGCATAAACGCGGTCTTGCGGGATGGCTGGATTTCAACATTCAGCTCATGGAAGGCAAAGTACTTGCAGTTCCATCCCGAGATCAGATCGACACCAATGTACGCGAACAGCTCATCATTGAATTCTATTCGCGCTAACTAATCTGGCTTGACCGCTTGAGCCGCAAGCGTGTCTGCTGCAGAATGCCGAGACGCAGTATGCCAAAGAGATATGAATGTGCGCGACGGCAAAGGAGAGAGTGAATAATGGAACTGACCCTGCCGAATATCCAGACTTTGGAAACGAATGCGAACTACGGTAAATTTATCGTAGAGCCTCTGGATCGCGGGTACGGAGTAACACTGGGAAACTCCTTAAGACGAGTATTGCTGTCGTCAATTCCCGGCGCAGCGATCACGTATGTAAAAATCGATAAAGTACTGCATGAATTTTCTACCATTCCAGGCGTTAAGGAAGATACAACGGAGCTTCTTCTTAACCTGAAAGGGATTAATGTTAAAGTTCATCGCAATGGTTCAGGCGAGATCAAGCACGAACCAAAAACAATTCGTATTGATGTAGCCGGTGAAAGCAGAGTGACTGGCGCTGATATTCTTTGCCCTGAAGATGTGGAGATCGTTAACCCGGAAGCTTACATCGCAACGATATCTGATTCGGACGCAACGCTTTCGATGGAAATGACCATTGAAACTAATAAAGGTTACGTGCTTCCCGATCGTTTAGAGCGGAGAAGCACCATTGGAATAGGGGTTATACCGCTGGGAGCAGCGTTTACACCTGTTCGAAAAGTGAACTATACCGTCGAGACGACTAGAGTTCAGTCGAACATCAATCTGGAACGATTGATTCTTGAAGTATGGACAAATGGCAGCGTTACTCCTGAAGTGGCCATCAGCGAAGCATCTAAAATACTCATGCAGTATTTTAATCTTTTTGCAGGCTTTCAGCGAGGCGCCGGTACTGAAGGCATCAGCCTTATTGAAGGAGCGGCGCCGGAGCCGCAGGTTGAGATTCCGAGTGTCCGCATCGAGGAACTCGATTTTTCAGTACGTACTTATAACTGCCTCAAGAAGGCAAATATTCTGACGATGCGTGAATTGGTAGACTATACGGAAACCGACTTAATGCAAATCAGAAACTTCGGCAAGAAATCTCTTACCGAAGTGCGGGAAAAACTTTCGAACTTCAATTTAACCCTGAAGGGCGGAGCTACCGTAAACCTGGATGATGATGAAACCGGTGAAGGCGATGCCGATGCCGATAGTGATAATGAATAGCCTGCTTCAAACTGATTATTAAAGAACTGTCGCCGTTCGACAGCAGTGCAGTTTGAAAAGTTTAGTGGAGGAATTGACTATGCGTCACCGAAGATCGGGGCGTAAATTCGGACTACCGAGTGATCAGCGTCGCGCCCTTTTAAAAGGATTAACGCGAAGCATGCTGCTTTATGACCGAATTATAACGACCGAAACCCGTGCCAAAGATGTCCGCCCAATCGTGGAAAAACTTGTCACGACAGCACGTAAAGGCGGAGCCGATGCGCCCGTAGGCGCCCGGCTTCATGCCCGCAGAATGGTGCGCAGATATGTCGATAGCAATATTGATGAATTTGTACGCGTTCCAGGCGATAAAAAGGCAGATAAGCAGCGAGGCACTAAAATTGCCCGTAATCCATACTACGTAATTCCGAGACTGTTCGAAGTGATTGCGCCCAGATTTGAAGGTCGCAACGGCGGATACACCAGAATTACAAAGATTGGTTTCCGGCGTGGTGACGCAGCTCCACTCGTACTACTGGAGTTTGTGGAAGGTATTGAACCCGCTGAGACTGCACAGCCACAGATTGCCGCTACGACAGAAGGTCGTAAAGGACTGTTTGGGCTTGGCCGACGACGTAAGTAATCTTCCTATCTGTTCATCGATCATGAAGGATGGAACGGAATGATTAGCAATAACATTACGTCGAATAATAAGACGGCATCATCGTATGCGGTGCTATAAAGCAACCATTGAATACGATGGTACCGACTTTGCGGGATTTCAGTGGCAGCACGAACTGAGGACTGTACAGGGTGAACTCGAAGCAGCTCTTGCTCTTCGCTTTGAACATCCTGTGAAGATAGTAGGAGCTGGCCGAACCGATTCCGGAGTACATGCGATTGGGCAGGTTATCAGCTTTCAGGCAGATACCAGCATTCCAGTTGATAAAATGCCGATAGCGCTGTCTTGTACGCTCCCAGGCGATATCGCAGTTACAAAAGTAGATGAGGTAGATCCTGAATTCTCAGCTCGCTTTTCTGCTTCATCGAGAGTGTATGCATACCTGATACATAATCGCAGAATTCCTTCTGCAGTGTGGCGCAGATTTTCAACTCACTTTTCGGATCCGCTCGATGTTGTGCGTATGCAGCGAGCCGCCGATCTGCTGATAGGGGAACAGGATTTCGCATCATTTTGTAATGAGTTGGAACCTGAACACACTTCGATGCGTGAAGTAATGCACTGCAGGCTGCGGAGAAACGGCGATTTCGTAATTTTACGCATTGAAGCGAACGCTTTTTTACGCGGTATGGTGCGTACAGTAGCGGGAACTCTCATTGATGTGGGCCGGGGAAAGCGCGAACCAGAAGAGATTCGCAGAATACTCGATGCAAGAGATCGCCGTAAGGCTGGGCCATCCGCTCCGCCACAGGGTCTCTGTCTTGTGAAAGTGCGTTATGGCCAGAGAAAAAGATATGCGCGGCCAATGATCTCTGCCGATGTAGAAGGCAGCAATGAACGAATGAGGATAATCGAATGAAAACAACCATTTCGGCGCGTCCGGAAGATATGGAAAAGGACCGCAAGTGGTACATTATGGATGCCACTGATAAGCCCCTTGGCCGCCTGGCAGTTGATGCAGCCAAGATTCTTCGCGGTAAACATAAGCCTATCTATACAAAACATGTAGATACTGGTGACCATGTCATTATTATTAATGCAGATAAAGTAGTGATGACCGGAGCTACCAAAGGTGACGAGAGTGTCTATCATCATACCGGATGGCCTGGAGCTTTGAAAAGCGTGAAACGCCAGACTGAGCTTGATAAAAACCCTGAAGAAGCTATTCGGCGAGTTGTTCGTGGAATGATCCCACACAACAAGCTTGGCGACGCTACAATTAAAAAGCTCAAAGTATATCGCGGACCTGTCCATCCTCATGATGCACAGAAGCCGGAAGTATTTACTGGTGGCGTACAGGATAGAGGAGAGTAGGCGTGGCAGAAAATCGAAATCGATATTACGGAACCGGCAAGCGTAAAAATGCGATTGCAAGGGTGTGGATCGCGCCAGGTTCCGGCGCAATGACCATCAATGACAGGCCCGCGGCGAAATACCTGGGCAGAGCGGTTCTCGAACAGCTTCTGCATCAGCCCTTCGTAGTGACGGATACCGACGGCCGTTTTGATGTAATTGCCCATTGCAAAGGCGGAGGCATCTCCGGCCAGGCAGGAGCAATCCGCCACGGTATTTCCAAAGCGCTTTTGGAAGTTGATCCTGAACTACGACCCCGATTACGACGTATTGGTCTGCTGACCCGTGATCCAAGAGTTAAAGAACGAAAGAAATACGGCCGCAAGCGTGCGCGACGTGGATTCCAGTTCAGCAAACGTTAAAACTTTTTCTCACTCCATTCGTCAAATACGCTCAAGAGCAGGTATTTGGCGAATGGCAGTGGAATAGTTATAGAAATGTCCTGCTTTACCCGATAATACTAGCAGGTCGTTTTTCGACTCCCAGAATATTGTGCCGCTCTAGAAAAAATCTTCTGACTTACTCAGAGATTTATTGGAGGACATTCGAGTGCTTTTCGAGTTCCTTTTTGATTCCAAATCCCCCCTTCGTTTTTCTGCAACGCGATTAGTAAAACCGCGAAGAAATCTCAAAATTAATGCTGCCGTTCTGAGTCTGAATCTATTTTTCTGCCTGTCAGTGATAACAGTGTATGCAGATACAACCATCACTCTCGATCTGCCGCTATCACAGGCTGGTCAGGATGCGCAGGCCGCCCGAAAAGCAGCAGATTCCCAGAGAGCTCGTACTTCTGTGCAGCCCAGAGGGTCAGCCCCTTCTCGCAGAGGCTTCACTCCCTCTCGCGGCGGCGTTACTCGGGAAAGTGTTGTAGGGAGATTAGGCCAGCTCACGCAATCGACATCTATATTCCGCCGCCGCAGCTACTCCTCTTCGCAGCTCACTCAAGCTCCCGCAGGAACCTACCTGGCTATTCAGCAGGATGCCGGCGCATGGATAGGTGTATTGATGGCGGATGGCTCGACAGGATGGCTTTCCAGAGACAGAGTGCAGATGATGGACTATCAGGTAGTCAGCTCTGGTAAAATACCAAACTATGCGAATATGGGAGACGGAGATATCTACCCCAGAAGTAATAGCCCCTATTTTAATGGCAATCCCGCGATACTCTTTCAGGAAGCTTACAAATATCTGGGAGTACGCTATGTATGGGGCGGAAACACCGCAAACGGAATAGACTGCTCCGGTTTCATAAAAAATGTTTTTGGCTCGTGTGGTTATCCCCTTCCCAGGCTCGGTTCCGACCAGATGGCCTACGGTATCCCCGTTCCTCCAAGTCAGCTGCAGCCTGGTGACAGGTTATATTTTGGCCGGCGTAAAGAACGGCTTGGTGTTACGCACACCGGGTTATATATCGGAAACGGTTATTTCATTCACTCCTCGTCAAGCCGACACGGTGTGGCAATCAGTTCATTGAGCGAAGCGATGTTTGCCCGCATATTTGTGTGTGCCCGCAGATAGCTTCACCCTCATCCTCGCCTTTCTCCCTGATACTCTTGTTTCTATTAGGGAGAAAGGTATAAATAATCTCC
>JBBRDM010000242.1:0-5606 GCA_038203935.1 Chthonomonadales bacterium
AATTAAAGCAGCGAGTTTTGCACCGGGAGGGGTCGGATACATTACAGCTCCCGATTTCGGGTGATTCACCTCACCGCCATCGTTTACTCTGACAATTTGTTCGCCGCCGAAAATTCCAAACTCGGAACTGCTTTTCGTGCCAACTCGTGCAAAGAAAGCGGCAAACTGATAATAGTCTGCCTGGCTCCAGCGTTCGAATGGATGATGATGGCATTTGCTGCACTGCAGGCGCAGCCCGAGGAATACCTGACTGGTGGTTTCAGCCAGATCAGATGGATTACTTGCCACGCGATAGTAGTTACTCGGCCCGTTCGTAAAAGTGCTGCCTTTTGCGGTGATCAGCTCACGCGCAAACTGGTCAATAGGCTGGTTCTGCTTAATTTTGGAGTGGATCCAGTTGGTAAAGCTCCACATCCCCTTCTGTCCCAGGTTCGTGCGGTTACTTCGAAGGAGATCCCCCCATTTGAGAGTCCAGTAGTCGGCATATTCAGGTCGATTCAAAAGAGAGTCGATGAGTTTGGCGCGCTTTGCTTTATCAGAGTCCGCAATAAATGCGGTAACCTCTTTAGAAGTGGGAGGTGTTCCAATAAGGTCAAACGAAACGCGTCTTATGAAAGTACGATCATCGCAAATCGGTGATGGTTTCAGTCCAAGCTGCTGCTGTTTTCTGCCAATAAGTTTATCGATCTGATTTTCTGGCGATAATGAAACTGGATTTTTGACGTACGAGGTTGTTGCTCCAAAGCCGCTAAAGGGCACGATAATAGTGGAAACTGTAACCTGGCCGCCATATCGAACCATGATAGCTGTCTGGCCGCGCCCGATGGCCTTGATAACTCCATCCGGAGTACAAGCAGCAACCGCATCATTAAGCGTGTTCAGACGGCATTCCGCAGTTACATCCCGTTTCATGCCGTTCGAGTAGACTGCCCGAACGACCATTGGCTGCGCAGGAGAGCCTTTCTGCAGAATTCTTTCTGCAGGGTACACTTCCAGCTTAAGCGGCTTAGGCTCTTCCGTTATCGGACCAGGAGTGCCTTCCGCCAGCCATTGTCGAATCACATTATAATCTGCCGAGCCCTTGATCAACCTTAGGCCGCCCGCATGCGGCATCTGCATGGAAGGCTTCCGGAGCAGCAGACTCTGATCTGGATCCACAACTGCAATCCGCCTGCCTTTCGACTGCTTTACAATATTCAGATAGTCGAGATCAGCATCAAATCCTGCCAGAGAAATTTTAAAACCACCTTTGCCAAACTGTGAACCATGGCAGGCGCCCTGATTACATCCGCTGCGCGTAAGGATAGGAACGACTTCGTTATTAAAACTGACAGGCGATTCCTGCTGTAAGCCCGTTACCATAACAGGTACAGTAACCTGCTTCCCAAAGGAAGAGAAAACCAGAGAGGAACGCCCATTTTTCAGGGGCACAAACACATCTGAAACAGTTTTTTTAATGAGCGGATTAGTCCGACAGGAACTCAAGACTGTCTGCGTCACGTCCGAAGTAGTTCCATTCTGCAGGTGCGCTGATACAAGGATCCTGGCAGTTTCACGAGGACCATTCAGCACTATATCGGCAGGTTCCGCAGTAAGAGAAACAACTTGAGACGCGGAAATCGGAGGAAGAGGTTTTTCGTTTGCAGATAGACAGAGAGGAAGTGTCAGCAAAAGTAGTGAAACTACCTTGCAGGTTGATCTTGTGGATAAAGTATTTGGAGAACCCAGCACTACCATAACATCAACTCCGAATCAATCTATTAACACGTTTGTATTATAGGATGTTATGACGATTTGGTCAAGGTTTAGTTGCAAAATCCTTTCGAACTCAGCTCACGAAACCACTTTATCGAAAGTTTCGTAGCAACTAGAATAGAAGCAAGTTATGTTTAAGCTCTGGGATAGGCAGTGCACACGGAAATTATTGCAGGATAAACAGTGAATTATATCCATTTTGCGATTTCTTCAGCCTATAAAACAGGTGCAGTATAACCATCTCTTCGAACTTTGCAAATGAGGAAATCGGGTTTAGTTAGTATTCACCCATGGCTTTGTTCTCATTAAAGAGAAATTATAGAAAATATTTGTGTGGCCATCGTTTAAACATATTAGATATATACGAGACGTACTTACCGAGTGATTCTTGCTCTACAAAATTGAGAAAGGAAGTTGAGAGATATGGGTATAGCCGAAAAAGCGCCGCCGACCAACGAAGAAAAGAAAAAAGACGAAAGAATTAAAAATAGAGCCGAACAGGCTAAAATTATAGAAGCCCTTCAGAAAGTACTGGAACCGAACGAGCAGCTGCTGGCATTTACTCGCGGCCGGATCGCAGGCGGCTGGCGAGGAAAACTGAATGTAGGGCCGGAAGCTTTTTTCGCTCCCATCGTGAACCTGGGCCTTACAGAGCGCCGAGTTATTCTGCAGCATATTCATTCTAAGCTGGGCACACCCAGTGAACTAGCGCCGCACACTTTTCCGCTTTCCCAGGTAGAGGAAATTGAGTTTGGCGATGTTGAGACTTTCAGTGAAAGTAAAGCATGCAGAGTTGTTCTCCGGCTCAGCAAAGACCAGCATTTCCGTATCAGAGTCGCCGGGCAATTAAACTTCGAAGGCGCGCGGAACCTGGCAGATGTTTTCAAAACGATATCATCAAATTTGGCTTCCACGCAGAATCATTCGACCCAGTTTACATGTCCTCTCTGCCAGAACAAGCTCCAAACCGTTGGAAAGTTTTGTCCCTATTGTGGCGGCAAGATGGAATTGAAGACTGAGGAGCCTCAGCCTGTTGATACGGATTCCATAGCTGACGCAATGCATCCTATTGAAGCCGACTCTAATTCTGCTGAGCCGAATTCACATCAAGAGGTTAACAGTTCTGAGGTGGAAACACCGATGCACGATTTCAGCGAAGGAACAACGCACGCGGAACATGAAGCATCGAACGCAGCAGGCGATACCTCGTTCGATGACGGTTCGATTGAATACAACGATAATGCACCGCTTCAAAACATTCAGCTAGTAGATTTTTCGGAAAATACTCCTGAGCCTGAGATTCAGACTTCTGAATATCCTGTGCCTAACAACATAGCCCATGTCGATTTCGACGACACACCAGGCGAGGTAAACGAAGACCCGCCGATATCAGAATTTCGTCTCTACACAGAAGCTCCTGATGGAACGCTTTCTCTGGCTGAGGAGGCAGGTACTGCGGATGCGCATCTCCCAGCAAACGAAGTTCCTGATATAACCGAGCCGGCAGGAGAAACTAATCCGGCCCGATCGTTTTGGCATCAGCCGGAAGGAGAGTTTTAGATATGGAATCGACTGTCAATCTGGCGCTGCCGCCAAGGGTTCGCTTCCCCGGACTTTCCAGCGCGGCCTTTGAGCATCCAGCCGATAGAGCTGCCCTGCAGGCATTGCGCCGTACGCCCGGCCTGGATAAACTGCTTAAATGGATGTCCGATATGGGGGCGGAGCGTTACCTCAGGATATTCTTCACAGCAGATAGTATTCGCGTCTCTCCTCGGCAGTGTTCGCGGCTGTATAACGACCTGCGTGAAGCCTGTTCTATTCTGAATGTGAAAGAACCCGATTTCTATATCATGCAGCATCCGGTCCCAAATGCATTCACCTTCGGCATGCAGCGCCACACCATCGTGGTGACGACCTCCCTGGTAGACCTGCTGAACGAGACGGAGCGGCTGGAAGTGATAGGGCACGAACTCGGTCATATTAAAGCAGAGCATATGCTCTACAGAACCATGGCGATCCTGCTTGGAACTTTGCTGCAGGAGCTTGCCGGAAGCATGGCGCTGCCAGGCACTATCGTGACACACGGGCTAACCTATGCGCTGTTCGAATGGTTCCGGAAATCTGAACTGACTGCGGACCGAGCAGGACTGCTCACTGTTCAGGATGCGGATACCTGTATCTCCGGCCTGCTGAAACTGGTAGGCGGTTCGCAAAAACTGATGGACGATCTGAATACAGATGAGTTCGTCAAACAGGCTGATCTCTATGAGGATCTGGACGAAGATCTGCTGGGGATATACTATAAATTCCTGATGGTTCGCTGGCAGACACATCCCTTCCCATCGGTGCGGGCACGCGAACTGCGGGACTGGTCGAAAACGGAGCAGTATTTACGGCTTCTTCGAGGAGACTATCCGCGCACCGATCCCGATGCCGGCAAACGCACGTGCCCAACATGCGGCTCGGTTGTGATGAATGTAACGCATCAGTTCTGCCAGGAGTGCGGCTCCCCCTTAAATCCCGTCGGCGCGTCTGTGTGATTATGAGAATTAATTTAGTGAATATATTTTAATGTCTCACGCGAAGCCCGCGAAGACGCGAAGAAAAACAATTGGGACCAATCATGTTCAAATGTATGAAAATATGGTTGAAACGAAGATTTCTCAATTCCTTTACTTTTCTTCGCGTCTTCGCGGACTTCGCGTGAGACATAAAACTTAACTGTTAATAATTTCTGATCAACAGTACCTTATCGATTTGTCACAGTAAATTTCTCACAGGAGCCACTCCATGATCTCCAACACCGCTCTTCCTCATGATCGCGACTACGGCCCAAACGCGCCACCGAACAATTCCCCGTCAATGCGTTACCATGCCGCAACATACAGTTACTATTCACCACTCTTATACAGGAACGATTCCAATGTGTCTCTGCTCTAAAGGCATAACTGCTTCCTACACCATCTCATAAGCGACAATAAAATCTACTCGTGTGACACCTGCCTGAGTAAGGATGGTGCGGAGTGTAGAACTTTTGAGATGGCGATGGTTTGGAAGTGTCATAGGTGTGGTTGACCCATCTGTATTGTACGTTCGAATGAAATATGGTTGCCTCATCGCTTCTCCACAAAACCGAGTTGCTCCACAGCTTTGATGACACGTTCGAGCGGGGCATCTGCAGGGAATTTATTCATCAAGCGGCCACTCCGGCTTCGGCGATGAATGCTTCGAGAACTGGTTCTTCTGTATCTAATACACCAATGCCGAAAGTTTCGATATGAAAAGCAATAGCAGATTTAACATCGGCCAGTGCTTCATCGTAGGTGTTTCCCTCTCCGATAATCACTCCTTGAATTCCCAATGGATAGGCAACATACCCATCTGTATGCTTTTCCACAATGATTTTAAACTGTCGCAATAGTGCTCTCCTCCAGACTAAAAGATATATAGCAAAGATACCACAAAGGAAAACTAAAACCTACAAAATCTTAGAAGCATTTTTATATCCCAAAGTCAGCAATCTTGCAGGAATAATCTACATGTACACGGAACCCTCAAGACTAATAAATCCATAATCCATAGGAACAGAATATTGAGTCGAAAGAACAATTCAGTCACTTTGGAGCATGATTCAGCATCTGCCAGGCAGATGTTCCGACGTACCTTCTTTACAGGAGTCATACTATGACCAGCAGCTCCGCCATTCCTCACGATCGCGACTTCGGCCCAAACGCGCCACCGATCCGTTATCCAGAGCCGGATGTAGTCGTACTGGATAAGAAGTTCGAGCAGTATAAAATCGCCTCCGCGCCTATTCAGCGCCTGCACACGGGGATGCTGTGGGCGGAAGG
>JBBRDM010000243.1:0-5572 GCA_038203935.1 Chthonomonadales bacterium
CTAACACGCTGGGTTGAAACCCATGTCTGGAATTGCGAAGCCCATCTCCGGTCGCAAGCTCCCTGCATGGGCTGAATATTGAATTGTATTCCAGTCCGAAGGACGGAATTCCGTCTGAAAGACGACCGCTTTTTCCAGACGGGGGTTTTCAACCTCCGGATCAATTAGTCGATTGGATTCACAGGCCGTGAACGACCCGACTGTGAGGCTTACGGCCAACCATCCTGCGAACGGGGATTCCGTCTGAAGGACGACCGCTTTTTCCAGACGGGGGTTTTCAACCTCCGGCATATGTATCTGACGACCGCATTTGCCAGACGGGGGTTTTCAACCTCCGGATCGTTTCAACCTCCGGATTTTTCCAGACGGAAGTTTTGAGCCTCCAGAAGACTTTAATGCCTGTTTGTGCTTTTTTCCACAAATAGACTTGCACATCCACTCGAAAAACTGCTAAAATAGATTCAAGATTTGCAGACAACAGCAACTGAGCGACTAAGGAGCATAAGCCAAAATGGCAACCGGACACATCGTGCAGGTACAGGGGCCTGTCGTGGATATTGGATTTCCCGCAGGCGATCTGCCTTTTATCAATAATGCAGTAACCATACAGGAAGCAGCCCGAAGCATTGATCTCACCGTGGAAGTTGCGCAGCACCTCGGAAATGATGTCGTGCGATGTATCGCTATGTCCAGTACCGATGGGCTTGTACGTGGAATGGAAGGCGTCGATACCGGCCAGCCTATCACCGTACCTGTCGGGCGAGGCACTCTCGGGCGAGTTTTTAACCTGCTCGGTAAAGCTATCGATGAAAAAGGTCCTGTGGAAGCCACCGAGTCCTGGCCAATTCATCGCCCAGCGCCAGCTTTTGCAGATCAGAGCAGCGCTACAGAAGTTTTAGAAACCGGTATTAAAGTTATCGATCTGCTCACGCCGTTCCTTAAAGGAGGCAAAATCGGGCTTTTCGGTGGTGCTGGATTAGGAAAGACTGTTCTCATCCAGGAGCTTATCACGAATATCGCTACCGAGCATGGCGGCTTCTCGGTATTTGCTGGC
This sequence comes from Chthonomonadales bacterium, assembly GCA_038203935.1. GTDB lineage: Bacteria > Armatimonadota > Chthonomonadetes > Chthonomonadales > Chthonomonadaceae > JANXSG01. The sequence continues at coordinate 1,055 of JBBRDM010000243.1, forward strand.
GTGGGTGAGCGAACCAGAGAAGGGAACGACCTCCTCCTGGAAATGTCTGAATCAGGCGTTATTTCCAAGACCGCAATGGTATTCGGCCAGATGAACGAGCCGCCGGGTGCGCGCCTTCGTGTAGCCCTCTCCGCACTGACGATTGCAGAATATTTCCGGGATATTGAAGGTCAGGACGTACTTCTATTCGTAGATAATATTTTCCGATTTGTGCAGGCGGGATCTGAAGTTTCGGCGCTTCTGGGGCGTATCCCGAGCGCTGTAGGATACCAGCCAACCCTGGGCACAGAGATGGGGCAGCTGCAGGAACGGATCACCTCCACTAAGAAAGGCTCTGTAACTTCGGTACAGGCTATCTATGTTCCGGCAGACGACCCGACGGATCCGGCGCCAGCCACCACCTTTGCCCACCTTGATGCATACGTTTATCTCTCCCGGCAGGTATCTGAAAAAGGTATCTATCCTTCTGTAGATCCGCTCTCCTCGACTTCCAGAATTCTGGATGCCAGAATTGTGGGAAATGAACACTACGAAGTCGCCCGCCAGGTTCAGCAAATTCTGCAGCGGTACAAAGAACTTCAGGATATTATCGCAATTCTTGGCATAGACGAACTTTCGGATGAAGATAAACAGGTAGTTGCACGTGCGCGGCGCATTGAAAAATTCATGTCACAGCCATTCCGTGTTGCCGAACAATTTACCGGGCAGCCGGGTAAATATGTGCCCGTTAAAGAGACCATTCGCTCGTTCAAGGAAGTCGTGGAAGGCAAGCACGACAACCTCCCAGAGCAGGCATTCCTGCTTGCAGGCAGTATCGATGAAGTCGTTGAAAAGGCGAAGTCTATTCAGAATTAAATTCTTCGTGACTGCAGCCAATTTGGCAGCAGTCTGATAGAATTCAAGGATTAACTCTATGGCAACTACATTTCATCTCGACTTAGTAACTCCTGAACGCCTGCTTTTCTCCGCTGAGGTTCAGCAGGTTCGGGCTCCGGGTATTAACGGCTCTTTCGGAGTCATGGCGAATCACGCTCCTTTGCTGACAGCGCTGGAAACTGGACTTATAAAAATCACGCTTCCGAACGGACTGGATTCCTATATTGCAGCCGCAGGTGGATTTATGCAGGTAAGCAGGGAAAAAGTGATTATTCTGGCAGATTCTGCAGAACTCTCTGAAGAGATCGATGTAGATAGAGCGAAAATAGCGGCAGCGGAAGCTAGACGACTTCTCGAAGTTCCTTCCGGAGAAATCGACACTGAAGAGATTCGGGCTACCCTGGAAAGAGCTCAAAACCGATTGAAAATCGCTCAGCTTAAATAGGCATTCATACCAGGTCGTTTTTAATAGCACCTCTGCTGCAGCAGGGGTGCTGTTTTGTTAAACTTGAAAAATAATCTAAATTGGTATAAGTCCATCTGATAAAAGCGGTTATACTGTTATTCGAGAAGATTAAAAAGAGCTTCCCTCGGTTGAGTTTGCAGGATATTTTTACGCTTACATCAACACTCTGCTGCAGTTACCTAACTTAGTGGCTAGTTGTTTTAACCACACTATGATCAGTATTTTCTACTATTTGGAAAATCTGTTGTGCGGCCAGGATAGTTACAGGTCTCATTCCAGTGAAGGGAGTCCATGTTGATTACTCGTCATTTCAGGGCGTCGATTCTCCTGAAGTCATTCTCCACCGGAACATTAATGCTTTTCGTCTCCGGACTGCAGGCTCAGCAGGAGATACAATCCACCGTCCCAACAGCGCCTCAGTTGAATAATTCACCGCATATTGCTATTCCGCGCATGACAGTGCTGCCGGACAGTCACAGTATGAGATTATCCAATGGTAAATCTCTGCCGTTGAACTATCAGGATGTGGGTTCGAAAGGATATCAGAAAAGAGCGCTTCCAGCCTTTCAGGATGGAACCGGTAAAGGCCAGCTGGGTATAAAACAGGGATTTAATACCCTGCTGCAGCATGGCTCGAAAGGAGAAGCTGCAGGGCTGGCTTTTCGAAATGGATTTTTCATCCCGCCGCGAGGTGAGCGCGTACAGCCTGCTCTGGCCGCCACAGCACACGCACGACTGCTGTCACTCGCGAACACACCAAATACATCAGGCAAAAGCCCGGTGGCCAGTATTTACGGAATCATTCAATTTAAAGTACCAATCACCGAAACCTTAAAGTCATCCCTTGTAGCGCTTGGAGTAGATCTTCTTGGTTACTATCCGAATAACGCTACTCTGGCAAGGATACCTGCAACTGCATTGAACGCGATTGCGTCCATCTCCAGTGTGAACTGGGTAGGGCATCCTGCACCAGAACAGAAAATGCATCGTGATCTGCTGAAATCTCTTACGCCCATGGCTCTGGCGTTGGGCCAAAAACAAAAAGTGCTCGTCTCCTTCTTTACCCATGATGCAGCGGGGGATATGCGTTCAGAGTTATCCGCCTCTGGTGCAGCGCTTGGTTATTACGATTCAAGCATAGCTGTCCAGGCAGTGACAGCCGACGCTGCCACTATATCCAGAATAACCCAGCAGAACTCGGTTCTGTTCGTAGAACCCGACAGAGAAGTTCATGCTTTTAACGAGTTTGGCACTTCCGCTATCGATGCAGATTATCTGTGGGGAAATCAGGCTCCCTACTCTGGTGTCCAGGTTAAAGTGGGGCTGCTCGATACCGGCTGGTACGCATACCACACTGATTTTAACAATCTGCTCTCGGGAGTTCAAGGATTTCGCGGTTATAACCTGATTAGCGGAGAAACATGGGATAACGATCTTAATGGCCACGGAACCCATGTGGCTGGAACTATAGCAGGCGAAGGCCGGGGCAACTATCGGTATAGAGGCGTTGCTGCAGATCTTTTCTCTCGCGGAGATGCGAGTAATCCCGATATTCTGGTCGCTCAGGTGCTCAATAAAACGGGGGGCGGGGGCAGCGACTCCATTCTGATTCAGGGCATGGATCTGCTCGATGCAGGCAGCGGTATTGCCGGCTTTAAAAGGCAGGTATGGAACGCAAGCGTAGGTGGCTACGGAAGCAGCTATCCGTCCGATGCGCCTGCGCGTAAGGTAGATCAGGTTTTTGGGGATGGAATTCTCCCCGTCATAGCGGCAGGCAACAACGGCCCAGGTGTCAATACGATCGGCTCTCCGGGCTGTGCAAAAGGCGCACTCACGGTCGGAGCGATCTACAGTGATGACTATAATGGGAATGGCTACCAGGCAGACCAGATCACCAACTTCTCCTCACGCGGACCCGGTGACCCCGGCATTGGTCACCTGCATAAGCCAGATATCACTGCGCCCGGTGCATTTATCGACTCCGTTCAGCACGGCACCTTCAGCGACTACTTTTATGACTGGGCTGGCACTTCCATGGCCACTCCGCACGTGACGGGTCTGGCTGCTGGTCTGATTGGTCACTATCCGACTTTCCCCGCCTGGAACATCAAATCTATCATCCTGGCGAATGCAGTAGACCTCGGCTACGATCGAAACACCCAGGGCTTCGGAAAAGTAGATGCAATGCTCTCCCATTGGAGTCTGGATGGCGGCTGGAATACGTGGTGGTCGGGAAATGGCGGTACGGGCGATGTCAGATACGTAGACTTTCATCTTGATCATCCAGTATCTCAGCTTCGGTTCGTTATGAACTACCCCGACCCTGCCTGCGCTGCAGGCGCGACCATCGTACTCGTTAACGACCTGGATCTCGGAGTTCAATATGCTGCTACAAGCGGCGGCCTGACGACTGACTGGTCGTACACCTGGGCAGATGGCGGCTACGATACCACAGAAGCGATCAAGCTGACCGGTGCTTCTGCTGGATGGTACCGCATCAAAATTCACTCCTATAATGTCCCCACCGGCAGCCAGGCATGGGGCGTTACGGTGAAATGGATCGACACGAAGGCCACTCCACAAATATATGCCTCGATGACCCTGCCATACTCAATGCAGCCTAATTCCAGCTTCTGGGTGTACGGCGACGCTTACCCGGATGCATTCGCTTCTTCGAGCATTGAAGGATATATCAGTCTGAGCGGAGGACTGCATAATAATGGGCCAGCGGTTCGCCGTCAGAGCGATCCAAACGGGACAGAGTGGCTCTATGTTTCCGGCGGGCCGGCTTATTATGAGTCCAATCATGTGAATATGGGCAGTGCACCTCAATGGTATACCAGAGAGGCTGCATGGAATCTGACGGCTCCTTCTTCGGAAGGAGTCCAGTCGATTTCCTTTACAGCGGCAGCGAAAAATGCAATTGGTTCGGGTGTCTCTTCCAGCGTCATTGTCGACGGAACTCCTCCTTCCATTACCAACATATTGGGCGAGCACTGGACACCTGCCGACTCGGCCGATGTCTACGCCACCGTCCAGGATCCGCTCTCCGGACTGGAACCCTCCACGGCGCAGTACCGATACTCTAAAAATGGCGGATCGACCTGGAGTGCATGGGCTTCTGCTTCCTGCACAGGCTCCTCCAGAACTACCGCCCCGCAGACTATCACCATTCC
>JBBRDM010000244.1:0-5408 GCA_038203935.1 Chthonomonadales bacterium
TTTTCTCACCACCGGTAAGGAAAAGAACCGCCTATTGCCTTCGGAGATAGTCAGTAGGAAAGCCGGATGCGGGAAATCCGCACGTCCGGTTTGATGAGGGGGGAGGATATAATAATCCTCCTCTACTCTACTGGATAAAAATGATTTAAATTCTTCGCATATTAAATATCTTAATCGCTAACACCTCAGAATTTTTTATCCACAGATTACTCAGATTAGCGCAGATTACTGATGCAAGATCGAAGATTTTAATGTTTGAACAATATGTTGTAATTCCGATTCGTCAAGGTGTTTGTATGAGAGAGGTTTTAACTGCCTATGATAGTTGAATCATGGCAAACTGCTCGCCTGCGTAACATCAGTATGTATTGAATTTGTACAGAACCGTCGATTTCGACATTTGTGCCGGTGCTTATTAAAGATGCTTTCGACGCAGGAGTGATAAGATGCTGCCGGTGACCAATGCGCCGCAGCTGATTAGCGCGGAAGGCTCTGGCACGGAGAGCAGGGTAAGAGGGGAGTTTCCAACCACATCCACGACATAACCCTCCAGATTGGTTCCATCCTGAAGCCTTCCGGAGAGCGCGAAGTCTACTCCACCGAAATTAGAATCGGGTCCGATTAGATTCGCGGTAAGGCCGGTGCCAACCAATATAAGGCCGCCAGATCCATCGACCAGGTAATTCACTCCTTCTTCCTGACCAAAAGACCCGCCTTTGATCGTGACAGTTGATGAAGTTTTATCCTCCAAAAATGATGAGAAAGCCCCTCCCGTAACTAATACTTTGCCTTGCTGGAAAACGAAGAGCGTTCCTCCGAATATACCCCCAGAGAACGTCCCGCCAGAAATGGTGGCATGGCTGGTTCCAACTACATCAATAAAATTGCTGATGGAGCCACCTGAAATTTCGATATTTGAGCTTCCTTCCGAAGTCACATCCGAAGAAAGGATGCCTCCAGAAACAATGAATGTACTGTTGGTATCGGTGGTGACTTCGCCCCCTATGGTTCCGCCATTGACTTTCATAAAAGCGTTGTCAAATAGCTTTGCGGTAGTTCCGATACTGCCAGAGTTTAGATTGATGATACTGGAGTTTGAAGCGAAAAGCGCAGTATGAATAGTTCCCCCATTGATATTGACAACACTGCTGTTCGCAACAGACATGAACCCGCCGACTGTACCGCCTGTAACTAGATTTACGGTAGCGTTGAAAGGATTCCCCATGCTGTCGGTAGAGTTGAAGCTGCTGTCGATCCCCACAAGCGCATCATCGACAACCGAGTGTGCTGCATCGATCGTGTGGGTGCCTGAAGTGAAAAAGCTGTTCTGTGCAGAAGCGTGGGAAAAACTGCCGCATAGTATCAGCGCGGATAGGGCAGACTTAAAGCGCTGAGTTAGTCCATAGTGCATAATCGTAGAACTCCCTTCGTTGCATTCAGTTGATTGTACATCTGAGAACATTAGAAGTGTTGCACTGGTAATTAGTGCAAGATTCATGCCAGATAAACTATCTATAATCTGGTCAATGTTAACATTGGATTATCAACCAGGTGATTTATCGGAAGTCGAGGTATGATAATTGAAAGAGCACAAACCTAAGCGGGGACTTTTAATACTCTTGAATTTACCAATTCCCATTGAAAACTACATCCGAGCTTCCAATGCGCACAACACGCAAGCCCTCTTACCTACTCTCACATCAGACGCAATTATTATAGATGAAAGCCAACCTTATCACGGACACAGCGAGATCGAGAAATGGAATGAAAAAACCATTCAGGATTATCATGCAGTTTTTGAGGTGCTGGAATCACAAGTACTAGTTATGAGTTGGTTATGAACGAGTTATGCAGTGGCACCTTCGATGGTAGTCCGATTAATTTCGAAATGAGTTTTACATTGTGAGGTGGTCTGATCTCTGGACTAAGAATAATTTAATTCACTCGGAATTGAAACTGCCAGACGCAGCGAACGTCCAACTGAATGAGAACCAAAGTAAAATATCGCACCGTAGGTAATTGCAATGCAGATGTGCTTCCAAAAGGAGGATACTAAATGAAAATCGGCAATTCAAACGGGATGGATATGAATAGTGATATGGCCTCGCAAATATTTATTAGACGCATGGTCAGTCTAGGGCTTGGATTAATAGCACTCCTCATCATCGTCAGCCAGTCCTTTCTCATAGTACAGGCGGGTGAACGCGCGATTGTCTTTAGCAGTATTTCCGGTGTCCAACCCTATCAGTTATCTGAAGGACTCCACCCTGTCTTTCCCTTCCTCTGGCATCCTATCAAGTATGATATCAAAACTAGAACGTATACCATGAGCGGAGAAAAATCCGAAGCGCCTCACGAAACTGATGACAATGCCAATCGCATCCAGGTCCCTGATGATTCATTGACAGCCTTGACTGCCGATGGGCTGCCCGTTACACTTGACCTCACCATTCGATATCATATAGATCCCGACAACGTGTGGCGCTTACATAGAGAAATCGGCCCAAATTTCATTGATACTGTTGTGCGTCCTCAGTCCCGCTCTATTGCACGCATGGCATTTGCGGGTTTCCCAGTAGTGGAAGTATATTCTGGAAAGCGTCAGATGATTGTTGAACAGATTCAAGCAGCGCTCCGGCCCAAATTTCAGCAGAACTTTCTTATTTTGGATGAGGTGCTGCTTCGCGACATACGTTTCTCGAATGAATTTCAGGCGGCGATTGAAGAAAAACAGGTTGCACAGCAGACTTCTGAACAGATGGTTTACGAACTGCAGCGCGCGGATTCTGAAAAACAACAAAAAATACTTCAAGCCCAGGGAGAATCTGAATCGATACGAAAAGTTGCAGATGCACTCTCGCATAATCCCGGCCTTATTCCTTATGAATATGTGAGACTGCTTTCACCGAACGCTAAAATCATCATGACCGATGGAAAAACACTGGTCAGTCTAGGTGATATATTGAATGAGGTTCCGGAGGCAGCTAAACCATGAAAAAAATTCCACGGTTTCAAATATTGGGATTCGCATTGGGGATAATGTTTATCCTTACTCTGATATTTCGCCCATTTGTCATCGTTCCTGCTGGGGAGCGTGCTGTCATCTTCAATCTAGAGCATGGCGTGCTGCCGAAACAGATGGGCGAAGGAATGCACTTCATTAATCCTTTTCTGGATCGTCCGGAGTTCTATGATGCACGCCGTCAGACCTATTCAATCAGCAGAACATCGTGGGAAGAAGAAGTGAAGGGTGACGATAGTATTCGAACGTTAACCTCTGATGGGCAGGAAGTCAGCGTAGAGTTATCTGTGCGTTTTCACCTGGATACTCACAATATATGGCGTCTGCACAAGGAGATTGGGGAGGACTACATCAACAAAATTTTACGGCCGGAGGTTAGAAGCCATACCCGGATTGCTATCGCTGAGTATCCGGCAGATAAAGTTTATTCAGACGAGAGAATGACTATACAAAGTCATCTAGAAGAGAGGCTGCGTGAAAAGCTGGCGCATAACTACATTATCGTGGATGAAGTGCTTCTTCGATCTATAAGCTTCTCGGATGCCTATCAAAATGCGATTATTCAGAAACAAATATCTCAGCAAAATGCGTAGAGAATGCAGTATGTGCTCGCAAAAGAACAGCAGGAGAAACACCGAAAGATCATACTAGCAGAAGGTGAAGCGGAGGCGATTCGGCTTAAAGGCCAGGCGATAGCCACGAATCCCAATGTAGTAACGTATCAGTATGTGCAAAAGGTTGCGCCGAATATCAAAGTCGTGCTCTCAAATGGAGTTACAGTGCCAGCACCATCCAGTGCACTGATTAAAAAATAAGAATCGCCGCTTACGGATTAATCACTGCTTTGACTACACGCCGTTCCTCCACATCTAGGAGCGCCTGTTGAACTTCTTCCAGCTTATATCTTTTGGAGATTAGGGATTCCCAGTGAATTCTACCGTTGAAGCTCGCCATGATCTGCATCGCACGATGGACGTGAGAGAAGTCGCTGCCCCAGCAGCCTTGAATGGCCAGATGTTTTTTATTGATAAGCAGATGAGGATTGATAAGAACATCGCCATTATCCGTGTACTGGCCCACGATAATATATCGGCCGTTGTCTCTCGTGAGCGAACAGCCCTCGGGGACTGCTTCCGGATTACCCGAAGCCTCGATAGTGATGTCCGCGCCGTAACCGTCTGTGGCGTTCAGAACGGCCTCGCGGCGCTCTTCACGCGAGGTCTCCATTACATCAATAGTGAGGTCGGCCCCAAAGCGGCGAGCAGCCTCCAGCCTTAATTCGGGGGAGCCGATCACACCGATCCAGCCCGCTCCAGATAGCGCTGCCAGTGCGACGCAACTCAATCCTACAGGGCCTGAACCCTGTATCAAAACTCGATCCGCGAGGGTGATCTTCGCTAACTCTACCGCATGTACAGCGGTAGGAAGTCCACAGCCGCCCCCGATCCATGCGTCGGGTGAAACTTTCTGCTCCAACGGAATGATTTTCGTGCCCGGTTTCAGATAGATGTAATCACTCCACCCGCCGCCTAATCCAGGAAGTTCCTCCGCACCCATAGTTATTCCATAGACGCGCCTGTTGGGACATCTTGTACTGGCTTTCCAAACCGTACAGTATCGGCAGGTTCCACAGGTTCCATGCACATCCAGGAAAGTGACGATCTGGCCCACCTGGAGGCTATTTCCATCCACGTCGTAAACACTGCCCTGTATGGCTGTTATTTCGCCCACGCTGACATGCCCGGGAATGAGAGGGTAGGGGACACCCGCCAATTTCCCATGCCACAGATGAACATCTGTACCGCAAACTTCGGAAGCGATAGTTTTGAGCAGTACTGCGCCATCCGCCATGTGAGGGATGTCATAGCTGCGAATTTCAATGTTGTTATCTGGAAAAGGGATGACAGCCGCACGAGAAGTTTCAGGAATCGACATTGGATTGATACTCCCGTATTAAGAGAATGAACCGATACGATTATACTTATTGTTGAACTGGAAGTCAATGGAAACTCAAGTCGTACCCTCAACTCCGACCCTTCTCCCTGATTCCATCGTGACTAAATCTTATTTAATCCATGGTTAAACAGATTAAAGGATTTGCTATGATCGTAAAGTAGTACCCTCAACCCCAGCCCTTCTCCCTGATTCCCTCGTGCCTCGGAGGGAGAAGGGGGACAGGGTGATGAAAATCACTTCGCATCCACATGATCAATAATGGAGGGACAATTGAATGCTTTCGCTCCCTTCTTTCGGGCGAGGAACGAGTGGTGGAGGGAGAAGGGTTGGGGTTGAGGGAAGGCTGGGCGAAGGAATATCGTGTCGAGAATAAATCGCTGTCATTCTCATCAAAATTGAATACGCAGTGAAACGTATCAATACTTCTCCC
>JBBRDM010000245.1:0-5383 GCA_038203935.1 Chthonomonadales bacterium
TTGTTCGGCTGTGCAGCACACCAAAAACAGTTGAACGAATCAAACACACCCTCGAAACCGGCAATCCACTCAGGAATTAGTCTATGCATAAGCATTCTTGAATTTGATGAATTTCTACTTTTATTGAAGTAATGATCGTGGGGAAAAAATCTTATAAATCATGTAGGCCGTTCTTAAAATAGCTCCACCCGTAATAGACTGAACGTACGTTTAAATATTGTATTTCCTTTCTTTACCATTAACTAATTCAGGATTAGGTAAAAGTTATTTCGTTTATTTCGATTATTGCGTTAAATTCGAGTAAGTGATATAATTATCTACCACCTAAAGTGAAATGGAGTATCAAATGGCACACTTGATTTCGGGAACGATTCGTAACGATACTATTTCAGAAACTGATTCTGCTCTGGCACGATCATCTAGTAGCATGATGGCACATCTTGATATATCCGATGCACCAATGATAACCCGAATTGAAAACAAACAGACGGGGCAAAATATCGAGACGACGATTCCTTCGGCTGCGATGCGAATCCTGGCGGACGTTCTGGCACGGATGGCGGATGGACAATCGGTAACTGTAATACCGCTTCATTCAGAACTAAGTACTCAGCAGGCAGCCGATATTCTAAATGTCTCTCGTCCATATTTCATTAAGCTTCTTGAAGAAGGCAAAATGCCATTCCGAAAGGTCGGCGAACAGCGTCGAGTACGCTATCAAGATTTACTGAGCTATATGGAAGTATATCAGCACGCCGCAAGCGCGGCTCTAGAAGAAATGACCTCCGATGCGCAGCGCATCGGACTTTATTAATGAATGCAGCTGTTCTCGATGCGTGCGTGTTATATTCAGCCACATTACGAGATCTGTTTATGAGACTTGCAGTAGGGTTCGTATTTCAGCCTAAATGGACCTCTGAAATACAAGATGAGTGGATGCGAAATGTAATTAAAAACCGGCCAGACATTACATCGATTCAGCTGGAACGTACTCGGAAATTAATGGAGCAGTCGGGGAATGATTGGTCAGTCGCTGGATATGAAGTTTTGATTCCAGAAATTAAGTTGCCAGATGATAAAGATCGACATGTCCTTGCTGCTGCAATAACTGGAAATATACCTACTATAGTAACATTCAATCTTTCAGACTTTCCATCAGCTGTACTTCGACCATTAGGCATAAGAGCGATTCATCCAGATGAATTTCTACAAGAACTATTGAATGAATTTACTGAGCCATTTCTTGCAGCGGTTCGATCACATCGGGCAGCACTTAAGAGTCCTCCGTATAATCCAGATGAATATCTAGAAGGACTAAAGTTGAGCGGGATGCTAAAAACATCAGCTATCCTGAATGAGTTTAAGTTTAAAATATAATGATGCTCCAACTGACCTGAATACTTTGCACTTATTGGTATGAATTTACGTATCGTTGATCGGAGATTGAGATGGAAGAAATATGGATTGTAGGGGCAGCACGAACTGCCATCGGTCGGGCAACTCGTGGAACTTTAAGGTACACCCGCCCGGACGATCTGTCGGCAATAGCTATTAAGTCAGCGGTGGAACGCGCTTCTGGCCTCGACCCTGCAGAGATCGGCGATGTCGTTCTGGGCTGTGCAATGCCGGAGCAGGTACAGGGCATGAATCTGGCTCGTATTGCACTGCTGCGAGCAGGTCTGCCTTCCTCTGTTCCAGGAGTGACTATTAATCGATTTTGTTCCTCGGGGCTTGAAGCAATTGCTATTGGCGCTCAAAGAATTGCATCAGGGCAGACGGACGTAGTTGTTGCGGGCGGTGTCGAAAGTATGAGCATGGTTCCCTTCGATAAAACACCGATTAAGCCTAATCCGCATCTGATGTGCGACTGCCCCGATGCCTACCTTGCCATGGGGCTGACCGGGGAGAACCTGGCGTCAGGGTGGGGAATATCGCGAGCGGACGCAGATTTATTCTCTTATGAAAGCCATCAGAAGGCGCTAGCTGCGATTGCCGGAGGCAAATTCAAGGACGAGATTGTACCTGTATCAGTTCAATTCCAGGAGATGGATGTACAGGGGAAAATTAAAACAACAGATATTACATTCGATACGGATGAGTGCCCCCGAAAAGAAACCTCAATGGAAGCGCTGTCTGCTTTGAAACCTGCATTCCAGCTCAAAGGCACTGTCACTGCCGGCAACTCTTCACAAAGAAGCGATGGGGCTGCTGCTGTGGTGCTTATGTCGGCGGACAGAGCAAGATCGCTGGGACTCACTCCGCTCGGGAAATTTTTGAACTACTCGGTTCAGGGAGTACCTCCCGAAATTATGGGTATTGGTCCGGCCTATGCCATTCCGGCTCTGCTTGCCAAATCTGGGAAAAAGATTTCGGATATTTCCGTAGTCGAATTAAATGAAGCATTTGCAGCTCAGGCTCTGGCAGTCATTAAAGAGTATCCGATGCCAGCAGATATCATAAATATCAATGGCGGAGCTGTCGCACTCGGACATCCGCTTGGTTGTACAGGAGCGAGGCAGACAGTCACGCTGTTGAATGAATTGAAGCGGCAAGGCGGAGGATATGGAATTGTGAGCATGTGCATCGGCGGCGGTATGGGGGCTGCAGGTCTATTTGTGGTGTAAATTGTGATCTGAAACACTTAGTTTAACAATAGAGTGAGGCACTTGGCTGCCCCGCCCGATTTTAAAAATTCGGACATCTCTACAGGATGAACGTGATAGCCTTTCGCTTCAATGCTGGCCTGAGTTTCAGGGCACCCAGATGGCATCACCACGTCCTGATCGATAACTATTGAGTTACAGGCGAATCTCAGCGCTTCTACTTCGCTGATTTGTATAGTTTCGTAGTTGTTCTCGAGTACTACCCTGGCGTAGGGATCAAATGCGCCAGGGTAGTATGCTATCAGGTTTGAGTTAAGTACGAACAGGCATGTGTCCAGATGGTACCATCGAGAATCCACCAGTTCGAGTGATAAAACGGGTATTTCCAGATTTTCTGAAATCCATCTGTGTGCCCCGATATCGCTGCGCTTAAGGTAGCCTGCAAGGATGACGTGTCCTGCGAAAAGGGCATCACCTTCCCCTTCAAATTTGACGGAAGTATGCGGTGCTGCAATCTCGTAATGGTGCGTTTCGAACCACCGCTGAAAGTCTGCTATTTCTAGCTGTCGTTCAGGGTGTCGAAAATTTGAAAGAAGAACTCGATTTCCAGTAACCAGCCCCGCATTCGCTGTAAATACCATGTCCGGGCAGTTTTCATTTTGTGGTATCAGCTCAATATACACGTTCGGGAGATCGTATAATGTTTTGTAGAGTTCGTTCCATTGTTCCACTGCAAGGCTGATATTGGGACGATTTTCCAGTCTCATCCAGGGATTGATCTCATATTTTAAATCATAACTTGAAGGAGCGCACATTAACAATCGTCGATTTTTGGCGCCTTCAACAGCGGATGGGGTTTGATTTCCATTCCGATGTCCAGCTTGGTTCATGCGGCTAGTCCTCTCAAATTACTCACCAGTTCTTTTAGAAAATATTCACAATCTGTAACCAATCCAAAGGCTTGATGCGTTCCTCTATCCAGCAGCTTAATGACAGAGTCGGCGTCGGAATCGACACAGACTGTTCTGACATGCGCCGGCAGCATATTTCCTGTTGCTACCGAATGAAGCGTGGTAGCAACCATCAGGGCAATACCCAGCCCCTTCACCTGTTTGCGCATTGCATCCTGAGCGGCTATACTGTCCGAGATAACATCTGGAAGCGGGCCGTCATCTCGGATGCTTCCTGCGAGGACGAAATCTATGGATTTAGTGATACAGGCGTGCATGATTCCAGAGGTCAGCATACCCGACGTGACAGCTTGTTTGATTCCGCCCGCTCCCCGGATCGTATTGATGGCTCGAAGATGATGCTCATGCCCATGGGCAACAGCATTTCCAGTAGATAGTTCGACACCTAGTGATGTACCGTATAGAGAACGTTCTATGTCGTGGGCTGCGAGGGCATTCCCGGCAAAAAGGACATCAATCCATCCCCCAAGGATTAACTGCTCCAGGTATAATCCCGCACCTGTATGAATGATTGCGGGTCCGCCCACAAAAAGAATTCTACTGCCCTCGTTTCTGCATGTTTTTATCGACTGTGCAATAGCTGCAATAATTAATGTTTTATTCCGCTCGGTAGAGACGTCACTCTCCATGAAACTGAATGAATCTGTAGGGTCACGCCGCTGAAGCGGATCCACACGAACACCAATATCTCCCACAACTACCTCATCCCCTTGTTTCACCTGATGCATTGGCAGGCAAAGGACCTCTTCATTGCGAAGAACTATCGCGCAATCCATCTCGATCTGCTCTATTGGACGCCAGATTCCCTTGATGCGAACGGAAGTCTCGAGGTTCGTGGTTGCATAAAAATCGTCGGGCAGGACCCCATCCGCAGGAGCCGGAAGCGTGGAAATTTCTCCCTCCGACCGAAGTGCGCCGTGCTGCTGTACGAGGTGAAGAATCTGCTGCAGAAGCTCTTCTGTGTCCGCACTTATTTTAATTTCTGCTTTGCTGAGATTATTTTTTGTGGATCCAACATCAAATTTTGTAATTTGATACTGACCGCCAACACGCAATATTGTATCCAGTACTTTGGATAACGTCAGCGAATCTATAATATGGCCTTCAAGAGAAACGGTCTCAAACGGCATGAAAAACCTCCAGTTGTGAATTGCAGCCTAACATATTATTGGGTGATATGTCTGGAATCCTGTTTCACTCCCGAAGAATGATCAGCAAATCATATGATTGTCATTTTTTATTGCTTAATTGTTAGACTGCTTGACAGCCTCTTGATGTTCATCGATCTTTTACGGTAGAATAGAAAAAATTTGAACAGTATGTGTTACTGGCGTTCACGAGGATTTACCTCGGGGAAGCGCATACTGAGATACATGTCGCGCGCCTGGGCAGCCACAACTATTTTGTGGAGGTTCAGGTGTTTTTTATTGAGTCTAAATAAGTGGCGATAAAAATTATCGATATCAGGAGAATAAACTATGGCTGAATCTCAAAAAAGACGCGCGCTGCTGAGCGTCTCGGACAAACAAGGACTGAGCGATTTTGCTAAAGGACTTCACGAAGCTGGTTTCGAACTCATCTCGACTGGTGGAACCGCCTCAGCGATAGCTGCCACAGGAATTCCAGTATTAAATGTGAGCGATGTAACCGGTTTTCCGGAAATGCTGGAAGGAAGAGTTAAAACACTGCATCCGGCCGTTCATGGGGGAATTCTTGCAGATCGAACTAAAACGGAACACCTCGATACCATCTCAAGGCACAATATACAAACAATCGATCTTGTCTGTGTAAATCTTTACCCTTTTGCGG
>JBBRDM010000246.1:0-5368 GCA_038203935.1 Chthonomonadales bacterium
AATCGCCGTATGTATTATTTGAGGGTGTTGAAAACACCCCTCTGGAAAAAGCGGTGCCCTCATCCCCATCTCCTTCTCCCAAAAACAGGAGAAGGGGGGAATTTCTATTAAGAATCTCAGTCCGTGCAGGGAGCTTGCAACCGGTGATGGGCTTTGCAATTCCAGACCAGTTGATACGGTTGATCATCAGGCACTATGCAGTAACCCCCAACCTCGAAACGGATTATTTCTGAACTATGATTTATCGGATTAAAGGATAGACTATGATGATCGGAGAGTATATGACGGAAATATAATCTTTACGATAAGATCTATGATCGCTTTGTAAGAGTGTTTATGCGTGGAGTAAATAATCATAGTCCATCCTTTAATCCAATAAATCACAGTTCAGAATACCATGAGAAAAATGAAACGTAAAGTATCATCTTTCCAAAAGCATTCGCGCCTTCTTTTTCTCTTCTCTTGCCTTTCTTCTCTCGCAACGCGCCCTGAACAGACGAGCTTTCTCCAACTCTTCACCGCTTAAATACTTCTCTTCACAATCCTCCATAAGTCCCGGGTTGCGAAGCAGTTCAGCCAGACGTTGCGTCCATGTTTCAACTTCAGAATCTCGAAATTTGTAATTTCCGTATGAGAAAACGAGTATATTTCGCCCGTGTTTAGCTGCATATTCCTCAGGTGAGATTCCTCCTGCCATTCTCTTTCGCATATTCTCATCAACTTTTTCAGAAGCTAAACGGCGTTCATTTGGATTATCCGGATTTGCAAAATGCTCTGAAAACAGCTTCCTCCCTTGGCCGGCAACTCCTCCCAATGCAATCCATGCATCAGCAGTCAAACCCTCCCGGCCGCGATAATCTGCATCTGCGCCTTGATCTTTCAAAAACAAGACAACATCATGATGCAGCATCATTGCAGCGGAAATCATCGGAGTAAGGCGAAATTTACTCACGATGTTCACATCCGCTCCATACTGAACAAGAGTTCGAACTATCCTGAGGTCACCTTTGGAAGCTGCAAAATGAAGTGCGGAACGGCCGTTGGCGGAGGTAAGGTTAACCTGAGCACCAGATTCGAGAAGCAGGTTGATAATAGCGACATGCTGAGTTTCGACCGCAATCATAAGAGGAGTGAAGGATCGAATACTGAGAGCATCGATATCGTCTCCTCTGGAGATACATGCTGAAGTTTCTTCATAGCTGCCACGTCTTACTGCTCCATGTATTTGGGCCATAAGATTCGCTTTCTAACTAACTTGGATGCATTGTGATGGCCTAGATTAATTTAGCTCGCTGTATTGCGAAGTGTAATCCAATTAAATTCAAAGTTATGCTTTATGTAATCTGGTCAAAATTTTTCGCAGCCAATTGAATGATTAAAAATATAATCACTTTACAGGAAGTTCGTAAAGTATCTCATCGAATACAAAGCAAATACTCTTTCCATCTGGCTTCCATTCACACGAAAAGTCGGAGTTTGAACCGTCATTATCATCTTCATCATATGGAATGCATCCCAGTTCGCAAATGTGCTTACCTGATGGATCACTCAACCATAATACGTCATATCCAGTATGCTTCGATTCATGGGGAGTCTTGTATCTGACAGAAGTAACAATCCGATTGCCCTGAAGATTGATAAAATGCTCTTCAAATTTCTCGTTAGCGCGTATATCGTCAAAATCTGTAAGTACAACCGCATTTCCTGAGGAATCGTATTGCACGAAATCGTCTGAGATTATAAAAAGCTTGGGTAGTACGTATTCTCGATTAGGCATGTAAAATGGAGTTTTTGCATTATATCGATTATGGATGAGCTGTTGCGCACGCTCGGACCGCAGAGGCATACTGTAAGTTTTTTTAAGTCTGGCGTCATGTACAATGAGTTGTAGAGAATCAAACTCCCTGACTTCTGCTTCAGCCCATTTGTAACTGTCAAGCCAAAAAGTTCTGCTAAATTTGTCTATTCCAAATTCTTGATAATCGGTTCCATCCAAATGTGATATTGTTGGATTTGGCCAACAATCACCGGTGTTACAGTTGTTCCATTGCAGCCATTCATGCTCCGGAGACCACTGAAAATTGCCTGGTATGCCTTCGCCTAAATTAAGTATACGCGTCAATCCACGCAGATGCATTCTCGTCTTCGTAGTCACATCATAAACATCTGCGGATCCTCTCCAATTTGTATAATTCTCCCAGTCATCGATTTTATATTTGCTTGTTTGTGTTATAAGAAGCAGTTTATTGTTTGAGAGCCAGAAATGTGTAAGAATGTTTTCAGGTAACGTCAATACCGGATGTGCAATATTGAGAAGTAATCTTTCAGGATGGTAATTTAGAAGCAATTTCTTGACTTGATGTTTGTGGATTTTAAGTAAGTGCACTGCCGGGAGAATTGTTTTGGTTTTTGAATGATCAGCGTTCGCCATCAAGATGATTAAAATCACAGTGCCCACTATCAGAACATGTCTTCTTATTCGGAGGTATTGAATACCGAAGTAGGCACTGACGATGAGAATGCCAAGCACGGGATAGTTTCGAAGATATGCCCGTAGTTGATTCGGTTTCATATGGTTCCTCATGCAAGAAGCTTATGGACAACATTTCCGGAGACATCAGTGAGGCGGAATTGGCGGCCCTGGAATTTATAGGTGAGACGGGTGTGGTCCATACCAAGCTGGTTGAGGATGGTCGCATGGAGGTCGTGCACATCCACGCCGTCCTCCGCCACGTTGTAACCGAGTTCATCGGTACTGCCGTGCGTGATCCCGGGTTTGATACCGCCGCCCGCCATCCAGATACTGAACGCCTTGGGATGATGATCGCGCCCCATGAATTTCGATCCATCGCGCTCTTCGTTCATCGGAGTGCGCCCAAACTCCCCGCCCCAAACCACCAGAGTAGAATCGAGCAGGCCCCGCTGTTTCAAATCCCAGACGAGTGCCGCCGCCGCTTTATCCGTCTCCATCGTCAGGCGTGGAAGCCCGGTGAGAAGATCGTCGTACTGGCTTTCTCCATGATGATCCCAGCCCCGATGGTAGAGCTGGACGAACCGCACACCTCGTTCCACCAGCCTTCTTGCCAAGAGGCAGTTGTTGCCAAACGATGATTTACCCGGCTCGGTGCCATATCGCTCATGAACTGACTGCGGTTCTTTGCTGATATCCATCAAATCCGGAACGCTGGTCTGCATTCTGTAAGCTAGTTCATAGGAGGCAATGCGGGTGGCTATTTCCGAGTCGCCGACCTCCTGCAGATGATCCTGATTCAGATCGCGAAGCACATCCAGCGAATCTCGGCGAACTTCCCTGCTGACGCCATCCGGATTCGAAACGAACAGAACCGGATCGCCCTTCGAGCGGAACTCGACGCCCTGATAGATCGATGGAAGAAACCCGCTGCTCCAGCACGATTTACCGCCGTCCGGGTTATTTACTCCAGAGATCAAGACCACAAAACCCGGCAGATCACTATTTTCGCTGCCAAGGCCATACGTCATCCACGATCCCATGCTGGGTCTGCCGGGAAGCTGATTGCCGCAGTTCATAAAGATTTGAGCAGGCGCGTGGTTGAACTGCTCCGTGTGCATCGAGCGAACAATCGCGATATCGTCGGCAATGGTTGAAAGATGAGGCAGCAGGCTTGAGAGTTCCTGGCCGGATTTGCCATATTTCGCGAATTTGTGTGGTGTTCCAAGCAGCTTCGGCGTGCCTTTAATGAAGGCGAATCGCTCTCCCTTTACAAACTCATCCGGGATTTTCTGCCCGCTGTACTGAATGAGCTTCGGTTTGTAGTCGAAGAGATCGAGCTGCGTCGGCGCGCCAGCCATAAACAGGAATATAACGTTTTTTGCCTTCGGTGCGAAGTGCGGACGTCTCGCTGCAAGGGGATTGGCGGGATGCGATTCTGTGGATGCTGAAGCTCCTGCTGCAAACATGGTCTCGTTCATCAGCGAGCCCAGCGCAAGCGAACCGATCCCAAACCCTGTTTTTTTGAAGAAGTGCCGGCGGGTAATCTGCTGAAGGTGTTCCTGTTTTATGCGTTCAAAATCCTGCATCGCGCTACTCCTTCGTTAGTGTTTCATCGAGATTCAACAGTACGTTACTCAGCATTGTCCAGGCAGCACACTCTGCGGTAGACAGCCCTTTAATTCCTTCGACTGGGAATCCGGCACCTTTTTTGGGCGCCAGCTTCTCAGCGGCTGGCAGATCGGCTTCGTAACGAATTTTTTCTTTCAGATAAAAGCCAGTTAGCTGCTGAATCTCTCGCTTTGAGGGCGCACGTGCCACACAGCATCGGAAACCATAGGCTATCTTGGACTGGGTATCTATTCCCTGCGGTACTGATATAGCAGCAAGCCCAGCTGACTTCTGGTTTTCTGGCACAGAACCATACGCGATCATGCGGGAGGCCAGACCGCGAGCCGCCTCGATAAGCGCGGGATCGTTCATAATATTCAGAGCCTGCAGAGGAGTATTCGTTCGAATTCTACGCACGGTGCAGAACTCCCTGCTGGTGGCATCGAATGTCGTAAACTCAGGATAAGGAGCAGATCGCCGCCAGAAGGTATAGACCCCTCTTCGGAAACGATCCTCACCGGTGCTTGTAACCCACTGATCGCCGCTGTAAGGCATGTTCCAAATTCCTTCGGGCTGAGGCGGAAATACGCTGGGGCCAAACATCTTGTGGCTGAGGAGGCCGGCAGTCTCCAGCTCGACATCCCGGATCATCTCAGCCTCCAGCCGGAACCTTGGGCCCCGGGCGAGCAAGGCGTTGGATGGATCGCGTTCTTCGAGTTCCTTCGAAACATGCGAACTTTGCTTATAGGCGGCAGAGGTGACCATCATCCGCAGCATGGATTTACGGCTCCAGCCACGCTGCATAAACTCTGTCGCCATCCAGTCCAAAAGCGCCTGATTGGAAGGCGGCCGTCCCTGTGTGCCAAAATCTTCGCTCGTCTCTACAATACCCCGCCCAAACAGTTTTTCCCAGAGTCGATTCACTTCCACACGCGACGTCAATGGATTATTCACATCTACCAGCCAGTTCGCCAGACCGAGTCTATTGTCTGGCTGACCTGATGGAAATGGATTGAGTATAGCGGGAGTAGCAGCCTGAACCAGTTCTCCTTTGCTAAGGTAAGCGCCTTTCAGCCGGGTGTAGGTGGAGGGAATCTGTTTATCACTTTTCTCCTCCATCACGAGCGTGGTAGGAATATGCATCTCGCCAAGTTGTTTCTTAAGCGCATCGAGTTCCGTCTGATCCGTTTTGATCTGATCTTTGCTGATCCCAGGCGCTTTGATCACCTTCTCAATGTCGGCAATCTGAAGCTGGAGTTTGGATCGAAGCGCAGTCTGTTCTGGAGT
>JBBRDM010000247.1:0-5310 GCA_038203935.1 Chthonomonadales bacterium
CCATAAGCTGAAATAAAATCTGCACAAATGCAGTAGATTGTGATAATATTTTCTTGCATAGCAGTCCTCTTGTATGTATAGAGTGGAATTTATACAATACCGCAGGAACTGCTATGCATCAAGCAAACGGCCTTTTATTACTTACGCTACAAGGTAGCAACTTGGGTTAATTATATTAGTCCAACTCTAGCAGGTAAAACACGTCCACATTATCATCGGAGAAAGGTTAATCCCAAAACTGGAAACTCATATGATGGGCAAGGCATTGGAAGACATCGTCCTTTCCAAATCAGTCCCACGGATAAGTCATTTTGGGATAAGTTCTAGTCATGAAACCTCCCTTCATTTTCAATGATAACGGAGATGTGACCGTATATAGGAATATCGCTGCTGTCAATGACTACATTGAAATAATCGATGTTGTCAATGGAGCATATACGATATATGATTACGAAGGTCAACGTTTGCATGCAATTGTACAAGGAAGAAATATATCACTACAAGAGGATACGAAATCTCTTGGAAAAGCAGACGAACTAAAGAACATTTTGGAAACTTACCTCATTAACGTTTGCATTTTAGAGCCTGATACTAAGGATCAATCTCTTCAATGGCTCATTGAACAAATGATGTATTTTTTGGAGGTCTAACTCGTAAAAGAGAAATGAGAGGCTGATAAATAAAATATTTTATCAGCCTCTCATTTCGCAAAACCAGATCGCCGGAGCCTCTTATGACGGCAACGGCAACCCGACTACTTACCCGTGGAACGGCTCGAACCGAACACTCACCTACGATGCCGAAGACAGGATGACAAGTTTCGCAGCAGGAACCTACTTCAGCGCAGGATACAGGGATGACGGCCTGCGTTGACAGGAAGATGTGTTTAGGTGTATACTGATTACACAAGGATTGCTTGCTGCGCAACCCGGTCTGCGTCTTATCCTCGTTCGTGGTCAATCTGAAAGAACCTCGATTTCGTATTAAGTACCATCTATCTGCCTGGACCGGCACTAAAAGATACTCTCTTTACAGGCCGATCTCAGGAGATTCTAACCCTTATGTCGTTTGCAAATCTTGGCCTCATCCCCGAGCTGCTCAAAGCAGTATCTGATGAAGGTTATACCGAAACTACGCCCGTTCAAGCCCAGGCTATACCCCTGATATTGCAGGGACGAGATATCATGGCAGGAGCACAGACCGGTACTGGCAAAACAGCCGGCTTTACGCTCCCAATGCTCCAGCTTCTCAATGCAAAACACACCCGCCCCATGCCCGGCGTCCGCCGCAAAATCCGCGCCCTTATCCTAACGCCCACCAGGGAACTGGCAGCGCAAGTTGAAGAGAGTGTGCGAATCTACGGCAGACATCTCCAGCTTCGCTCTACGTGCATATTTGGAGGCGTCAATATCAACCCCCAGATCCATGCGCTTCAGCGAGGTGTTGAAGTACTGGTAGCAACCCCCGGGCGGCTTCTAGACCATCTTCAGCAGCGAACAGTCGATCTATCCACCATCGAAATACTCGTTCTTGACGAGGCAGACCGCATGCTCGATATGGGCTTTATCAGAGATATCCGGAAGATTCTGGCCGTCATCCCTCAGCGCAGGCAGAATTTACTCTTCTCCGCGACCTTTTCCGAAGAAATCAAAGAGCTGGCAGACGGATTCATGCATGAGCCCGCCCTCATCGAAGTAGCCCGAAGAAACACCGCCTGTGAGCTGGTATCTCAAATTGTCTATCCAGTCGACCGTGAGCGCAAGCGCGAGCTGCTCACCCATCTCATCAAAAAGCACGACATGCAGCAGGTGCTGGTATTCACCCGCACCAAGCACGGCGCAAACCGGCTTGCCGAGCAGCTCGAGCGGGATGGAATATCCACCGCAGCCATTCATGGCAATAAATCCCAGCCTCAGAGAATGAAAGCGCTTGCCGATTTCAAACGCGGCGCGGTTCGAATTCTCGCAGCGACCGATATCGCGGCACGTGGGCTGGATATCGACCAGCTTCCTCACGTGGTCAATTATGAGCTGCCTAATGTCGCCGAAGACTATATCCACCGAATCGGGCGAACAGGGCGTGCGGGGAGTACAGGAAGCGCCATTTCGCTGGTCTGCGTGGATGAACTTAAGCTGCTCTCCGATATCGAACGGCTGCTCAAGACCCGTGTCGACCGCGAGATTATCACAGGGTTCGAGCCGGACATGAGCATCCGCCCGGAACCGATTCCTAACGGCAGAAATGGTGTGCGCGAACAGCGTGACCCGCGCGAGTATCGCCCGCGGCCCAATTTGCCTCGATCCTCTTCTCCTGGTTCCGGCAGTCCGAGGGGCGGCGGGGGTTATGGCGATAGAAGTGGAAGTTCGAGGCCGCCTGCCAGATTTGCTACCCGCCCGAATAACAACCGGGGCTGATCTCATCCGACGGAGGCAGAGGTGAAGAGTTCGATACGCGCGCTTTTTCTCGATATCGACGGAACGCTCATATCGGGTAATGAGACTATCTCTCCGGCAGTCCTTCTGGCCATTCGTAAAGCGCAGGAACTCGGCGTGGAAGTGGTGCTTTGCACGGGCCGCACGATGTTCACTACGCATCAAATCGCGGCCCAGCTGGATGGCCCCATCGGATACGTGGTTACCTGCAATGGCGCCGTGGCAACACACGTGGGCAGAAGAGAGACGCTGCTTCGCGAAGTGATTCCCATTCCGATTGCGCTTCAGATCGTACGCGTGATTTTCAATGCCGGCGCTACTCCCTATGTATTCGAGGATTCGATAGGCGCCGGCATCGAGTCCTCCCGTGTGCTGCATCCTCCAAAAATGCCGCTCGGCCATTTTGCCGATGTTCCCAGATATCGGCCCTATACCGATATTCTGCACACACTTCCCTTCGAGCCTTGCTCCGTCAGCACTTTTGGTCCAACCGAAAAAATCCGGCCTCTGGTACAGTCTATCCGCTATCAGCTTCCCGATGCGGTGCGCGTGATTCAGTCTGGATCAAATACCGACTGGGGGATCGAAGTATTCGCCTCAAAAGTCAGCAAGCAGCTCGGGCTGGAAGCAGTGGCGAAACGGATGGACATCGGAGCGCATCAGATAATGGCGATCGGAGACCATATCAACGATATCGAGATGCTCCAGTGGGCAGGTATCGGGGTGGCCATGGGAAACGCGCTTCCTGAGATCAAAGAGATAGCAGACTGGGTGACAGATTCCGTAGCGGAGGATGGCGTAGCCCGGGCCATTGAACGATTTATACTTTCTCCCGAATATGAAACCAGAAGTTTGACAAGCTCGTATATCGATTGAGTATCGGCTATATTCTGCGGGGAGATATCTTATGAAAAACTGGATAGCACGCTGGATTGCAAGCGCACTGGCGCTTTTTATAGTTGCAAATGTGGTTCCAGGGATCAAGGTTGATAATTTTGGCACACTGCTTGCGGCAGTAATCGTGCTGGGGCTGGTAAACTCATTCATCCGGCCTTTGATTATGTTTTTTGTCTGGCCGATCAACTGCCTCACCTTCGGCCTGCTTGGATTTGCCATCAATGTACTGCTTTTCTGGTTTGTCGGGAGCAGCCTGGTCAAAGGCTTCCATGTAAACGGGCCCTATGCCGCGCTGATCGGGTCGGTTGCAATGGGGTTCTTGAGCGGCCTCTTCAATATGGTTTTGAAAGACAAAGGCGACCGGGATAATAAATAGGCGGGACACCCATGTTTCATCTCATCTCACTCTGTCTGATAATGATGCAGATTCAATCGGGCGGAACTTCCCCCTGCACCAACGTTCGAGATTTCGGAGCGCGCGGTGATGGCAAAAGCATTGAAACCAGAGCAATTCAGGCGGCTGTCGATTCAGCGGCATCCGGCGGAGGCGGCGAAGTCGTTTTCCCTGCAGGGGTATATCTGAGCGGCACGCTGCATTTGCGATCAAATATCTCTCTGCATTTCATGCCCGGTTCGATTCTCAAAGAAAGCCCGAATAACTCCGATTTTGATCCCCTTGAAAAGCTGACTTACGAATCTCACGCGGATGTCGAAACCACAGATTTCCACTTTGGCCTGATCACCGGCGAGAACGTTCATAATATCGCGATTTCAGGGCAGGGAACTATTGATGGAAACCGCCTGAAGCGGCACGGCCCCAAGACTATCGCCCTGAAAAACTGCTCGGAAATCTCTATTCGTGATGTGCATATAGAGAACTCGCCCAACTATTCTGTCAGCTTCCTGGGCTGCAGTTATATCGTGGTAGATGGAATAACCATCAAAAACGGATACGCGGATGGAATCGATCCCGACTGCTCGAAATATGTCCGTATTTCTAACTGTTTCGTCGATGCAAACGACGATGCAATCTGCCTGAAGACCAGCCTCGCCCTCGGGAAAAGAATCTCAACTGAATTCGTCACCGTCACGAATTGTATCCTCTGCACGGAGTGCAATCATTTCAAACTTGGAACGGAGAGCAGCGGCGATTTCAAAAATATTGCGCTCTCCAACTGTGTCATGCTGCCTAGGACGATAGTGCGTGATCGGGACAATGATAGAGCGGCCATAGCTCTCGAATCGGTGGATGGCGCAAATGTCGACGGAGTGACTATTTCAAACTGTGTTATTCGGGATATTTACGCGCCAATTTTTATAAGGCTTGGCAATCGGGGGAGGGGCCTGAATCCACGCATTCCCGGTACGATGGAGCACATCTCTATATCCGATATCGTTTCGGAAGGCTCAAAAGCAACCGCCTCGATCACAGGCATTCCGGGCCATCCGGTAAAGCACGTTTCACTGCAAAATCTGCGCATGGGATTTATCGGCTTATCGAAAAAAACAGTCGGGGATAAAGTGCCAGAAAAAGAGATCGAGTATCCGGAAGCAGGAATGTTTGGAGACCTGCCTGCATACGGTATCTACTGCCGTCACATTTCTGATCTCACTCTAAATCAGCTTAAAATCACACACATTTATCCTGACTTACGTCCGGCCATGATCACGAACGATGTCAGTTCACTCTTCATGACCGGCTGCATCGAAGGAACACATCCGCTAAAACCTTTTCATATCCCTGCTCGATAACTAGCTTTTAAGGCGTTTTGTAGGTGGTATTTCGTCGGGGCCAGGACGAAGGAGCTGATTGGAAGGCGTCGACTCCCCCTCGCCGGCCGGGCGAAGCAAATACTCGGCGCCCTCCGGAGAGTTTCCTGTCCAGTAGTGCTCTGGATCGGGGTAGAAACTGATGAGAGGCTGAGGGTCGTTACTATTGCTGTTCACAGCCAAAATTAGCCAGCCTCCCGGAACAGGTGTC
>JBBRDM010000248.1:0-5228 GCA_038203935.1 Chthonomonadales bacterium
TCAATTTCTACTCTTACACTCATATCTGGATCGATGGAAGGGACAGCGTTCATAAATCCTGCTTTCAAGCGACTCTAAATCTGGGGTGGAGGCGACGGCACGAGACAAATGCGTTCTCGAATCGTATCGATCATATTTTGCATGATTGCCTGTTCGGCAACTCTACAGGCGTTGACTATTGCGTAAGCTCCCGAACGTCCGTGCCCGATGACGCACACCCCATTGATACCCAGAAGAGGCGCGCCTCCCTGCTCGGCGTAATCAATCTTCTTACGTACTTTGCGCATGGCTGGTTTTAGCGGCAGAGACAACGCTTTAAGCCAGGCATTGCTGGTGAGTTCATTTTTGAGCAGCTGCAGCAGCATTTCGGCAGTGCCTTCGCCGGCTTTTAGCAGCACATTACCTATAAATCCATCGCAGACCACCACATCTGCCGCTCCTCGAAATACATCCCTTCCTTCCACATTCCCGATAAAATTGAAATGAGGATTATCAGATGTAATCTGAGCGAAAAGAGCGTGCGTACGTTTTACCAGATCATTGCCCTTGCTGGACTCTTCTCCGTTTGCCAGCAGGCCGATGCGAGGATTCTTCACACCGAATATCTTTTCGGAGTAAACATTCCCCATGACAGCAAATTCATAGAGATTATTGGGATCGCAATCGACAGTAGCTCCGGCATCAAGCAGCACTACCATCCCCTTAGCAGAGGGAATAGGGGCAGCAATGGCAGGGCGGTCAATCCCTTTGATTCGTCCCAGCGTCAGCATAGAAACTGCCATCGCAGCGCCGGTGTTTCCAATAGAAACCAGACCCTCGGCCTGCTTTTCTTTTACGAGGCGGGCTGCTACTACGATCGATGCATTTGGCTTACGCTTAAAAGCGACGGTCGGCTGTTCGCACATCTCTATGACCTCACCCGCGTGTACGATCTCCACATTGTTCGGCAGAGGACGCGCAGCGCTCAATACCGGATCTAAGAGAGCTGAATCACCAACGAGAAAATAGTGATGGGAATCTTGCTGCGCTGCCTCAATAACACCACGGGCGACTTCCTGTGGCCCTCGGTCTCCGCCCATCGCATCCACTGCGATATTTACCGATCGAGCGCCTTTTACTGCAGAGGTCGAACTCAAGCCTCGCCCTGCTCCGTAGTCTCGCCAGTTGCAAATACCTGACGGCCTTTGTATTTTCCGGTGCTCGGATCTACATGATGCATCAAAGTAAATTCACCGGGCTGTTCGAAGCTGGGAACCATAGCGGGCTGATGCGTTAATTTGTAGTGGGTTCTGCGCTTGCGGGTGCGCTGATTAGAATGGCGGCGTTTCGGTAACGGCATATCAAAAACCTTTCTTCATTTCTGGAGCTTATTTTTTATCCAGAAGCTGACCAAGTACAGCAAATGCTGGGTTGATCGGCTTTTCACCAGAATTTTTCTCAGATTCATGCAGCAAAGGACAAACCTCTTCGGGAAGAAGCTTGCAGTGAGAGCATCTTCCATTGGCCAGGGCCGGCGGGAGAGGCTGCGTAGGTTCGTCCAGCAAAATATACTGGCGAAGCATTTCGGTCAGATCGAAAACCTGGCCGTCGAAAAGCTTGCCCGCGATCGGGCTTTCATCTTCTTCCACCACAGCCACCACTTGCAGCGTACGCGGCCCGGCAGAAACATGGTTAAGTTCAAACTGTTCGTCTATTTTTAAAGATACCGGCTGTTCAAAATATTCAGTGCAGCGGCTGCACGCGAGCGCTACTCTGGTGCGTGCTGAGCCGCGGATAATAAGCGTGCCGCCAGTATTTGTGAATGTAATTTTGCCATCTATGGGATTCGTACACTCCACATGCTCGTCCACGAATGGAGGTTCGTCAATCTCATAGGGCATCTGCTTGCCAGGCTCTCGGAGTAGCTCTGTAATATCTAATAACATGTTTCACCACTCCCAGAAGATATCTTCGCAGAGGGAAGGATACCGCAGTCTCCGGTATTGTTTCCTACTGCTGAAGAAGATCTCTTCCATACTGTACTTGCAGCACCGCTTTATGAAGAACCGATTCCAAATTCGAGAGCACTTCCGCAGCGTAGTCTTCCGATCCTCGCTTCAATTCTGCTGCTTTCTCTTCGGTTTGGAACTTCATTTCCTGCGCTGCGATCTGTGCCTGCTGAATAATAGCGCTCTCAGCAACCAGCTGTTCGGCGCGGTCTCGGGCAATTTCTATTCCTCTGGCTGCCGCAGCCTCTGCTTCTTCTATAATCTGCTGAGCGCGTTCGTCCGCTCGCCGGAGCATATTGTCAATCTGTTCCTGAGTTTCCTGTTTTAATCGAATGGCGTCCGATTTACTTTTCTCAAACTCAGCGTAGGCCTGTTTTTTTGCATCTGATAACACCTTATCGGCAGTGTCTTTAGATTCTTCCACTATACGTTCGTTATCGCGAGCAAGTTTCGAAGCTCGTTTCATCTCTTCAGGAAGATTTGCTCGAATCTTCATGATGGCCATATGAAATCGATCTTCATCAAAGCGAAGAAGGGTTCCGAAAGGGCCTCTTCGCGTATTCTCAATCTGATCTTCCAGCTCGGTAAGCAGTTTCAAAATATCCACTCCACCATGAGTGGGAGCGACAAAACGAGGAGGATCATTCGCTCTTACCGCTGCATGGTTAGAATCGTTTTCAGCAGATGCATCCTGCGTGGATTCCGAGTTATTGTTCTGAGACTTTTTCTCGTAGGCGTTGTCCAACAATGTTTGGCACCAATCCTTCCACAGACCCGCCCAGACGGGCGATCTCTTTGACTATGCTGGAACTGAGGTAGGAGTATTCTGCCCCAGTCATCAGGAATACGGTTTCAACTGCACTGTTCAAGCGCCGGTTCATCAGCGCCATCTGCAATTCATATTCAAAATCTGAAACTGCTCTCAAACCGCGTACTATCACGGTTGCATGCTCTTGTACCGCATACTCAACCAGCAGCCCTTGGAATGTTGAAATAGTAACGTTTGGCCACTGTTTACATACTTCTTGAAGCATCTCTACGCGCTCCTCAAGCGAAAACAGAGGAGCTTTGGCAGAGTTTCTTGCGACGGCCACTACCACCGAATCGAACATATTTACCGCACGCCCGATAATATCGAGATGCCCTGTAGTGACAGGATCAAAACTTCCGGGTACCAATGCACGTTTCATTTCATTCCGCCAATAGAAATTTTAGTCCGTGCCGATCGCGAAGTAATGATTCCATTCGCACCTGTCAGTTTAATATCGATTTAACCTATTCCTATCAATTCATAGCCCATTTCAGTGCGTTTGAGCGCTTTACGGAGCGGCTGATGTTCCACTTTATTCAGCTCTGGATCGCTTTCTACCAGTCGAAACGCCGCTTCGCGTGTCTCCTGTAAAATATCCTGGTCTCGCAGAATATCTCCAAATATCAGTTCGGGAATTCCGCTCTGTTTCGTCCCGAAGAACTCGCCCGGCCCTCTGATATTTAGATCCTCTTCCGCAATGCGAAATCCGTCTTGTGTCGCCGTCATGACTTCCATGCGAGCCCGGCCTACCTGAGTTTTCGGCTCCGCCATTAGCACGCAATAGGAACTGTATTCGCCTCTTCCTACGCGGCCTCTCAGCTGGTGAAGCTGAGCCAATCCAAATCGATCTGCATCTTCAATAATAATGACCGAAGCATTCGGAACATCGATGCCCACTTCAATCACCGTGGTGGATACCAGCACATCCAGCTCATGCGCTTTGAACGACTTCATCACCGCATCTTTTTCATCGGGCTTCATCTGCCCGTGGAGCAGCCCAACTCGATATTGCGGAAAAACTTCGTTGGCGATATGCTCCCGCAGCTGAACGGCGCTCTTCGCCTGCAGTTTTTCACTCTCTTCTACTAGCGGACAAACTACATAAACTTGACGGCCTTCAATAATCAGCCGCTGTGCCGAAGCGTACACCAGGCTTCTTTTGGACTGTGGTTTCCAGTGTGTCGTAATCGGTTTGCGGCCCGGAGGCATCTCATTCAGGATTGATACATCCAAATCCCCATAGAGCGTCATTGTGAGAGTCCGCGGAATGGGTGTGGCGGTCATTACCAGCACATGCGGCCGCTCCCCCTTTTTAGCGAGCGCAGCGCGCTGCAGAACTCCAAAACGATGCTGCTCATCAATAATCACAAGACCCAGATGGGCGAATTGAACCTCTTCTTCGATGAGCGCGTGCGTTCCGACTGCCAGCCGCGACTGTCCGCTCATCAGCCTGTCTCGTACTCCCGCTTTCTCTTTGGCCGTAAGGCTGCCCGTTGCGATCTCAACGCTGTGTCCGAGTGGTTCAAGCAGTCTACGGAGTACGATAGCATGCTGCTGCGCCAGAATTTCTGTGGGAGCCATCAGCACGGCCTGATACCCGCTCTCGACAGCCATCAGCATCGCACCGAGCGCGACCATTGTCTTACCGCTTCCGACATCTCCTTGAATCAGCCGGTTCATCGCATTGCCGCTGCTCATATCTGCAGCAATATCCTGAAGCGACCGCTGCTGTGCGCCAGTCAGCTGAAATGGAACCATCTCCGCGATATCCCGCTTGATCTGATCCATATCAATTTCAAATTTTAAACCAGCCCTTAGATGGCTGTTTGCCCTCCGCCTTAGCGCGAGCAAAATTTGAAGGCATAAGAACTCTTCAAATACAAGACGCCTCCGGGCGTCATTAAGCTCTGCGGCCCCTACCGGAAAGTGAATATTTTTTATCGCAAATCTCGCGCTCACTAATGAGTGGCGACTGAGAATATTCGGCGGAAGCAGCTCCTCAACACAGTTTAGATGGCTGCTGAGCAGAGAATCGACGACTTGCCGAATTCGCTCCTGATAGAGCCCTTCTGTCGCTGGATAGACGGGAACAATTCTGTTTGCCGAGAGAGCATTGCTTTCTTCTGGCGGCGATTCCCACTCAGGATTCTGGATTTCGAGCGCCCACCCGGATATTTTAGCCTGGCCGTAGACAATGACTTTGGCGCGGCGAGTCTGAAAGGCTTTAAATATTTTTTCGAGATAGGGCTGATTAAACCATACTAATGTAAAGCTGCCTCCCTGAGCATCAGAAAGGACTGCTTTGGTTATCCGCATGCCTTTTCGCGGCTGTGTACTCCCCACGCCTATCACAACGCCTTGCATCGTGACCATCTCACCGGCGCTTACATCGGCAGCCAGCCTGAAATGTGTCCGATCTTCCCAGCGGC
>JBBRDM010000249.1:0-5113 GCA_038203935.1 Chthonomonadales bacterium
CCTTTTGTGGGCTTGATAATCACTTCCGGGTCGATTAATCCAGTCGGGCGAATGATCTGTTCGACCGGTTTCGGGCAGTGCTCTTTCTCGAAGGGGCCGGGCGTGGCAGAAACCAGAATAGTCTGACCAATGCGTTCTTCGAACTCCGTGAACTTTAAAGGGCGGTTATCTGCAGCGGATGGCAGTCGGAATCCGTAGCTTATGAGTGTGCTTTTTCGTGCCATATCTCCGCTGTACATTGCGCGAAGCTGTGGCAGGGACTGGTGGCTCTCATCGATAACGACCAGAAAATCTTTTGGAAAATAGTCCAGTAGTGTATGTGGAGGAGTTCCAGGCGCACGTCCATCCATAAAGCGGCTGTAGTTCTCAATGCCGGAGCAGTAACCTAACTCTTTCATCATTTCAATATCGAAATGAGTACGCTGTTCTATTCTCTGCGCTTCGATCAGTTCATTACGCCCCTTAAAATAGGCAATGCGCTCTTCTAATTCCGCTTCAATCGCTACAATCGAGGATTTGAGAGTTTCGTCGGAAGTAACGAAGTGGCTCGCAGGAAATATGGTAATCTCGTCTCGTACCCCAACGATTTCTCCTGTCAGCGGATCAGCGAGTGTTATTTTCTCGACCTCATCACCAAAAAACTCCACGCGAATAATGATTTCCTCATCTGCAGGTTCGATTTCCAGGATATCTCCTCGAACCCGAAATGTTCCGCGCTGAAGTTCGAGGCTGTTCCGCGTGAACTGCATGTCCACAAGTCGATGTAGCGCCTGCTCCCGATTGTATGGTTCCCCACGTTTGAGGCTGAGTACGATCTTGCGGTACTCCTCTGGCGAGCCGAGGCCGTAGATACAGGAAACAGAAGCAACGATAATGACATCGCGCCGCTCAAGGACTGCTTGCGTTGCAGAGTGGCGGAGGCGGTCGATTTCATCGTTAATCTGGCTGTCTTTTTCGATATAGGTATCGGTTTGAGGAATATAAGCTTCCGGCTGATAGTAGTCGTAGTAGCTGACAAAATATTCGACGGCGTTGTTCGGGAAGAAATCACGAAATTCAGAACATAGCTGTGCTACGAGCGTTTTATTATGGGCAAGAACCAGAGTTGGACGCTGTACCTGCTGAATAACGTTTGCGATAGTGTAGGTTTTACCGGTTCCAGTAGCTCCCAGTAGTGTTTGATATCGTTCACCCGAAGTCAGACCAGCAATAAGCTGCTTAATAGCTTCGGGCTGATCGCCGCCTGGTGTATAATCGGAAACAAGTTGAAATTCTGGCATTGCTATGCTCCCTTGTGGGGCCGTGAAAATAAATGAAATGTGTATCAATTCAGGAGGTTGAAAACCTCCGTCTGTACCATTTTTCAATTTGATCCGGAGGTTGAAAACCCCCGTCTGGAAAAAGCAGTCGTCTTTCAGACGGAATGACCGTTCCGAGGAACAGAATCCAATGAATCGTGCCCACATCCCCTGTCCCCTTCTCCCAAAAACAGGAGAAGGGGGAACTCTTGTTAAAAAATCAGCCCATGCAGGGAGCTTGCGACCGGAGATGGGCTTCGCAATTCCAGACCTGGGTTTCAACCCAGTGTGTAAGCGTTTGGAAAAAGCGGTCGTCTTTGAGACGGAATCCCCGTCCGCAGGACGGCTGGCCGCAGGCCTCACAGACAGGTACTTTAGTGCCTGGGAATCTTGTATTTATTATACCACGCCAGAGGATATATGGTACATAATTCTACTTATATTCAAGACAATATACCGTTTCTATAATCAACACTAATCCAGCATTTTGATTAACTTTACACAAAGAACTTCACGCTTATAATTTCAAAAGGCAGCACGGGCAGCAGAATTCCTTCATCGGCTATTGGAATCTCTACGAGTTCACGTTCCAAAAGATCCACAAGAAAGGCTTTTTTGATCGGCAAACGGGAAGTTATCGCAACCGTGCCCCGTGTGTTATGACTTTCATATAGACGCACGATGACCGCATTTTGATCGTTCTCTGCAAGATGAATCGAATCGATAAAAATACCTGCATTATCCAGTTCAAAGAACGACTGCTCTAGAGGCAGCGACCCCGTTTTATTCCCTGTTATCGCTGCGATGCGCTGGGGCGAACTGATTGCGATTGCATTTTCAATGACTTCCCCTTCACGAATATCCCCATCGTGAGGCAGGAATGAGTAGCTGAATTGCTTTCTATTATTTTCCAGAAGGCTGTCTTTTACAATGGATAATCTGAACGTATTGCCATCCACGATCGTGTTAAGCCCGCCACTATTGAGCAGTGCGACGCCGTAATCTCCCTCACTCAAATCCACCCAGTTTCCACCAGTATCGCTAGAAATGTTTAAACTGCCGGCTGGATTTAGGTGTGTGGGACGTTCGGCATAGCCATACGGAATAGCATGCGCAGCTCGAAAAGAGTTGATGGCAGCAGGAAAGACTGCTTCCAGATTTTGGCCGCTTTCTTTCCAATCAATTTCTGTGACAAAATCGATGCGTGCGCTCCCGCTGGTGAGGCGAATGGTCTGAAGAATGCTGGAATCCCCATATTTGTGAACAAAACGGATTGCTCCGCGCACGGGGCCTTCTTCTAAGAGTTCTGAGCTGACCAATTCCGGAATAGTCTTTTCTGCAGCAAGATTATCATTGAATATCTGAAACCGATTTGCTGCATTTTCACGAATCAGCGTTCTTTTACCGTTGCTGCCCACCTCTACTGCAGCATTCAAAACTTCGCGTTCCAGCGATTTGTCGAAGACACTGGTGATCAGGCCCGTATCGAAATCGAATTCCACCCGCAGCATCTCGTTTTCCAGAGAAGTACTCGTGACATATACGGCATCGTCAATCTCAGGCGCGACACTGGTTGCCATCAAATCCCAGACTGCATACCCATGCATCGGCACATTTTTAGCAGCAAACAATGCAGCCCTGCCCTCTGTACGGTTTATAATTTGAACCGGCTGAATTTCACCTTCAGGCCCTATTGCTGCTGCAGGATATTCCTGAGAACTTATCGGAATTTCCACCGTCTCGTTTCCATAGAAACTATGTCTGTTGAACACGAGAACCGGTCGTTTTACTCCGCGAGTATTGATCGATTCACCAATGGCATGCAGATACCCGTCGAGTAACTCATTCCACTCCGACTCTTTGTGTTCAGGCAATGAAGCAGCTTCATCAATATTTTGCTCAGTAACTGCAGGTATACCGCTAATGGACAGACTTTTATAATAGTCCTGATCTCGGCGATACATAGCGTTCATGTGACTATCTAGAATTTGAGGCACCGACGATTCTGCTGATGGAAGTTCGCCCACCCATAAGGGAAGACTATCCTCAAATGGTCTCATCTCCAAACGTGCCAACTTTTCAAAATCTTCCGTCGCCAACTCGCGATTTTGGAAAAGATTGGCTGATGCATGAACACGAATCCTTGACCCATCCAGCCCCTGCCATAGGAAAGAATGCAGTGGTTTGGAACTGTTTGGAAGAAAAAGTGGACCAGCTATGAGGATGGTATCGAAGCCGGTTTTCCTGAGAATTTGCGGCAGTGTCACGGGCAGAGAAGAAACGTCTGAAGGTCTGTAGATATGCGGTTCACTCTGCCCGTTTTTTTTTGCTGTTCGTTTAAGTTTAAGAATCTGATGAATCAATTCATACTTTCCCTGCTTATATAGTTACGAAACATCCTGAACAATCGGACATTTTCTGGAATCTGAGGAAATTGCGTTTATCAGTACCCATTAAAATTATCGGACATATTTCTGAAGGGTGGGGGCGAGCCTGGCGGCAAGAACATCATCCGAATTGGCGAGAACTTCACCGGTTGTGCCATCTACCAGCAGAGCCCCTGGTATGCTGCCACAATCGTACTGCAGCACTATAGACGATTTCCAGTATTTTCCTTCGTATATCTGCGGCCATGTCATTTTTACCGACTGCATATACTCTTTCATCAGATCGAGTGAATCAGGTTTATCTACACTGATACCGAGCGCTTCCAGCCCCAAGGGATGAAACTTCGCATAGTTCGCGGCGAGATTCGGCATTTCGTGCTGGCAGTCGGCACACCAGGAGGCCCAGAACTGCAGCAGCACTTTTTTTCCTTTATAATCTTCTGGAAAATGCACGGTCTTGCCGTCGATGGTCTGAGCAATAAAAGAGGGCACTTTATGACCAACCCTTAAATCTGGAGGAGGTAAAATTTCGTCAGCATTCTTTTTGGAAGGCACGACTTCGATCGACTCACCATCAGGGGACAGTGTCGCAATTTCGTAGTTTATGCCGTTAATTTTAAAGGGTTTTGATACATCGAAAATCTCGCCGCGATGATCGAATGAACCATTTTCATTGATATCGATCATTAATGCCACGCCGCAGAATGGATCTTTCCAGCGGCCATGAAAATCTGCGCGGCAGAGCATATCTTTGAGCATAGCCCGATATTTCTTAGAACCTAACGTTATCTCTCCCTCCATGGCAGTATCGGTAAAATACATAATCGAGCCGTGAAGAAGTTTACGATCCGAATCAGCAGGATCGAAAAGGAAAAGCACGAGAGTGACCGGCAGGAGCGACTTTCCATAGGAAACCTGCAGAGTGACTGCTGCTTCGTGCCTGGTGAACGTTCGGCCCTCAGCCCCTTTGTAGGGCACTCCTCTCCAATCCGATGCTTTTACAATTACTGTACCTCCAGAAATGGGCTGCAGCTGGAGAACAGGCAAAGGTCCGCCAGTATCATCGGAAATCAGAACGAAGGTGGTTGGAGATTCAGATGCACCAAGGCTGATCAGGCCAAATGAGGGATTTACGAGATGTTCAGGCAGTTTTTTTAACTGTGGCGGGAGTTGAGAAGAGAGTATCAAGCGAACGGGCTGCTGGCCGTTTGTCATGGCCGCACCACCAGTAACGATGCGTTTTAGATGGGTAGTTTCAGCGTGAACGCTTTGTATAGAGCCCAGGACAACCAGTGCAGCAAACACGTTTGATTTTTTCATTTCCAATTTCCATAATCGAATCTCAATCCGGATTGACGAA
Source organism: Chthonomonadales bacterium (assembly GCA_038203935.1). Taxonomy (GTDB): domain Bacteria; phylum Armatimonadota; class Chthonomonadetes; order Chthonomonadales; family Chthonomonadaceae; genus JANXSG01. Next base: position 5,046 of record JBBRDM010000249.1, read on the forward strand.
CTGTTTTCCGAGTCTTAGACGTTGTGACTGGTAGTTTGATCCCAGTCTGGTTCCGTAAAGCAGATCCG
>JBBRDM010000250.1:0-5026 GCA_038203935.1 Chthonomonadales bacterium
AAGATACAGCAGTTCCAACATCATAGCTATACGACTATCCGGCAAGCCACCCGAAACCCTGAAAAAGAAGTGCGGGAAGTACTTTCCTGAAAATAATTGTCCATTCTATAGAGTTACAGTATTCAGTAACTATTCGCCAAATAATGTGCCCGACATAAATACACACTGGTCTCTTATGGCGGAAGTATCTGAGTCACATCACAAACCAGTAAATCAGGACACCATCATAGAGGATACGATCGAAGGTTTGGCTGCCACTTGTCTCATTAACAAAAGCCACGATGTCGTTTCCACCTGGGCTTACCGGGCACATTATGGATATCCCACTCCCTGCCTAGGCCGAGATACGGCGCTCAATACGATCCATCCTGAACTGGAGAAGTATCAAATATATTCGCGCGGACGATTTGGAGGATGGAAATACGAAGTTAGCAATCAAGATCATTCTTTGATGCAGGGAGTGGAACTTGTCGACAAACTTGTGCATGGAATTCCTGAGGTGACTTATTGGTTCCCGAGCACAGCAAATAATATGGACTATGCTAAATCGAGATAAACGTATTTACTTTCAAGGATGAGGTCAGCGTCTGTCATTTCGTGGAGCAGTCTTAGAACTATAAGACTGCTCCTATACTCATTTTATAGTGCAATTTTCACGGACTGGATTAAATTAGCAGAATCTTTTTAGATCTAAATGCTGTTTATTACCCAGCTACCCGGCTCGCTTTAATTCTGTCCATTTTATATCACAGTCCAGCATATAACACTCCAAAGCCGATTCCAACGGCTGTAACAGTTGACCCCGCTCTGTTCCTAACACCCTGGAAAAAGCTTTTGATTTACGTTGGATTGATATTTCTATGGGCTCTGCTAGAACCCTTTCAGAACTGAAGCCGGCATACGCTGCTGCGAGTTCGGCCAGACGTTTCCAGCTAACTGCTCCTTCATTCGCCAAATGCCAGATACCGCTGGCTCCATCGATCAGAAGATCCAGGCACGCATGCACCAGATCGGGCACATAAGTTGCTGATATCAGCATCTGGTCACTCGCAGAAAAATTTCTGTGTTCGCTGATACAGCGCAGCGCTCTTGTGACAAAGTTAGAATCGTCCCAAGGACCAAAGCAGACCCCGACGCGAACTACAAGAGCCGAGGGCAGTATCTGCAGAATACTCGCCTCTGATTTGGCCTTGCTTCTGCCATAAAGATTAGCTGGCGTACATCGGTCACTTTCTACATAAGGCTGAGATTTACATCCGTTAAATACTTGGTCAGAAGAGAATGATGTGAAACGAATGTTTTCTCTGGCGCATATCGCAGCTAGCAGAGATGGCCCTGCCGTGTTCTCACGCAAGCAGCGTTCCTCTTCCTCCAGTGAATCACTCAATGGAATATATTCCATCGTATTGATCACCGCCCACGGTTTATAAAAGCTTATCGTATCTTGAACCGACGCGGGGTCAGTAATATCGATCTGCTGCCTGCTGAGCGCTTCGAATGCAATGTTTCGATGGTCACAAAGACGAGCGAAAGCTTTCCCCAATATTTCAGACGCTCCGCAAATAAGAAGTGGAGAATTCGACTTTTTATGGGCTGCAGGAGCGGCGTAGATTCGTGGTGCAGCCTCTAATCCATAAATTGATCGCTTTATAGGACGCTGCCACCAGCCTGCGGCATCCAGTACCGGATGATTGGGCTGCTGCCCTTTCGCCAGGGTCTGCATCATATCGGCAAGAGCGGTAGGGCGCCGGACGCCGCCACGTACATCAAATACTCCTGATTCGTAGTGCCCGTTAGATCGAGTGAGCATGCTGTCCCAATCGTAAGAGCCGAGTAATGCCCATACCGTGACAGCTTGAATGTCCGTACCCTTATTCCGAAGTGTGCAGGCGGCGTTCCATACTTCCAGAAGCCATCTCATCTGCTCTTCACGAGTACATCCCAGATGCACTTCCGTCAGAGCAATCGGGCGTTTATAGCGGTTCCAGGCTTCTTCCATTATCTTTTGCGGACCATGAATATTACACGAAAGAACTCGGACAGCTTCAACATCAGCATATCGATCTTTTCCATTGCCGGCAGAGGAATTGGGCGGATATCTTTCCCATCCTTCATCCAGAAAGCGCTCGCTGGTGAGATAGTGGTTTATGCCGATGGTATCTGGCGGGCAGGGATTATCTAGAAACCAATGCAGCTCGGCCTCATCGATACCCGCCCACAGGAGATGTCCCCACATGCGGTGATGCCGATCTACCTTGCCGCAAAGCAGATCCCAGGTAAGCCATCGCCGCTCGTTTTCAAACTCTGCCTGATATTGCAATTTATGTGAACTGTGGGTATATCCCAAGTCCTCGGTTTGAATAAGCCGGGCAGCAGGATTGGTTCTGCGAATTGCCTGCATGGAAAGAGAGACAGCCCGGCATTGATTGACAACAGCCCGAGCAAAAACCTCTTCGCTTGTGCCATGAGGATACCAGTGTCCGTACATCCCGCTGAAGCGGGCAGTAGTTAACGGTTCGTTGACAGGAGTCCAATCCTCTACCCACGGAAACCTGCATGCCGCTTCCCCTGCATACTGCGCCAGGCTATCGGAAAAATCTGTTTCTATGAGGCTGGTATATCGGGGACCACTTCCATGATGCAGCAGTCCAATTATAGGTCTAACTCCCAGCTTTTGCAGGCGCTGCATCCTATCATCTGCCCATTGCCAATTTATACTGCTCATATCACGAGTGGGTGCAAATCGCTCCCACAGAATCGGATAGCGCAACGCACGGATACCTAGCTGAGCAAATAGATTAAGGTCGTCGATGCATGAGGCGTGCCCATTCCGGTCTAGCTGATCGTAATAGGTGTCCTGTATCCGATTAATGGTACATTCGATTCCACCCCATAGCTCTGGATTCGTGCCTGCTGCAGGCCATTTTTCCATGCAAAAATTCTCCTTAATTCTTATTAGGAGTGAAAATGCAATACGAAAGAAAATGACGCAAAACGAGTTCAGCAGGTTCCTTATGCGGCTCGGACGAATGCGCTTGTCTGCGATTTCATCCTCCAGAAATATGATAACGAGCAGATCAATCGTCAAATTAGAAAAAGAGCACATGCAGCATGTTGGAGGAGTGGATTTGTCCGAAATCGAACTCTTAAAGCTGGTATTGAAAGCGACTGAAGCTGGTAAAATGGAATGGAAGCAGGTCAGTCCAGATCATATTGAAGCGGATATCGACAGTTATCTGTATATTATCGAGTAGGAAACTTCGCTGCGTTCGGATGGGAAACAAACTTACGCATCACTTATACGAGTTATGATAGAAGGCGTATTGATTACTTGCGCGGAGGGTACTGCTTTGGCAGAGATTGCAGAGCGGATTCATGCAGCTGCATTTCTTGACTGGGCTGATACAGTTTGCTTTATGGAAGAAACTCGCATTGAGGCCGCTGCGAGGGTTTCCGCGTTGATGGATACCAATTGAGCAGAATTTTTCGGAGACTGTAGCGAATGAACACACTCATGAATATGTCCATCACTCTGAATCAATTATTTCCGTTGAATTCGGCTTGAAGACAGGAATAACCCAAAGTGTTTTCTTATATATGAAACTCAATCGTTTACTATCGGGAGACCATTGGATAGCCCGAGCAAAATTATAGAGTTCATCATGTGGAAAATTATTCAACTGTCCGATTTTATGAGGCGAACCCCTATCTAAGTCACATATCCAGATACCCTGGGCTTTGTTGTTGATATCTTTTCCAGGAAACGAAATATATTTTCCATCCGGTGATAGCTTAGGATGATAAGATACAATATCCATATCACTCGGAAACGTAATTACAGTTCTTTTCACCAGACGCACAGGCTTACCGATTCGATATTTTTCTATTGGTATAATATTCCCATATTTGTGATTCTCAATCATAAATACAAACACTGACCCATTCTCATTACTTAGCATCAAGCTATCTAAAGGTGCTTCGATTTTCAGTCCGTTTAGCCTAATTCTGTCGATCGCTTTGCCATTCAATCCTCTGACGACAAAGTCAATACCTATTTCAAGCCAAGTCGAACTGCCTGGAATCCACGCGACATCAGGCACATAGTTCAAAATTTGAAATTTTTTTGTAGCACTTATATTACAGCCAAATACGCCTGACTGAGCGCCATCATCGCCTTCGTTTACCCACATCAGCCATTGACCATCTGACGACATCTGTATAGATGAAGTCAGTCCTGCACCTGCACCATTAAATCGAGCACTAAGCTTTTTAAGATAGGTCTCTTTATTTGTCAGAATATCTCGTAGAATAAGCTTATCTTCTCCATAGCGCTGGTTTCGCACAATGAGAAGCTTATCATTCGATTCCCAACAGTATACATCCCCACTTAAATAACGTACATCTGTTCCTGAAAGTGTGGTAATTCGCGTCGCATGCTTCAATAAGGTCGAATCATCTGCAAGGCAAGCCGTCGCTACAATTAGAAAACAGGCCAAATTACTTATCGTCATAAACTCGCGATTTATTTTCATTCTTTTATACTATATACAGACAAATTATACTACTACAATTCCAGCATAATCTGCCTCGAAGTTTGATAATCACCTTGGATCAACAAACTCAATCGAGCTCTGCAACAATGATGGTTAGCCAGACTTATTGTTTCGGACAATTAAAAGTAATTTTTTTGCAGATGAGGAAATCTTATGATTTTGCTTTAAAGTATCTTTACGCAGCGATTTTATTGTCTGGTCGTATATTTTTTGATCACGATCACCGTTACGATAAATCGACTCTTGCAACGCGTCCGCAACATTGTTCAGGCGGATGGATGATCCGTAAATTGCTTTAATTACATTATCGTGATGTCTTGACAATAAATCCTGAATATCTAAACAATATCCTTCCTCTGGCCCACCATCAAAACTCAGACCAAGAAATTGTTTAAGTGTGCTCATTTTATGCCACTTCAAATATAGGTCGCTTAGATATCCACCAACATCAACTACTGCATTGGTAACATAAT
>JBBRDM010000251.1:0-4935 GCA_038203935.1 Chthonomonadales bacterium
CACGGCTTGTACCATATCCGAGATACCCTGGTAGGGAGCGGAGGGCGATAGTTCACGGTTTCCTGCGGTGAAGCCCAGCATCAATGCCAGATGACCGCCTGCCGAGCCACCAATGACTCCGATATGCTCGGGATCTATCTGATAACTGTCTGCATACTTTCGCAAGAAACGGACGGCATTCTTGCAGTCTTGCAAATTGGCGGGCCAGAGAGCGCTGCCCGCCAAACGATAGTTCACACTGGCGCAGACATAGCCTGCTCCTGCAAGTGAATCAGCAATATTTATTTCCCTGTCATCGCTTTTATCTCCGCCGCTCCAGCCTCCTCCATGGATGATGACAACTGCGGGGGAGCGTATACCTGCTGCTCTCTGGGGCGGCAGATAGAGATCTAGCTTGTCTGCACGGTCAGGCATTAAATAGGGAACATCGTGCTCAATAGTGATTTCCGAAGCATGGGTACACGCGCCCATACAAAGCGAGAGAAACATCAGAAATATGGATAAAGTCAGGATGCATTTCATGATTAACGTATCATTTCTTGAGTATTCATGTTGTGTTGACGGCGGTATCGGGATGGCATTTTTTTGATTTCTACTGGATGAACTTCCAGCAGAGTAGTTAACGATGGCGCATTGGCCTGGGCAGCTGCCCAAGACAGCGCGCTTCCGAGAGTGAACATTTCAATTATGATCGTGTGTAAGGATGTATTCACTTTTGGAATGAGTGTAATTTGATGTATCTTTTTTTAGAATACTGCTTCGCATCGCACAAAATATCAGAGTAATGCAGTTTTATTTTCCGGATAATGTTCGATACCGAGTATACATCAATCGCAACGCTTTGACAAGAATACCTTCCTGGTTTGGAACATTCGCCTAATGGAAGACTTATCGTGAGGTTGAAATATTTCTCAGGAGTTTGACGTGCTATTAGGAACTGGAAAAGCAGTAATTACGCCGCCGGTTGGGACGCCCCTGGCTGGGTTCGGATTTCGAGATCATGGGGCTGAATCTGTTTGTGATGATCTGGAAGTTCGTGTATTCTGGCTGAGTGAATCTTCGGAATCAATCAGCGAAGTATGCATAATAACGGCAGATCTGATCGGATTCGGCGCCGGTATGACCGAGCGAATCCGGTCTGAAGTCCAGCTTCGATTCGGCCTGCCTCCCGAGAGGCTTCTTCTTGCGGCCAGCCATACGCACTCCGGCCCGCAGACACAGGAGAGCATGGTCGCCACCGGTGAAATCGTGCCCTTTGTGCTTGTAGAAATAGAAACACGGATCTATGCGGCGATAGCGCAAGCTCGTTCTGCTCTTCATCTGGTATCGATGCATTTTGGTACAGGAGAATGTTCCGGTTATGCAATTAACCGACGAAAAAATGAGGACGGAATCTTCCTCAATGCGCCCAATCCTGGGGGAATTCTCGAGGATACGGTTTCAGTTGTAACTTTTCGGGATGCTGTGAGTAATGCAGTGCGCGCGGCTCTTTTTCACTTTACGTGCCACCCTACTACAATGGGAGACTATGCGATCACCAGTGACTATCCTGGGGCAGCTCGGCGACACATCGAAGCAGAATTTGGGGGTGAAATAGCAGCAGGATTTCTGCCGGGCTGCTTTGGGGATGTGCGCCCTAACTGTGCTTTGATTGGCGGGAAAAGATTTCGAAAAGGAACTGGGGACGATCTGTCGATTTTTGGAAATGCGCTTGGCAGCGAAGTGGTGCGCCTGCTAGAGTCTGAGTTGGTTTCCCTAAGTACGCGTCTCAGTGGAAAAAACAGCGATGTCGAAATCGACTTGCAGAGTCATCCGGATCAGGCCGATCTGGTACGACTTACACACACTGATTCCCGCGTTCAAAAGGAGTGGGCTGCCAGATTACTGGAAGTCCCTTTCTCCAGGAAGCGAACGCTCACACTGCAGCGGCTCGATCTCGCTGTGAATCTGAGCATTATTGCAATGGGTGGAGAGATCTGCTGCGAATTCGGCCACCATATCCGAAAAATGATTCCCAATAACCATCTGCTGCCACTTGGTTATCCCAATGGCCTGCTCGGCTATATCTGCCCGTCAGCTATGTATGCTGAAGGCGGATATGAGCCGGATGAATCGACCATCTACTTTGGGCTGCCCTCTGCATTTAAGCCGGAGACAGAAAAAAGTCTGCTCGGAGCTATCAAAACGCTCCTGACCGACTCTGTTTAACCCTCATTTATCACGGCGATGCAGTCTATTTCGAACTGAATAGTATCAGGCAGGCAGCCGGTCAGGGTAGTTCGCGCCGGGAATGGCTCCGAAAAATATTGCCTGTAGAGGACATTGTACTCGTCCCACCGGGAGGCTTCCCTTAAATAGGCCTTCACCTGTACTAATTTAGTCAGATCACTACCCGCAGCATTGAGAATTCGCTCCAGATTTTTAATGGTACGATGGAACTCCCCTTCAAATGTATCGGCTACGATTTTACCAGTCTCATCGGTAGACCCTTGACCTGAAACAAATACAAAATTTCCGACCCTGGTTGCCGGGCTGTAGGGCAGCGGCGCCGGCGGCAGCCCATTTCCAACAATATATTCGATCAAAATATCTCTCCTATTCACTGACTGTTTAAACTTCAAAACCTATTGCTAGCAGGAAATTTACTCATCCCCCGACCCCTTCTCTCAAAAACAGGAGAAGGGGAGCAAAGGCGCCACACATCAAACGCTTATTCCTTCGGCAGACTACGGAGCATCTTCGCTACAGTTTCCCTCGTGCCTCGGAGGGGAGTGGAATGCACCTCACGCCCTCAGATCCCCAAAACAGGATAATTCAATCTCACCTAGATGATCATTTCTTTCGGGGAAGGGGAGATTTAATATTTTTGATCCTTATTCTAGGTTACTTTAGAATTTTAGAAATGTATTAAATAGTTTAGACTAATGCCGGCCAAAGAAACGCCAGCCGCCTAAGTTTTCGGCATTGCCTGGATCATCTGCCAGCAAATCCCGATAGTTTTCTGCTGCCTTTCGGTAGGCGCTTGCATGCTCCTCAATCACTTCTGGACGGAAATGCTTGAACCAGGGAATAAAATAGACTCTTGCGCCTATTCCTTCGCTGATAGGCATACTACCTTTTGGTTGACGAATGTCACACGGAGTGTTTGCTATTCGGGTAGGTTTACCATGTCCATAGATGTCGGCAGTGTTCACAATGGGATGCAGATGCAGTGCAGAATTAGCTCCTGGGGAGCAGCTGCCGCCCTCCGCATTCACCGCTTGAGCGAAGCGAGTAACTGAAAGGCCCCCCAGTTCCTCTGGAACATAGTGCCCATGGGCTGCATACCAGCCTGCCATGTTGCTGCCGGAATCTGGGGAGGGACGGTGGGCGCGAAGCCCCGGAACACCTTCTAGAAGATCCCAGAAATAGTTCATACTTTTTCGAATCTCTGCACAGCGCGCATCATAGTGTTTTAGCTGCACGCGGCCCACTGCAGAGCTTATCTGATGCATACGATTTTTGGCTCCTCCCAGCGGAAGCCCTTGATTGGGCTGTAGATCAGGTGTTTCTATTTTGTGATTTCCATAGCCATATCGCTCATAGTGCCCAAAAGCAACCGCCCTTTCCAGAATCTCGCGGTTGTCTGTCGTCAGCATTCCGGCTTCCCCGACCGCCAGCGATTTCCCAGCCATCAGAGAGGCGGCGCCCACATCACCAATAGTTCCTAACCTGCGGCCTTTATACAACCCGCCCTGTGCATGGGAGACGTCTTCAATCACTTTGATTTTATGCCGATGCGCTATCTCCATAATCTCGTCCATATCTGCGGGATATGCGAGATAGTGAACGACGACAATCGCTTTTGTGCGCGGCGTTATCCGTGACTCCATATCTTTCGGATCAATACAGAGAGTCACCGGATCAATTTCCGCGAACACCACACTGGCTCCCAGCGAGAAACATGGCAGCGCGCTCGCCCAGTAAGTCACACTCGGGCAGATGATCTCATCACCGACACCAACCTTGCAGGCAAACATCGCAGCAAGAAGCGCTGCGGTGCCATTATTGAAGCCCAGTGCATATTTTGAACCCTGCCAGGCTGCATACTCTTCTTCAAACTTTATGGTCATATCGGTGCCGGACATGTTTCCGGCTCGAAGCACTTCGAGAGCGGCAGCCTCATCTTCATCTGTAATAATCGGCCAGGTGAACATATCAGCTGGATCAGTTTTTACTACAGCATCTCCACCAAGAAGCGCCAGTGGTGATAATGCGATTGTTGTCATAGTTGAACTCTTTCTAAATGTAGTCTTAGATTTTGTTATGAGGCTGTCTCACGCAGAACGGATAACGAATTTGGAAGTGTCTATTCTCCAAATACCAGATGATATCCGTTTGCAACAGTTCTCGATACAGCCAGGCTGCCGATTGGCCATAGGATTCCCCCGATGAGCAGATGGCCAATTGCCAATCCTAGAAAAAGCGGCATAGCGGCTTTGTATAATTTCAGCCCGCCTGCTCGCAGTATGGAAGCTTTGCATATCCAGGCGATGAGCATGGGAAACCAGCAGGAGGCTGAATCGCCGTATGCATTCGCAATAAGAAATCCGAGCGGATGAAATGGAAATCCAATAATGCTGTGCTTGAATAGTGTTAACAGGATTATGAAACAGTATCCACCGCCTGTGGCGAAGAGCCTGGGATAATCCCGATGAGGCGGAGTGGCTAGTCTGGCTGCCATCTGGACGTATTCCTGCCTGGCAATAGTTTCTCGATACTCGCCCGTTCCTCCTGCGGATGCTATGAGATTGGAACCCTGCGCGTAGTACGCGCTGAGATGAGTACAGTACGCCGCGGTCAAACCTACGCCGAAAGCAAGAAAAAGAGCGATAAAAAGAATTTTTCGAGAGATGCGAGCCTCTTCGGCCAGCTTGCGGCTGTCCATCTGATAAG
>JBBRDM010000252.1:0-4905 GCA_038203935.1 Chthonomonadales bacterium
GATAGATGTTGACCTAACGGGTGCTGATCTCCACGGAGCCAGACTGCATTACACTGTTTTACGCGGAGCAAATCTTACCCAAGCGAATCTCAGTTATACGGAAGTGTCTCAAGCAGATTTAAGAGGTGCGAACTTAACAGAAGCAAATTTAACAAATTCTCTGATATTTGCAACCAAGCTCGATGGGGCAGAAGTACACGGAATCCGGCTATCCCAATCAAAAATATTGACCTGCCATTTGGAAAATAGAGATTTACGAGAATCGATACTCAAAAACACTATGTTTGCGGATGTGATGATGCCCGGTACGGATATGTCTCACTCTAAAATGTTTATTGTAAATTTTACTGACTGCGACTTGAAAGGCGTTAAATTTAATGAAACTAAACTTGGACCAGCAGTCTTTCAGGCGGACGATCTGGAAGGAACTGATTTCACGCATGCAGAATTCAGGAACGTCTGCTTCATTAACTGCAGGAATTTGCATCTGGCACTCGGCCTGAATTCTGTTACACATCGCAAAGTTACAGGAAGGCTTTTCAAACCCTCCTCGCTGGATCTAGCCACAGTTCGAGCTTCTATCCATTTGCTTCCTGATATATTTTTGAATACTCTGGGATATTTGCAGCCGGAAATTGATTCGCTGCGGCAGATATATCCTCATCCTAACCCCAGTTGATGCGGACGTTTTTTACCCATATAATACATAGTGCTCGGAGTTAATTCGGGAGATGAAGTAAACTGCATTCTTAAACTTATAGGAAGGTTCTGTAAGTATGTCCAACATTTTCTACTGGATTGAATTCATATCTATGTGAAGATGCTACCTCTGAGAATGCTTTTACGATTTGATACAGCGTGAAGCTGCTGGTATGTATTGCAGGGTTTTGAAAATGTTCTCCAGCCGGATGGATCATCAACAACATCTCTTTTGACAGTTCAGAAATTTCAATGCGAATTACGCAGCGATCTTGTATTGATTTCAAGGCATGTATAGTTCCATCATGATTGAAATGGAAATCATTACAGAGTGAATCCAGATTTGCAGCCATATTGCCAACCAGATTCCGAAAAATAAAAATATGCGCGCTCAAATCATTATTCAATCCGGGCCAATGCTTCTGAATCTTTGCTTCATGCATGTTAATATTGAACATAAAATAGTAACTATTGCGAAATGAATGCGCGGTTTTAAGCCTATCTCCAAGAAGTGGAACAATGCGATCAATTTGATAATCTGGGGCTTCTCCGAAACACCAGCAAATATCTTCATCGCCGCATAGCGAACATGCCGCCTCTATGCATAATCGAATTTCGCCCGGGATTTCGCATATATTAATATCGTCCCTATCTAATTCACATACATAATGCCGTCTCAGATCATCTTCAGAAATACCTTCAATATCATGAACTGGTATATATCTTGTTTCCAGAATAACGCGAATCAGTTCATCATCAGGTAGATTCGCTTCATCAAGCATTCCGCCACCATCCGAAATGCGCGAGTGAATTTCGGTCAGTAAATCGAGACGGTGAGGCTTATAATACCGTCTAACACGTTTCTGCATCTGATTTTTATGCATAAACCTTACCTCACGACCACATACCAACCTCGGTTAAATATCCGGCAGTAACAGCGATGGAAACTCAAATTTATTCATATAATCTGAAAGTTCTTCACGAACTTCCTCAGGATCACCATAACTTCCAGAATCAGCCAGATACAGCGCTTCGTCAAAATACTAGAATTTATTCTCGAATCCGAAATCTATTTGTGGCTCGTCGTACACGATCGAATACGTCAACCTGGCGACTTCCACAGCTCTTGAAGTATCTTGACGCAAATATTTCGCTACCGTCCCCATAAGATTTTTTATAACCGTCTTATTATCAATTTCCCCGGGCATTTTTGCCAGCCAGTCTGCAACAGTTCCGGACGTTGACTGCCAGCCAGTGAGGCTTCGATAAGCGCTAATGGAGGATCAGGAACCGAGATTAAGAGATCATCGATCCATTCATAGCTTCGGGAACTGAAATCAGACCCAGATGCAGGCCACGCTTGAAAAATTCGGCGCTGGTTTTGAGATGATCTCGATCACGATTTATAATAATCTCATCCATTGCTGATTACCATATCTGAGTCCAGATATCGTTTCTGAACAATGCTTAACCTGTATGTTTTTAAGAAGTATGTGTTATTTTTTAATGGAGAATAGGGCAATGAGGAAAGATATCGCAAGCATAATAGCACAGCCTAGAAAAGGAACTCCATGCGCGGGTATGACGGCTATCCCTACGTCGTAAGCGGGCAGTTTATAGAGGAAACCACTGAGTGAAGCTCCGACGATTGCGCCGATTCCCTGGGCAGTCCCCACCGCGCCGACTGTCGCACCGCGCTGACCAGGTTCGCAGTCTGTACTGACCTGAGCCATCCATGCGGGAAATGCTATCACGAATCCAACGCCCAGCAGAGTTCCTAAGACAATGACTGCCATCTCCGATGGGAAAATGATCAGGAGCCAGAAACTGGCGGCACAGATGCCGATACCTAACTTGACGGCCAGACCCTTACCTATTTTATCCCCCAGAGTTCCCAGCGGAATGGAACTGGCTGCAATAAGCAGAGCCGGCCCAATAAGCAGTACACCGAATCTAGTCTCGTTAAGGTGGAAAGTTTCCATTGCAAAGACTTTTGCATAGGCCATTACCAGCCCGATACCGAGAAATGTAACGAACGCCATCAGCAGAGACATCGGCATACGGCCGAGCATCATTTGGAAGTCGTGGAAGTTGAAGCCGCCCTCGACACCGGGCCCAAGATCTGTGGGATCATGATGCGATGCCTGCACATTAGGAATGAATATTATCGCGGAGATAGTGGTGATAGCAAAGAAAATAGCAGCGACGTAGAAAGACATATCCTTTGAGGCGTGCAGAGAAAAATGCAGATGATGATGCGACCAGTCGTTGATTCCACCGCCGATCACCGGTCCTAGCGCAATACCCATCAGATAGGCTACGTTGAACAGGGACATGGCGGAGGCGCGTTTATCCTCGGGTACAAAATCACCAATCAAGCTGAAAGCGGAGGGCCATAGCGCTGCAGCTCCGAAGCCATCCAGTACTCTTAAAGCAACCAGGAGATAGGGGTTATGCACATGGGGAGTGAGAGCCGCGGTGACGGTCGAGACTGCAGGCCCGATCAGTATCAGCCGCTTCCTGCCAATTCGATCTCCCAGCAGGCCAAAAGGGGATTTCATAATCCCCTCGATGACCAGATAGGCAGTAGTGCATGCGCTGATCCAGCGGACATCCAGCCCTAATGCATTGATATAGACCGGCATTGCCGATATATTTACAATTACATAAGCAAGTTCTGCGAAGCCCGACACAAGCACTATCGCGAGCAGCAAGCTTCGCATACGCTTAGGAGTCAATTGATTATTTTGTGAAAGTTCGATGGACACCATGCCTTAAACGATTTTAACTTCTTTGCCTTCTTCAGAAGACTTATAAATTGCATCCATGATTTTAGCTACCATCAATCCATGCTCACCTGTCACGAGCGGCTGTTTTTTGTCTCGTATGCATTCAACGAAGGACGCCATCTCAGCTGCATGGGTATTGATATTTTTATTAGGCATTTCCGGCGAGAAGCTGAAAACACTCTTATGTCTTTCCTGTGTGATGGACAGGGGATAAGCTTCCGCTCCGCCTTCTGTGCCCAGCAGAGTAACGTTCTGATGGTCTTCCTTCAGGTTGGCGACGAAACTCGCTTCCAGAACCACAGTCGCTCCGTTATCGAATCTTATGAGCGCTGCTGCCATGTCCTCTACAGTGAAATTCTTATAGTCCCACTGCCCCATAAATCCGACAATATCGCTGCGCTTGCCGAATTTCTGGTATGTGATTCCGCTGGCAGCTACTGGCTTCGGATGTCCCATGAACCAGAGTGTCAAATCGAGCATATGAACACCGATATCAATAAGAGGACCTCCGCCCTGCTTGCTCTTATCAATGAATACTCCCCAGCCTGGAATACCTCGCACACGAAGCGCCTGGGCACGGGCATAGTATATATCACCCAACTCCTTGGCGTCGATAAATTTTTTGAGCGTCTGATTAGTCGGCGCAAATCGGCTGTTATAGCCAATCTGAAGGAATTTACCCGCCTTCTTAGCCGCATCCACCATCTTTTGGCCTTCTTTAGCATTCATGCCTATGGGCTTTTCGCAGAGAACATTTTTACCGGCTGCCAGAGCATCGACCGTGGGCTGATAGTGTACGTAGTTGGGAGTGCAGATCGATACGCCATCTATTTCGGGCATCTCAAGCAGCTTTTTATAGTCGTCAAATTTGTGTTTGATATCCGGATATTTTTCTGAGGTGCTCTTAAGCGCTTTCGCATCGATATCGCATATCGCGTAGATCTCGCACTCGTCAGGGATTTTAGAGTATCCGGGAAGATGGGCACCATTGGCAATGCCTCCGGTTCCAATAACACCAATCTTAACTTTTTTCGCCACGGGATGGCTCCTTTCGATTCTTTTTATCTCATCCATAGGACATGGAAATATTCATCCAATATGAGTTCGACACTGCTGTAGTAATCTCCTTCGTTTTGGATAATTCTATGCTTCATTTTGTCCTGTCAGATATAGATCAAAGAAAGTACAGATACGCTTCGCGTACTCTCCTGGCGAATCTTTTAAGCAGGCTGCATGTCCCGCTCGTTTCAAGAGCCAAAGCTCTCTAGGTTCCTGCGCTGCAGCATATAAAGCGGCGCCATCCTGCCAGCGCACGAGCAAATCTTTCTGGCCCTGAATAATAAGCACTGCCCGCGGCCCAATACTGCCAACATCGTTAATTGGTGCAACATCCTTTGGCTCAAAATCCATCCATTTC
>JBBRDM010000253.1:0-4861 GCA_038203935.1 Chthonomonadales bacterium
AGTAAAAAATAACTGCAAATGCTTTCAATACCGGAGATATCGCGTGCAGTTTGCACGCGATATCTCCGCGTATTAAGCTCTGGGAACCACTTTCATTTCATAACATTCCAGGATATCTCCGGGCAGATAGGTCTCGTTCCAATCTTTGATTGTGACACCGCATTCAAAACCCTGCGCTATCTCACGAGCATCCTCTTTTACATGTTTCAGCGTATCTATTTTGCCCGTAAACAACAGATCTTTTCCACGTCTCAGCCGAACTTCAGCTCCGCGAACAAGCTTCCCGTCCTGCACATAACTGCCAGCAATATAGACGCTTCTCGGAGTTTTAAAGCTCTGTCGTACCTCCGCTTTGCCGAGCTGAGATTCCTCGTAGATTGGAGTGAGCAGACCTTTCATCGCTCTGTCGATATCTTCTACCAGGTCGTAGATGATATTATAAAGTCGAATATCTACCCCATCTCGTTCCGCTGCTCGCTGCGCGGCCGTTTCTACGCGCACGTTAAATCCAATCAGAATTGCTCCGGTGGCTTCCGCCAGCAAAATATCCGATTCGTTAATTGTACCGACAGCGCTATGCTTGATGCTCAGCCGCACTTCTTCTTCAGCCTTGTTCTCTTCCAGTTTATTCAGCTGGCCGATAACCGCTTCTACGCTGCCCTGTACATCCCCTTTTACAATCAAGTTTAGATCTTTGATGATACCGGATCCAGCCTGTTTGTAGAGGTCGGCAAGGGTAACGCGCAATGTGGCGCTCAACCGAGTATCACGCGACTTCACCTGGCGTTTTTCAGCAGTCTGCCGCGCATCCTTATCATTTCGGACGACTTCAACTGTATCGCCCGCGCCCGGCGCAGTGCTAAGCCCGCTCACTTCCACTGGAGTCGCCGGAAGCGCTTTGGTAATTCGCTCCCCTCGGTCGTTCATCATCGAGCGCACCTTACCGTAAGCGAGGCCAGCTACAATGCTGTCGCCAATACGAAGCGTTCCGGACTGTACGAGCACTGTTGCCACTGGCCCGCGCCCTGGTATGATCTGAGCTTCGACTATTGCCCCGGTTGCGTGTCCGCTGGGATCTGCCTTCAGCTCCTGAATATCCGCAACCAGCAGAATGTAATCGAGCAGATCAGGAATGCCATCGCCGGCTTTTGCAGAAACTGGCACAGCAATCACTTCGCCGCCATACTCTTCCACCACGAGGTTATGTTCGGTGAGCTGCTGTTTGATGCGATCTGGTTTGGCGTCCGGCTTATCCATTTTATTAATAGCCACGATGATCGGTACTTCTGCAGCCTGCGCATGATTGATCGCTTCTACCGTCTGCGGCATAATTCCATCATCCGCCGCCACAACTAATATCACGATATCTGTCACGCTGGCGCCTCGGGCCCGCATCGCTGTGAAGGCTGCATGGCCGGGGGTATCGAGGAATGTGATCTTCCTCTTCTCCATCGCGCCATTCTCACCTTTGTGGTCGACTTCCACCTGATAAGCGCCGATGTGCTGGGTAATGCCTCCAAACTCTCCGCCTACGACATTGGTCTTTCGGATTGCATCGAGCAGTGTTGTTTTACCATGATCGACGTGGCCCATAATAGTGACCACAGGAGGCCGAACAATGGCCGTCCCGCTGGGCGGTCGGTGCTTCGCTCCATTCGTAACGGGTGGCGCCTTTTGTTCGGGCTTTATTTTGAGCGCATATCCATAAGCAGAGGTAAACCGCTCCGCCAGGGGCCGCGGTACGCGCTGATGCGGCCCTATCAGTTCGCCGAGCTCCATCATTTTGCGCGCCGCAGTATTTGCCTGTATGCCCATTGCTTCGGCAATGTCTTTGAGAGTGGCGTCATTTGCTATCTCAATAACTTTGCTGTCTTTCGGAGAAGCCACCAGGAGACTGCGGACTGTATTCGCAGTGTCTTGATCCACAAGCGCAGTCGGGCCAGCTGCGTCTACACCAAGATCTTTGAGCTGCTGAACCAGCTCGGCCGCTGTCATTTTTAACTCTTTTGCTAATTCACTTAATCGAATACCTGCCATATAACCTCCACCTCACTCTCATCCACTATAGATGTAAATCGCGATATAATTTGATCCTCAGTCTAAGGATCTAATCTGTAAGTCGAACCGAAATTATTTCTTAACTGACTTAGATTTTCCGTTCTCAAATATACTTAACTGACTGTCTTCTGAGCCAGGCTGGAAGCGGCTTCGAGCAGTACCTCAAACAATGAATCAGGCACATTCCCAACTTTCAAAGAGCGCTCCAGTTTTTTTTGTTTCCTGCAGAGCGCAATACACTTTTCAGAAGCGCATACGTAGGCGCCTCTGCCATTGAGTTTGCCTTTAGGATCGTATTCCAAAGTTTGATCTGGAAGACGAACAATACGAAGAAGATCCTTTTTTTCGTCCGTTTCTCGGCAGGAGATACAGGTTCGAATAGGAACGTGCTTCTGTTTTAACATAGATTCTTACTGACAGGAAGTTATACGAATCGAGAAAGAGGAGGTTAGTCGGCGAGGGACCGCAATATGGGCTTTCGCAGCGAGGATGCATTGAATGCCAGGAAGCAGCATGAAAAGAACGATCTAAAATCGATCCTCTCAAGAACATGGCTAATTCATAGTTCTTACCCCTCGATATTGCACTATTTCTCTTTTTCTCATCCGTTTAACAAGCGCCTGTTTCCTTATAACAGTAGTGTTGGAACTGCTCGTCCCAGAGTAGTGTGAACCAAAGCCTGGAATTATCATAGGACACCAGGCTCAGGTAATTCAGAATGGAGTGCACTTGAATCCATCGCAAAATTATCATTTGATGCGCCGTCATTTAGAAGATGCATATCATTTTCCTCAGCCGGTAGGGATGTCTCATCCATCTCTTCACTTTCAGAATCGCTGTCGCTGTCTGAGGCCATGTTTTCAGGATCAGTCATTGCCATCAGTGCAGCACGAGCGACCTGCGCTTCGCTGCGAATATCAATTCTCCAGCCAGTCAGCCGGGCAGCCAATCGTACATTCTGGCCAGCCTTACCAATTGCAAGCGACAGTTGATGATCAGGCACTACCACAAAGGCACTTTTCTGATCTTCATTGACGGTTACTTTCACCGCTTTTGCCGGGGAAAGCGCCTCTCCTATAAAAAGAGAAACATCCGCATTCCATCGGACAATATCAATTTTTTCATCGTATAGCTCGTTTACAACGGCCTGCACACGGCTGCCTCGATGACCTACACAGGAGCCCACAGGATCCACTTTTTCATCTCGGCTCATAACTGCAATTTTTGATCTTGCACCGGGCTCACGCGCAACACTTTTAATGGTAACAATTCCATCCGCAATTTCAGGCACTTCCAGCTCGAATAGCCGCCTAATCAGGCTGGGATGCGTTCGTGAAACAATAACCTGGGGACCTTTAGAAGTGTCTTTCACTTCCAGTATATATACCTTAATACGATCATTGAAACGATATGGTTCTGACTCAACCTGTTCTTGAGGCGGAAGCATTGCATCCAATTTGCCAAGGCCAATAATAACTATACGGCCTTCTCTGCGCTGCACGGTTCCCGTCACGACCTCACCGATTCGTTCGGTATATTCGTCAAATATTTTCCTGCGCTCCGCTTCGCGAATTCGCTGCACTACCACCTGCTTGGCAGTCTGCGCGGCAATTCTTCCGAATGAGCCCAGGGGTATATCGATAGAAACGACTTCGCCGACCTGCGCTTCCGGGTTTACTAGGCGTGCGTCACCGAGCAAAATCTCATCGTAATCGTTTGTGACTTCCTCGACCACCGTTTTGTCACAATAAACTTTAAACGGCGAGGCGGCAGATTTACTTGAATCGATATGAACTTTTATCTCGCCACTTACAGGATTATTTCTTTTGTAAGCAGTAGCGAGAGCGGACTCGACAGTCTCCACAAGGATATCGAAAGGAATATCTTTTTCTTTTGCTATCTGCTGCAGGGCTTCTAGAAATTCACCGTTCATAACTGCCTCACTCCGCTATTGAGTTCAAATCATAAAGTGCCAATTGACGCAGCACCAATGAGTATATTGTTAAAAATAAACAGACGGTTTCAGAATAATCAAAATAAAAGAGCGGGCAACGCCCACTCTTCATAGTGAAGGCTGATTCGATTAAGGACTCAATTATATCACAGACACCATAAAAATGCAAGGTTGTGTCATTTATAAAAAGATATAATTCAATTGGGAAAAGCAGCCAATTCTTACCTGAACGAACTAAGACGAGACGAGAACATTAATAATAAATTGAAGAAAAATATAACATCAATTTTAATGACATTAAAAGTCTTTTTGAATACTATTAATTAGCCTGTGAGTTTCAGAAATTCTGCGTTTGTGGTATAATTTCTTTATAAGATTACCGAATGCGACGATGCGGAATTTCCTAAATATTTTGTTCACATTTAGCATCGATTTCATTCTATATGGGATGAAACAACACATTTTATAAATTGTCGAATAGAGTGTAGGCAAAAAGAATTTAGTGAAGCAGCCGATTCGATACCAGGATGACAGATAGCGCGATGAAAGTTACTGATGTATCCGTAGTGCTCAATCAAATCACACATCAGTACGGTAAGCGTGAAGTATTCAAAGGGATAAATGGTACGGTAAATTCGGGAGAGACGGCTGTTGTTTCAGGCAGTAATGGATCTGGTAAAAGCACACTGATGAAGATTATTGCCGGCTTGATGCGGGCAAAATCCGGAACTGCGGACGTATTGATTGATGGAAAGTTATGTGACAATCGAGAACGAAGAAGATACATCGGGTATCTCTCACCGGACCTCACTTTATATCGCGAGCTGACCGCTGCTGAGAATCTACATT
>JBBRDM010000254.1:0-4767 GCA_038203935.1 Chthonomonadales bacterium
ACTTTCTCAAGTCACTCGGTGTGGTCAAAAAACTACAGCCGAGCTCGGGTTTGCCGCAGCATATGCAGCAGAGTGTAAACCCTGAAATAAGACTTAAACGCCAGTTCGATCAGATCGGAGAGCACACACAGGTACTGATGCGGCAATCGCCAAAACAACGCACCGATTTCTGGTCTAAAGCGGATTTTTCAAACGCGGAAAAATTTGAGAACTCACTTCCAGCGTTCAAACAATATTTTTGGAATGAGGTGATTGGATATCTGCCTAAGCCAACCCTCCCACCCAACGTCCATACCCGTCAGGTCTGCGATACTCCTAAATACACGGGCTATGAAGTAACTCTCGATCTTTACCCAGAAGTTTTCTCTTATGGGATTATTCTCATTCCAAAAGGGATCAAACCTGGTGAACACAGGGCCGTCGTGGTTTGCCAGCATGGGCTGGAAGGCAGAGTGCAGGATGTGGCCGATCCGACCATAAATAGTGAATACTATCATCATTTCGCCTGTACGCTGGCAGAACAGGGATACATCACATTCGCGCCGCAAAACCCCTACATCGGTGAAGAAAAGTTTCGATTAGCTTTGCGAAAAGCACAGCCGCTTAAGCTGACACTATTCTCTATTATAGTGCGCCAGCATGAACGGATATTGGAATGGCTTAGCGGACTGCCCTACGTCGATTCTAAACGCATAGCATTTTACGGCTTAAGTTACGGCGGTAAAACGGCAATGCGAGTGCCAGCGCTTCTGCCAGGATACTGCCTATCCATCTGCTCCGGCGATTACAACGAGTGGATTTGGAAATGCGCTTCTATGGATAGCAGATATAGCTACCTGCTTCTTGGAGAGCCTGATATGCCCGAATTCGACCTTGCGAACACTTTCAACTATGCTGAGATGAGCTGGTTGATTTTCCCACGCCCATTTATGGTGGAACGCGGCCATGACGATGGGGTTGCGCCGGACGAGTGGGTGGCGTATGAGTACTCTAAAACCCGCAAACTTTACGATCAGCTTGGATTGGGAGATCGTACTGAAATCGAGTTCTTCAACGGCCCCCATACTATTCATGGTGTGGGTACCTATGCATTCCTGCACAAACATCTCGGAAATCCATAAGTCTCGCAGACGGCTGGAAAACGTTCATTTATCGACCGAACAAGTACCTTCGCTAAACCGTATTTCGCCATTGGTGTAAGTACAGGGTTGAATCTCTTCGTGTTTCGTGCCTGCTGTCCATAATATGAAAGCCGAATTCTGCTAAGCAAATAGCGCATCGCCGCTGGTAATAAGCGGTGAAAATGAACTGAAAATTTCGCATGGAGAATTAATTCGTGAATATATTTACAAATATAGCTTTAGCGTTAGCGCTGATGCCGCTCTGCAGGACAGCACAAGGAGCAGTGATTTCTATAAATCAGTCTCAGACTGACCAGGAACGGGAGGCATCTATTCGTCTGCCGCAATCCGATACGCATTATCAGGTAGTGAAATCCTATGTGGAGCAGAATCCCGAGCCAGATTATAAACATGCATCTGCGGCGGCCTATGAAGCCTTTCAGGATATGAAATTCGGGGTGCGAATCCACTGGGGACTCTACTCTATTGAAGCGCACCCGAGAGAATCCTGGCCATTTCTCGATATGTCCAATGAACAAAAACAGGCCTATCAGGAACAGTATAAGACTTGGAATCCCAATGGTTTCGATGCGGAAGAGTGGATGAAGTTCTTCGAGAGATCTGGCCTTAAGTGCTTCGCATTTACTTCAAAGCATCACGAAGGATTCTCTATGTTCGATACCGCTGCCAGAGTCACCCGGAGAGTCAACTGGACTGCGCCTGGCGGTCCGGCAATCGAAAACTGTAATTTTGCCTACAGCATTATGGACACCCCATTTAAGAGAGATGTTGTGGGTGAATTGTGCGCAGCAGCGCATAAACACAATATCAAAATAGACCTCTACTTTTCTCATCCAGATTGGTACGATGCCGATTTTCGCCCATTTAACTACCATCCATTGCAGACGCCTGGCAGCCGAGATCAGCCTGATGAGTATGGTAACACGTTCAAAGATACAAAACATTTTGTGATGACTCCGGACAAAACTCCTGAAGAGACTGCCAGAATGATCGCCAGACATCGGGCGCAGCTTTCGGAAATTTTAACCAAGTACGGAAAAATCGACATGATCTGCCTGGATCAATGGATGGGCCGATCCGTGTGGCCGGAAATGCGCGATACCATGAAAATTCTGCGTAAAATTCAACCGGACGTGATGTTCCGATGCCGGGGAATCGGAAACTACGGCGATTACTACACTCCTGAAGGATTCGTACCTGGAGCCAAGGAGAATACTAAAATGCCCTGGATGACGATCTACCCCATCGCAGGCTCATTCTCCTATGTATCCGACCCATCAAAGTATGAAGATGGAAACTGGGTTATCGAAAATCTGGTGGACACGGTTGCAAAGGGCGGAAATTTCATGGTTGGCATTGGGCCGGACCGAAACGGAAGATTTCATCCCAAAGCGGTGGAAGCGCTGGAGTATGCTGGAGATTGGCTTAAGGTAAATGGAGAAGCGATTTACGCAACCCGGGCAAGATCAGGTACCCACTGGAAAGAAGGAGATGACATCCGGTTTACCCGAAGCAAAAATGGAAAAACGGTCTATGCGCTTGCGCTGAAGTGGCCGGGCCGTACACTGCACCTGTCCAGTGTGAATGCATCAGCAGGGTCGAAAATATCCTTAGTCGGTTCAAAGCAGAGAATCAATTGGCATGCTGCTGCTGGTGGCGGGATTGAATTGGAGTTACCAGAGGCACTTCAGGATGAGACTCAGAGACCGAGCAAACGGGCCTGGGCATTCAAAATTCCCGTAGACCCGAACACGGAACTCGTACGCAAATAGCCTATCATGAGAAAAACTCTGCTGCCTGATCTGCAGATTGATCGAACAGGAAAAACCGCTGCACACTCATCGCGTCGCTGGCTTATGATTGGTTTTGTTTTTCTCGCGACTGTAATCAATTACCTCGACAGGCAGACGCTTTCTGTTCTCGCCCCTACCCTTTCGCGTGAGTTCCATATGAGCAATGCCGATTATGGACGCGTTACAGCGGCGTTTATGCTCTCTTATACGGTCATGAATGGAGTCTCGGGTCCGCTGATAGATCGCTTGGGGACGAAAATCGGCTACTCAATCTGCATGTTCTGGTGGTCTGCAGCTTCCATTCTGCACTCATTTGCAAGAAGCGCTTTCGGATTTGGGGCCTGCCGTTTTCTGCTGGGTATGGGAGAAGCAGGGAACTGGCCGGCAGGAGTTCGAGTTGTAAGCGAGTGGTTCCCGCAGGAAGAGAGAGCGCTTGCGGGAGGAATTTTCAACAGCGGATCGGCAATTGGTGCCCTGGTGGCGCCGCCGCTCATAGCATGGCTGGTCATTAAATCAAGCTGGCATAGCGCATTCATTCTGATTGGATGCAGCGGGTTTTTATGGCTGATATTCTGGTGGAAGTTTTACCGCGCTCCAGTTACGCCTAAAAAAGAAATAAATGTACCGACTATTCCCGTACGCGAACTCCTCAAAACCCGATTCGTGAGAGCTTTCATGCTTTCAAAGATATTTATGGATCCGGTCTGGTACTTCTACACTTTCTGGATCGCCAAATATCTCACTTCAGTGCACCACTTCGATATTAAGAAAGTCGGATTTACCGCCTGGATTCCATTTCTGACAGCGGATATTGGTAATCTTGCGGGAGGATGGTGTACCGCTCAATTAATTCGCCACGGCACTCCCATTCCACGTGCACGACGAATCTCCGTCACTATTTTTGCACTGCTGATGACATCCGCCATTCCAGCAGCATTCATTCACAATGTCTGGGTAGTAATAGCCCTGTTTTCCATGGCAACTTTTGGATATACCGGATACACAGCAAACACGCTGGCATTTCCGGCTGATGTTTTCCCCAAGAGCACCGTCGCCTCCATATGGGGACTGGCAAGCATGGGCGCGGGATTCGGCGGCATGATATTTGGATGGTTAAGCGGATTGGCAGTAGATAACTACTCTTATCTGCCTGTTTTGATAGCCTATGGAACATTTCCTGTAATCGCACTCTCTATCATTTTGTTCGGGTTAGGTCCATTAAATCGTAATTCATCATAGGCTGCAGAAGGATCCTCGTTTGAGAACTCAAAATGACGCGCTTGAAAATCGCTTAAAAAGGTTATTGCAGGAAACAACAGGCAGCGAAGCGCTGGTGGAGATTCTTAAAGACCGGCATCCCGCAGATATTGCCCTCGCTCTGGATCAGCTCTCACAGAACGATGCCCTCACCGTTTTTGCATCACTCGATACCGAACGTGCTGCTGAAGTTCTGGATGAGCTCCCGCCTGATTTATCTCGATTCCTCACAGATCGATCACTCCCCTCGCGCGTCGCTGAGATGCTTGACCTGCTTCCAATGGATGATGCGGCTGAGATTGTCTCTGAAGCTTCGCCTTCACAACAGGAAAAATTTCTCGATGAGTTAATGGCGCGCTCACCGGACGATGCGGCGGATGTGCGTGAACTGCTGGCCTATGGCGAATCCACTGCCGGCCGTCTCATGACGGATAAGTTTCTGCGAATTACCGCGGATCTGACTATTGATGAGGCATTTGCGGCGGTTCGACGTGCGCATAAAGATGTAGAAACTCTGAATGATCTCTATGTGGTGGATAGGCCCGGGGCAGAAGAGGAACAGCTGATAGGAGTTC
>JBBRDM010000255.1:0-4675 GCA_038203935.1 Chthonomonadales bacterium
TATCATGCTTTTTGCTGCTGGCTGTATTCTCTGCATTACGCTCTGAAGCGAAGAATCTAACCTACACCGCGAGTATTCCTATCCAGAATGCCGATTGGAATACGACTGCATTACTGCCCCTGTTCGATCCCACGTTGGG
This sequence comes from Chthonomonadales bacterium, assembly GCA_038203935.1. Lineage (GTDB taxonomy): Bacteria > Armatimonadota > Chthonomonadetes > Chthonomonadales > Chthonomonadaceae > JANXSG01. The sequence continues at coordinate 140 of JBBRDM010000255.1, forward strand.
AACGCTGCAAAGCGTCGATCTCTCGCTGAAAGGCACTATAGAGACATTCTTTCTTTTCGATAACCACCGTGGAAACGGCAGCGATATTACTCTTTACACGCAGGGACAGATCTCTCTGGACGGCCCAAGTAATCCCGCAGCAATACTTCAGACGACGCTGCTGCAAACAGACACGTTCCATATCGATCCAGAAGGTGTCTACATAAATACGATCGATGTTACTGGCAGCATAGGCACACTGCTCACCCAGCCTGCAGATCTCTCGGCTTTTCTCGGTGCGGGAAATCTCTCACTCGGTGTTCATGCTTCTAATACTTCCTATCCATCCATAATGACTTATTATACTGTTATCGGGCTTGCTGCGGGAGCAGACGTTAGTGTAACCTATGGGTACAGTGGATCATCCTCAGTTCCTGAGCCGGGAGCATTCGCGCTGATCGTTGGATTTATTGCGTCAGGATCGTGGACTGTTCGAAAACGCCAGAGGAATAAATGATTTCTTTACCGATAGTCGTCGTTACTCTAAAGCGGGCATTTCCTTGTTGAAAGTCATCGTTACTCTGAAGCTGGCATTTCACTCTGGGGAAGGATTGGAAGTACGAAACTAAAGATACTTCCTTTTCCCGGCTCGCTCGTTACCCAAATATCGCCTCCATGGGCGGCTACCGCCAGTTTGCAGAACGTGAGTCCAAGTCCAGTTGAAAGCTTTCTATTGGACTCACTCGTTTCAGCCTGCCCGAATTTTGCGAAAATCTTCTGCTGATATTCCAGTGGAATCCCCTCGCCGGTGTCCTGCACAGAAAAAAGCATCAGGTCGTTATCGTCTGAAATTGATTTCTGACTATTTGCCCGCAATGTTTTCAGCCTCTCAGCTATCTCTGAATCGCTGCTTTTTACCAGGCGAGCCGCAATGGTTATTTTTCCATTGGGGGGTGTAAATTTCAGCGCGTTTCCGAGCAGATTAATCATCACTCGGAGGAGCAGCTGCTCCTCCGCAAACAGCGGCGGAAGTGATGCGGGAATCTGAATATCTATCCGGGCTGACTCTCCTATATCGAGCACTTTTACCTGCTTCACTGCCTCGGCGATCATGCTTTCTACCTGTATTGGTTCGCGTCGAACCTGCATTTCACCGGCTTCCATTTTAGAGATGTCCAGCAGTTCGTTTATAAGTTCCAATAGGCGATAGCCGCTCTGGGTACTCATGGTGACCATCTCTTTTTGCATCTCATCCAGCTTGCCAAAACTATCGTCCCTAAGCAGTTCAAGCGGGCCAAGCAGCGTTGTCAGGGGAGTGCGGAGGTCGTGAACCAGCATCTCGGTAAGATTCTCCCGCAGCCCAACCTGACGTTCCAGCTCTCGGAATGTGAGTGAGAGTTCGTCCTTTTGTACCTGAGCCCGAGCGAGAGCGTAGTAGACTACGGAAAGCAGAATAACACTGCTTATTCCGCCAAGCAAAAGTGTGAGGAGCATGACACGGGCACTGTCTGCAGTCTGGGCAGATCTTGTTTGAAGGAGACGGTTTTCCTCGTCCGTCATATTCGTAACGGTCTTACGGATTTCGTCCATCTCCCGCTCGCCATGCCCTTGCGCAACCAAAAGTGCAGCCGCAGCAAGGCTCGATTTGCGCCGCAGTTCGATCACTTTATTACTGTTCGCTAGTTTTGAGAGAATGTGGCTTTCGAGTACGAGGACGCGCGCTTTTTGGGCTCTATTATCGCTCACAAGTGAATTAAGCGGCTGGAGATGGCCCGCGGTGCGTTTTAATCCCGCAAAGTAAGGCTGTAGATAGTTTTCATCGCCGGTAATGACAAAACCGCGCGTGCCTATCTCAACGTCCTTAACCATGGATACGATGCTTTCCAGCTCTCCCAACACCTGGTAGGAGTGTGTGACCGATCTATTGTGTTCGAGCAGATGCTGTGTGTTATTGTAGGAGACCGTAGCATTCACGGCCAGCAGGAAGAGTACCAGGCAGAATCCTATCAGCAGCTGACTTTTCCGACTCCATCGCATTAAAAATTACGGTTCCTTTAGTTGAACTTATCGCAGCCAGGCATATCAGAAGCAGAAAGAGGTATGTATTACGCCCGCACGGTTCAATATAGTTCGGCAAGGCGGTTGCTTAATCCTGTATGTATACGCTTGACCTTAAAATCAGTACTATGCTGACAATCTACCTGGCAGATGGAATTATTGAATCTCTGTTATTTCTGAAGTAAGCACATCCTGCCTCTGTCAAAACAGCCAGCTCATCCAATAATTTCCGGTCGAACTTTTTAAAATTGAAACAGGATTTGCCCTGCATGCGTGCGCGGAGTTCCGGTGAGATGCTCTCCAGCAGTTTCGGATTTGCATAGACGGGCATCAGATGGTAGTTGACATAATTTTTCTTGATCTCGACGCCACCAAAAAACATGGGGCTTTTGTTTTTCATGATGACGGTGGTATTCAGATAGTAGCTGTCTTCCTTATCTACCGATACCACCATTCGTGGCTCGTAAGCTTTCAGAATGCTTTTAAGATGATTAAATATCTGTTCAAACTCTTCTGTTGCAGGCATATCAACTCCTATGAGGCTAAATTTGTATGTCCATCTTTTTGCGCAATTAAAAGAGACGGAAGAAACGGGATGGCGGCGATGGCGAGTATCGTTGTACCGGCATTAATCCAGATAAGAGAAAGAAATGTTCGGTGCAGCTGTTCAAATATTTTTGCACCTGTCCAGTCGGAGAGAGCATTCGTAAGGTTCCACACACTCATCATAACTGAGTAGCCGAGCGCTTCGCTGCCTTTCGGTGTTCCTCGGACTGCCAGATCGTAGACGGGCAGCATCGCCAATGTAGAAGTAAAACCGCCCAGGCTGGTAATCCAAAGAGCGCTGTTTTGATCGTTGTACCACATATAACAGAGGCTTCCAAGAGCATGGATGAGAATGCTGCCAACCAGCAGACGGCGCAGGTTGATATGCCGGCAGGTCCGATAGTAGAATACGGCCGCAAGCAGGCCGAAAGCAGAGCTCACCAGCCCTAGCATCCCAATAAACTGCTTGGAAAAATGGAGCCGGTCGGTCTGATGGAAGAAAAGTGGTGTTCCAAAGCCCGGCGCTGCCGCGATGAGGATGATCATAATTCCGGCGCTTATCAGCACACGATTTCTGGAGGCTGCTTTAATTTGCTGGCCTGCATTTATCCATACGTTTCTATCGGTAACGGCAGTGCGGGATTCTGGCAGATAGTGCAGATAGAGCGGAACCAGGATGAGATGGAGAAGTGAGGCGACTCCCATTGCCCAGCCGAATGGAAAACTTGCAAGCCAGCCGCCAATCGGCCCGCCGGCAAGACTGCCTAATCGGAACATGGCAATTCGCTGAGCGGTAAACCTGCCTTGTGCGTGAAATCTACCGGCCACCTCCACCATCACACCGCCCAATGTAGTGCTCGTGAAAACAATCGTGAGATACAGCAGTGCATAGGTAGCCAGCAGACTGTCTCTATTTCTCGGAACGATCGCAAGCAGCAGCCAGAGTACTCCAGACCCTGCAAGGCTGAGGATGAGATAGTGGCGGCGGCGAGTTCGAAAGAGAGGGAAAGCATCGGTAAGAATGCCTGCGAGCGGCTTGATGTAGTTGGTAAAGGCTCCCACCGCAAAAAACGCTGAAATTGCTGTTGGAGTGAGTTTTAAAGTATCTTTCAGTAGAAATTTTAGCGGGAGGTCAGCGACGTTTATTCCAAGATTTGTACCCAGCCACCCCGCAGCGATGATCCATGAAAGAGTGCGAAGACTCCGCGAATCGAGAGACGGCTTCGTTTTGAGAATTTCAAGTGACCCAGAATCCATCGGCGGCAGCGGTGTAGGCATCACTCTCCTTCACAATCGGAAAATTACATCGGCAAGGATAATAGATTTAAGGAGAGAAGCCGTATATCCTCCCGTACAGTGATTTCAGATTCAACGAAATAGGCGAAACGAACAGCAATGATGATACTCCTCTTGAATCGGGCTTTGCGTATCGCAAAATAGTGAACTGTAAAGGATATGTTTCGCCAACGCAAGGATCGAGCAAGTTGAAGCAGGGATGTTATGAGGCTGAAACTCTAATCTGAGTAACGAGCATTTGGGAGAAGAATTTAAGGAATATGCGTGCCCATTTAAACTAATTACTGTGGACTACCAGGCATCATCGATCGCAGCACGCTCTGTCTCAACTTCTACAAACCACGATTCTAAATGCATCATCATTCGATGCAGACGATCTGGTTCTGTGCCAGCGAGATCGTTCTGTTCAAGAGGGTCATCGTCGAGATTGTAGAGTTCCGGTGGCGGAGGTGGAGGAAGTTCAATGGATGGAAGTGGTTCGTGAATAATTCCATTCTCTAGAAAAAACTCAGGGTTGTACATAGATACGGGCTGCCACTGAGGGTCAAGTACATCGAAGGTCTGGCTGATTGCTGGTCTAATGAGTTTCCAGTTTCCATCGCGCATTGCGGCGTTGGAAGTAACCATCGGCACATACCTGCTCCATTGCCAGAATCT
>JBBRDM010000256.1:0-4543 GCA_038203935.1 Chthonomonadales bacterium
TGAATGCCTGCAATGTACTTTTGAATTATACCGGACGTGTTTAATGCCTGATGAGTTAGATACTCACTGTAAATTTTTTAACCGCATCTTCATCGAGTTCGATACCAAGTCCTGCACCTTCCAGAGGCTGCGCAAGGCCGTTTTGCATTGGCAGTTGAGACGTGAGCAAGTTCGCCTCGTAGTAGAAAGGCCCGATAATATCACACGGATAGTTTTCGGCATCGATACCCGGAGTGGACATCGCCAGATGGATCATTGCCGCACTGCCTATTCCCAACTCTAAATTGCTTCCGACAGTACAGGCAATTCCCGCAGCCTCTGCTACTGCCGCCATTTTCCGCGCGCCGCCAATTCCACCCTCTTTGCCCACATATATCGATAGTACATCCGCCGCCTCAGCCCGTGTCATCGAAAGAGCCTGTTGAAGATTGAACACACTCTCATCCGCAATAATAGGAATGCCTACCGAACGGCGAACCTCGGCCATCCATCGCGAATCGGCAGCCGACACCGGCTGCTCCGCAAAAAAGATATCGAAATCCTCAAAACGGCGAACTGTTCGTATTGCATCGCGCACTGACCAGCCGCCGTTTGCATCCACCCCGAGACGAATACTCGGGCCAACCGCATCCCGTACTGCTCTAACACGAGCAATATCTGCCGCTGGTTGAACTCCCACTTTCACCTTCATCGCCTTGAAGCCCTGGGAGACTGCCCACTGTGCGATCTCTGCTGCTTTCTCTGATTCACCACCGGAAAGGGAAAATTTAATCGGAATGGCATCACGAACTGGCCCGCCCCACAATCTATAGAGAGGCAGCCCGACAGCTTTGCCCAGAATATCCCAGCAGGCCATCTCGATCGCAGACTTCGTGAATGGGTTGCCGAATAAAAGGCCATTCATCAGCCGTGCTATTTGCTCGATATTACGCGGGTCGTGGCCGATCAACTCAGGTTCAAGGATATTTTTTATGAAACGGGCTGCTGTTCCATGGTCCTCCCCACTCCACATAGGAGTGCACGAGGCTTCGCCCAGTCCAATTAGTCCATCATCAGTATGCACCTTTAGGATCAAAAAAGGGGAGGCAGCATGCACTCCCTGGCTGTAGTGAATCGCCAGGAACGGCTTGATAGGAATCAGAACCGGAATAGTTTCGATACACGTAATTTTCAAAAATTAGGGCTCCATAAATTAGATCGTTTAAACCGAATACAATATTGATTGGGCAAGATTTCGATACTGATTTGGAAAGCGACTGCAAGTTTTTGGACAGGATACACAGAAGGAGTTATTCTAAACTTCAAGAATATGTTATCAGGCAAGAGATAAATTTCCTCCATATCGAACATGAAAGCGAGCATATCTTTAAAGTTCATGCCTTGAAAATTAGGATTGAGAAAGCGTTAAAGCCCATTCTAAAGGAGCCACTCTGTGACAAGTTGCGATACATGGGACATCAGCGATCTGGCTTTGGGAGTTTAATTCCAAATACAACCTAAACAGGTGAAGCCACCAGAATGTCAGAGCTGGGGTTCGTGGTCTCAAGTGCATGGGAAATTGCAAAGGATGGTGAAGTGCTGGTGAGTTCAGATGACAACGGTCCCGACGATAATCGAACAGATGAACAAGGAAAATCCATTTTTCAAACTGATTTACGAAGATCCACCGTGTGATGTTTCGATTGAAGCAGACGACCTGGGCAGCGTTCATATCCGACTCACATCCGGGTATACGCTTGATATTACTTCCACGGATCCGACTTTTGTACCCTTCACACTCATTTTTCATATATAAAAATGTTATCACATCCAGAAAATATATCTCAATGACCTCACAAACACCTGGCGAAAATCCCAAAAGTTGGTACTGTGTAATTGCGATTTATCAATACGCTATTGTTGAAACAGACGAAAAATTTGATTCTGAAAGAATGGTTTTTCTCGTTTCAGCAACCAATAATGCCGAAGCGATGGAACGAGGCTTAATATTGGCGAAAGATAAAGAGCATCAATATAAAGTGCAAAACGGCAATACTCTATCCGTAGAATTTGTGGATATCGAGGAGATCAAGGAGTTACTTGACTCGGAACTAAAAGAGGGCAGCGAAGTATACTGGGAGTTCTTTTGAGGAGTAATGAGATTGCGGGGCTAATGGTTGAACAACACATTTTTCGCACTTATTCAACATGTCTATAAATCTATCGATCGTGAAGAGCACGAAATTTATATACGTTCTCATTTTGATCTGGACGAAAGCGAATTATGGATCAAACAGTATAATGATCTCAAAAGCGCTTTGAATGACTGGAGTTTTTGGGAAGATATACATCAAAAAATCAGTGAGGACAAGCAGAAGGTTTTACAATCATTTCAAGTATCAGCAGAGGTGCTAGACTCATTGCACTCATTTTTAGACTGTGTAAATCATGAGATCATCGAGAATCGGAATGAACGATTTCTCATTTGTTTGATTCGATTTGACAATATCGCCAACTTACTTTCTGAAGAATCTCAACTTTTATTTAGTCTTTTAAAGCAGAAGTAAATTCAAAATCAGAGTTCGATACTATAAGTTTCATTTCCGATATCGCCATATTCGGGTTAACGTCATGCAACTCGAACCGAAAATGAATCCCAAGTATATTGAACGATTAAGATCATAGTTTCCATGTCGCATCGGGGAGAAAATATACATCACAAATGTCGCAATGATGGTGACTGTAAGCCAAGACAATATCGACGCAATGATCTTTATGAATTTGGAATTATTATTAACGATGTAAATCGGGAGAATACAGCCCATCCTCTGCCCATAATATGGACAAAGAATGGGTTCTTATTGAAAAATTAGAAGCTCCAGTCGACGCCGCCTTCTGGAATCCATTCACGGAGATATTTCGAGCTCTCGGTTAGTTCGGCGAGAAGAACCTTTTCATGTTTGGTGGAGCCGGGGATGATTTCCGCGACCAGCCAGTTAGTGGTGACCGGAGGCAAGATGGCTGCATGTGGCTGCTCATGGTGGTGCTCATGGCTATAGCGAATAGCCTCCAAGGTTTTATCGATATCGACATGTCCTCTGGCATTATAATCAGGAGTGAACGCCCAGTGGTGCGACGCATCCGGGGTAGTCTGCTGCAGATGGATAACTTCAGAAACCGAAGCAAAGCGCCGCAGCCACTCCAGATAGTCGAGATCGGCGCCTTCCAGGCCGTAGTGCATTCCTGCCTGATGACCCACGTCTAAAGTCGTAAGCACTGGAATTCCGCCGTCGTTATCTTTATTGACATCGATCAGGAAATCTTCGCACTCCTGCAGTGTGTGCGGCTTTTCGCTCGGAATATACATCTGTTCCTGCATCAGGCAGCGGATGCCGAGTGGCTTGAGTTCATGAGAGAGTTCGCGGAAAGTCTGAACCAGCCGAGTATTCGCCTCCGCCGTCAGCTTAGGATCTTCCAGAACTTCGCAGGAAAATGCATCCCAGTGTCCGCCGAGTGTATCCGTTCCCATTGCCGCTGCCAGCTTGGAGGCGTCGTACAGCCACTGCTTCATACGCTGCCGAGCGCGCGGGTCACTGTGCGAAAGGCCATGGAAGCGATGTGTCGCCACTCCTGTATATAAATCGCAGATCGTGACACCGTATTTTTTGGCAGCTTCGCCAGTCTCCTGTGCCTGCTCCAATTGGAAGGATGCATCGCCCGAGAAGAACGGATCGATTACATCCCCGCAAAAGGAATGCACCGAATATCCGCACTCCTTTGTGAGTCGCATCCAGTTATCCGGCTTCTCCCACCGGCGCGTCAGAAAAGCTCCATTAACTCCAATATCAAGATGCACATTTCGTGATGACATAGTTCCCTTTCTTACTCACAACTATTAACTAGCGAGATAACCAATATAGACTCAATTAAATAAACACAATCTCTACAAGCTTCCCGAAATAAGATGAGCTTACGCAGTGAGCTTGATGACTGAAGATGGGGTTTGCAATTCCAGACACAGTATACAACCGGGTGGAATCTTTACCGAAACGCATCAGCGGATATTACTATGATCCCGTCATGATTCTTTTCTGCATTTTCCAGCAGCTCGCAAAGATCGATGAGTATCTCATCCTCGGCGGAAATCGGGACAATAAGCTGCCGAGCGAAAATAGCGCCGGCACCCAAAATTCCACCACGCTGAGACAGCCGCCGCCGTTCCGGGCTTCCTGTTGCCCCTAATCTGCTGCGCTTTGGAAGAGATTCGTGCAGGCAGTGCAGATGAGACAGCTCTTCCGGTTTCAAATAACCAGATATCCCGGAATTTCCAGCGAGCCAGCTCTCCCGGTTTCGCCCGCCTTCCATGAGTTCGCTCAGCACATCTGCTGCATCTTCAAATCCCTTGCGCCGAGCCAGCCCTGCCACGAATCTAGCAAAGCTAGTATCGATTGGCATCGGGTCTCCAAGTAGAAATTTTGCGAAAACGAATTTATGTTTGGCAGTCTCTATAGGAATCTCATGATGCAGGAGCTGTTCCACCACATCGAGCGTCTCAGGGCAGTCT
>JBBRDM010000257.1:0-4539 GCA_038203935.1 Chthonomonadales bacterium
CGGTTTCTTTAAATTGCACGCCTTCTGCCTTCAAAAGCTTTATCTGCAGAAGCTTCATCTCCGGATTGCGTTTTCCGACTGGAAGATAGCCGCCTGCACCAATAACTCTGTGCCAGGGAATATCCTCAGGCGCCCACCGCATCGCAGAACCAACCTGCCTTGCGGTGAGCCGAGCGCCAGTTATTAAGTCTGCTGCCTGCCCGTATGTTACCACTTTTCCGCGCGGAATCGAACGAACAAATTCATAGACTGCTTCAAAATGGTCAGATTGCGGCGCTTCAGAAGATAAACTCGTGTCCCTGTCTTCCCGCATTGTAGCATCCTTCCATAAGCTGAACCAGATTCCAGCCGTCATAGATGCTGACACTGCAGCTGGTCCCATTTTTAATCGAAGCAACCCACTGATCCATGAGCGTTGGAAGCGCAGCAGGGAGCGATGTGGGAAGGACATATCCCTGAATATCGCCGCTTTTCAATCGATCACTGATGAGCTGAATGCGCGGGCCGTTCGGGGCGGCCTCGATACCCAGATAGCCTTCGGTTCCATAGATTTCGAGAGGATTCGGGCCGTGCCGATGAACCCAGGAGACATCGATAATTCCCAGAGCCTTATTTCTAAACTTGATCAAGGCAACCATATTATCATCGATACTGTAGTTATTGGAGAAATTATTCAATTGCGCAGTCGCCGATTCCGGCTCGCCGAGGAACCAGCGCATCACATCTACACGATGGCATCCGAGATCGAAAAACGCTCCTCCGCCAGCCTGGTCTTCATCACCAAACCAGAGTGTGCCGCCGCTGAACCATTTATCCAAAGCAGCGCTATGCGCTATTCGGGTTCGCATCAAAGTCACATCACCAAGCAGTCCCTGATCGAGTACCTGTTTCGCGAAAAGTATTTCCGGCCGCACTCGAGAAGGAAACGAAATCATAAACTTCACGCCAGAAACTTCTACTTCGCGGAGTACGTCTGTCGCATCGGAAAGAGTAATGGTCAGTGATTTTTCAGTAAATATATGCTTACCGGCTTTTGCAGCAGCGATGAGAACTTCCTTGTGCATCGAAGTGGGAGCATTGCAAACTACAGCGTCAACGGTGCTTAGTTCAAGAACCGATTCCAGGGTTTCATAAAACGGGACACCCCGATCTTCCGCCTGCTTCCTGCCTCTCTCACTATCTTCATCCCAGATTGCTACCATTTCGCAATCGGAAATACTTTTTACCTGATCCGCATAACCTCTAGCATGCACATGGGCAAACGAAAGCATCGCCACCCCTATTTTTCCATCGCTGTTCATATAGCTTCCTCTTATCTCGCCCAGCATTAAAATTTCACAAATAACGTGTCTTAAGTTCTTGAAAAAGGATTAAAAATCCTTCCGATTTCACGGATTCGATAATTCAAATATACTGCTCTATTCCAGAAGAAGATTAAATAAAAAGAAGCAATCAAACATTTTTATAAAATATGGAAAAACCAGTATATTATTCAATCTCGTCGGCCAAATAAATTGAAATATTTTGGATGGCAGCGGTCATCCATGACGTCATCTTCACGATAATGTGACGGAACAGAATCTAATCCATGCAACGTAAAAAAATATTTGATATTATCTCCTCAACAGATTTCGCTCACGATCAACTGAAAGAAGCAGTCAACGAACTCCTCATTGATACCGAACGACAGCAAAATATTGCAGATATTATGAGGCAAATGGCTTCCCGTCTTGCAGGTGAACTGGATTTTGAACCCTTGCTAGTTCATATTACCGAAGAAGTCTCTGCCCTGGGCTATGCGGGGGCGTGCGTATTTCTCAAGGAACAGGATGAAAATGGGGAACGCCAAATGGCAGGCCATACCTCAAATATTCAGGGCCTGGAAAATATTAAAGAGTATCGGCTCTCGGAAATGCTGCCTCTTGTAGCCAGAATTCTAGATGGCCATACCGTAAGATTGAAGCCTCCGTTCGAATCCCAAATCAAAACGGAGAGACTTAAATTATTCTATCATGATGCCCGAATCACAGATTCGCTCTCACTTCCTATATCCTATATGGGTACGGTGCTTGGATCCCTGGTTATCATGGCGACAGCAGACTGTTGGGGGCAGTCGATCAATAGCGCCGCAGCCTGCAGTTATAATTCTGATTTAGTTCAGGATAACAGTGATCCCTTCAGTGAAACCGCGGTGCAGGTACTCACAACTTTTGCAGACCATGCCGCAGTTGCACTGAGCAGCGCGATACTGCATCGTGATTTGCGCGCGGCCCACTCCCGATTGGAGGAAGAAAAGCAATCCGTACAAGCACAGGCAGAAGAGCTTATAAGAAAAAATGAGGAGCTAACGGGTGTTCAGCAGCTGCTAGAAGCGCAATACTGCACCATCGAGGCGGCCAACGCCCAGCTCGCGTCTCTTGCTACTACCGATGGTATGACGAAGCTGGGGAACCACCGGGCATTTCAAGAAGAACTATCACGTGAATTGGCGCGTGTGGAGCGTTCACAGACCAGCCTCTCTTTGATTTTACTGGACGTTGATAAATTCAAACAGTTTAATGATGAGTTCGGTCATCCGGCAGGTGATGAAGTACTCAAAACCGTCGCATCTCTGTTGAAAATATCCGTGCGGGAAGGTGATTTTCCTGCTCGCTATGGTGGGGAAGAATTTGCAGTAGTTCTGCCGGATACAGAGCTGGAAACCGCAGCAATAATTGCGGAGCGAATTCGAAATACGGTGGAAAAACACCCTTTCGCCAACAGGCAAATTACCGTTTCTATTGGAGTGACACAGCACTCCTCCTATGAAACCGGGGCCCAACTGGTACAGAGAGCGGATGTGGCATTGTACGAAGCGAAAACCAATGGCAGAAACTGTGTACAGCTGCTGCCCGCCCCGATACCAATCTCCAGCAAATCCAACGCAGTTTTTATGACGGAACATTCCAATGTCATCCATCTCAGCCCAAAAGAGGTACAAGAACCACAGGTGATTTCTCAGGAAAAAAACGACTGCGCTCTAAATGTGAATTTCGAAGCTGAGGGGCACAAATTGGAGGAGCCAGGCTGGAGTAATTCTACGCTGGAACTTGAGATGCAGCTGGAGAGGCAGGCCCGTGACGGCGGTCTGGAAGGTATGCTGCAAGAACCAATGGCGCTTATCCTATCCGAAATAATGGGAGCGCTTGATCGCCGCGGTGGTGAAGAAGCCGGCCATTCGCATCGCTTGGTGCGTTATATGCTTCGGCTTGGCGAAGAGGTTTCGAATCTTTATGAGGAGCAGCGCACTTTTCGGCCACTGCTTCCAAGACTGAATGCCAGCGATTACAATTCGTACGCCTACGGGGCTCTGCTGCACGATATTGGTAAGATCGGAATTTCCACTGCAATTCTACTGAAGCGTGGAAAATTGAATGAGGAAGAATGGCGGCAAATTCGACGTCATCCATTGTCAGGTGTTGAACTCATTAGTGGATTTCCAATTCTGTCGCGTGCCGTAGAGATCGTGCGGTCTCACCACGAGCGCTGGGATGGGGATGGATATCCACAAGGGCTTAGCGGAACAGCTATTCCATTGGGAGCCCGGATTTTTGCACTCTGTGATACGTTTGATGTACTCATGCATGGCAAACAGAATCGAAATGCAAAAGTCTATTCGGCGGTATGTAAAGAGATATCCGCAGGAGCGGGCACACAGTTCGATCCTGAGATCGTAACTGCATTTCTGCGCATACCTCAGGCAGAGTGGATCAGACTGGGCGGTTATACGATGGATCGCACAGATGTCGAAATACCGGAAGTGCCGCAGTCGCGTCGTAAAGCTGCCTGATCACATCCCGAGTGCGACCTGCTCTTTTCTAAAGTGCATATGCGTTAGCCAAGCCGCGTTCCTATAAATATCGCGGCTTGTTTTCCACGACTATCAGCAGCGCTAATAACTTTTCCGTATTTGCTGCCCGATCTTCTGCAACGAAACATCCCCTCAGTGATACTTTTAAACACTTCGTCCTGAATATAAACCCGTAATTTCTGCTCCGATCAGAATTAACAGCGTTCCGGGGTAGACTGAATATAAATTCGATCATTTGTTAACAATCTCGAGCTGCAAACTTTTTTCGCTCTCAATGTTAATCTTACAAAATGATATTTTTTCAGGAATTAATATCGCATCGCAGTCGCACTCATCCGCTTGGGTTCCGTATGATTCACAGCTCCCATGAAGAAAAAACAACCAGCAATTCTCGATAAAAACGCAGAAGCCGCCCGAAATAATTCGAATTACCTGGGGGAAGCTGCGCTCATACTGCTATGCTTTTTCCTATTTTTTTGGAGATTGGGCGTACCGCCGCTATTCGACCTGGATGAAGGTCTCTATGTGAGCGCTGCAAGGCAGATGGTGCTGACCGGTGATATGGTTACTCCTCGCCTTAATTCTGTACCGCCTGGCCGTCCCAAAGAAACAACAGCGCCTTTTTACGAAAAACCTATCATGGTCTATTGGATGCCGGCTGTCTCGATGAAAATATTTGGGATATCCGA
>JBBRDM010000258.1:0-4509 GCA_038203935.1 Chthonomonadales bacterium
CATCAAAAAAGAACATATAATGAGGTGATGTTGGCCCGCCCATCATACTGTTTTCAGAGTGTACAATTTTTTTCAAGACCGTTTGATACCGCGGATCATTTTGAATAGGAGTGTACTGTCCAAAAAATATTGCCTGGTAGTGTGCTCCATTCGAATCAAAGTCCCACATTTTTACTGCTTCTTTTTTAATAAGCAGCAGCGGTGAATCAGCAAAAGTATCGTAATCTGGTGCATAAAAGGCAGCAGTTTCACTAGTGGGTTTATAACCAGATAGAGTTGGCAAAGGGGATTCTGCCAGCCATCCGGACTTAACCTCAACTTTCAGCTTAATTCGCATATCCTTATGATCAACAACATATAGGAATGCAGAAGGCCCGTTGAAGAATGCGCTTCCAGCAGTTATCTTAACATTTTCGCTGAATATGCCTGGCGGAGTTGAGCTTATCGAATAACTCAAACGGACAGTTCTGCAGCTCACACTCTTAAGTTCCCAGGTGTTAGCATCAATGTGATTGACAGGGATTGAAACGTTTACTGATTCATTCGGTTTGCCTGTAGAATTCTGAACCAAGTCAGTTCCTGTGGCGTTCACATTTCTCACATATCGAGCATGGTTTTGGATATGATAATCACCGGGCGACCATACTGGCATTTGCAGTCGGATCGATTTCTCTGATCGATCTACCGGAATGATCATCGTTATCGTGGAGGTGTAGGGCCGTTGTGTCACGTTTAGAGTTAATTGATATTCAATCTCTCTCGGTGGATCTGCATTTGCTGAGAATGCAGATCCAGCCAGACAAAATGTTAATAGCACAAGTAAAGCTATAGTTCCGCACAGAAAATTAATGCGTAAATATTTATGAATAGGAAGACGGTTTTTGGGAGTAAATATACTTTTTATCATTTCTGAAGCATCAATCTTTCTCCAGATTTGTAGGCAAAATACGAAGTGTGCTGGGCATGGAAACGTCTGGCTTGAATGGGGTGCGCGGCAAGGTGTAAACGATGAATTTTCTGTCTGGTGACCAGTCAAAATCTGAAGTCGGCAAATTTCCGATCACTTTTATCTGCTTTGTTTTGATATCTAAGCTTACGGCTGAGAAATGATCGTTTTGAGTCTGCAGCGCTCCTAGATGAAGTTTATCTATCCAAACCGGAGCTAAATATCCATGCCCATCATCCGGACTTACTCTTTCGGACTTAGCAGAGTCTATGTCTGTTTTCCATATCTGATAGCTCGTATAATCGACAGGGTCAGACGTGATCGTAAACGCAAGCTGCTTTCCATCATCTGACCATGAAAAATGTCCGGGTCTCAGTGTCGTATATCCGGATTTACTATTTTCTCGTGGATTATTTTTCCAAATCAGATAATGGTCTGCTTTATTTTTACCAGGGGAGGACATCCGGATTGATTCAGCAGCAGGCGCGGCTAATGGCTGATATTCGGACTGCCTGAAGCAGTAACTAACCGAACGATCAGGGGGAGCAAACCGAGGGTTCCACACGGGCCAATCGCTGTCTTCATACCTATCGAATCGTGAGGGACTATCACGAACTTCTTTGGAGGAAGCAGAATGTTTGAATATCGCTCGCTGCCCATTTATTCCTTCTCCGGAAAATGTGAAATATTTTCCATCCGGAGACCATCCAGGAAAATGATAGAAATAAAAAAGGCTGGAATAGTGTTGAGGATGTATCGCAAGCGCCTGCACTTTCCCACTGGCCAAATCAAAAGTCCAGAGTCCAGTTCCTGGCAATCGCTCCCCGCTCTCGAATGTAAACCAGTCGATTCGTTCGAACGCCACTTTGCGGTCATCCGGAGACCAGGCTAATGTATCCGGACTGTTATATCTTGCTAAATTTGAACTATAGGGTCTATCCGGGAGAACTATCTCAGGTGGCATGAGAGATACAGGATGATGGAGCTTCGCGTCTGAAATATGCAGCTGGAGTTTTCTATCAGGCGTTTCCCTTAAAAATACAATGCGTTTACCATCGTGCGAAAAACGCGGATTAATATCCACATATCTTCCGTTTGAGATTATCCGATCATTAGGAACTGTGTCTATTTGTGCATTTTGTTTCGAACATCCCACCAATAGCAGACTGCATACCAAAAAAGCAGTTTTTTTCGCACCATACATCAGGACTTATTTCCTGAGGCAGTATCATTTCTTCGGATGTCTACCGTTAGAGTAGTCATGTCGTTGGGAGACAGAAGCGTAACTACCCCGGTATCATCAGCAATATACTCGCCTGCCACAGCTCCCGTTACTGTGTATTTTGCTTTGGGTTTGCCAAGAGAACAGACTATTGCACCACCCCCGCCCATCCGCAAATTCTTGATTATGAGATGCATGGATTCCTGGGCACTATCAAATTGATGTCCTAAAATCTCCGTATCCCATCCACAAGTCACTCTGCCTGCCATGTGATAAGAGTCATACATTGAGATCAGAACACAATTTTCTCCAGCGTAATCCATCGCGGTATTTAGAGCGCCTTCCTTATCTATAAATTCCGGATGGGCGCCATAGGTATCGACCGATGCGTGATACGATTTGACCAGTTTCTCGGCAAGCTCGCGCGCCGCGGCTGTCTCTCCCATATCTAGCAGAGATTTCCATATCAGCCAGTTATAATCCACCTCTATAGGATAGGATACTGCCGGTGGACCATTCGAATCGACATTTGCATTGTCTACCGTTCTAATGCCTTGAGGTGACCAGAATCGATTTTCTGCTTTCAAGATGCTCAACATTGCAGTTTTATGATTTTTATTCATTAGAAAATCTGCGATAATGAGGGGGACCAACCCTGCAATGGTGCCTGAAGAACTAGCATCGGAGGAATCTGGGACATATTCTGATTTTGCAGGGCTCCATAGTTTAGATTCTAGCGCTGCCACCGCTAATTCGCGATCTTTCACAAATCCCTGAATTTCTGATGGAGGCTGATTTAACTGGGCAGCCATCGCAGCAAGGATATTTGCAGAACGTATGACACAGGCTGTAAGCGCAGGATCTGGAATTACTGGCTGCGCGTCGAAGCGAATCTCCGTCCTATTGTGATGTGATTTATAAGCCGACTTTCCCTGAGTCCACCCATAGAGATTCGACATCTGCCCAACAGCTGAAGCCCGTAAAAGTTCTCTATATCTTTTCACCGCAAAAGGATAATATTTGCTGAGTACTTCCTGGTCGTTAGTCTGCTGCCATAGCTCCCAAAGTGCAAACAGATTAGTAGGTAATTCGATGCGTGGATGCGGATTTATGGCTGCCGGATCGCCCTGTGTAATAAACCATGCATTCAATTGGGCTGCAGCCCAATCCTGCCTATAGTCCAGCCATGCGAGCGCCGTTAATCCTCCAGATTCTGGTTCGTATATTCCGCCTGTACGAACAGGAGTCGAGGAGCGGGTTGGCACCGCGACACGCCGGCCAAGGGCGTAGGGAATATTTACAAGAGACTGTGTCATCAGCGAATCGATGGCACTATCACTCGAGCGGAATTTTATCGTATCGTGCTGGTTCTCAGCTTTCGTAAAAAGACCAACCCGAATAGATTTTCCAAATGGGTTCACATCTTCCGCATCCCCCAGCAGTATCTGAGCGCTGTCCTGGGCTGAAGCTCCATCATGGCCAATTCCAACCGCCATGTAGACGGTAGCGGATTGGCCTTTATCGAGTAGTATTTCATCTACCCGAACTAGCCCCCATACCCCTATTTTTGCATCCTCTCCCCCTGAACTTTTAACTGGAGCATTTACTCCTCCCGACATGAGTGAATTTTGATAGGAAGCCGGAATTGCTTTGCCAAAAGAATCGAGCAGTTCTTTTTCGCCCTGCGATGTAAAGTAGGTGTCGTTAACCTGATAGTAGTGTGCTGGATATGGGGTGGAGTTCGCAAAGAGTGAGAACGTTACAGGACATTTTTCATGCTTTATGACTGCAGTGCTTCCATCTTTCGGAATGGAAACATGCAGTTCATTCAGCTCAAATGCGGGACTAAAACTATTCATCCCGCCTAAAAAGTCGACAAAGTAGTTTTGTGGATGATCTGATCTATTTGTGATTGTTACACGGACTAGCAGCCCGTCTGTAGCAGGCTCAACATTCGCGGGAATATATTCAACTTCCGCCTCGCCTGCTTCCCATTTATTTGTTGGAACAGCATTGCCCGCGCTGTCGACCCTCGGAACTTCTCCTTTGACTACAGGAGCTTCGGGAAACGTAATTTTATATCGCCATAAAACTCCGGATCCATCAGCCGAATCGATAATGGAGCGCGGCATGGTTGTATAAACAGATTCTGGCGCTGCCTGCAATATCGGAGCGAGGCCGGTAGATCTTCGGTGCAGCGAATAACGAAATGCTCCAACATGCGATTTGCCATTTTGGTCAGCAACCGCTGCGCTTTCCACCGTAGATTTAGACTGTCCTACAATAATCGGAAATGCAAAAACCTGTCCCTGAACTCTGCTGGCGAGAAAACAGGGTGCGC
>JBBRDM010000259.1:0-4494 GCA_038203935.1 Chthonomonadales bacterium
TGGGGCCGCCGCCTGGCTCTTTGAAAAATATCTGGTTATGGAATATGCGCACCGCATCCGCTCCCATGAGGTCTGCACAGATCTTGGCGAAGCGGCGGGCAAAGATATAGGGCCGGGTAGCAGGCTCATCGTTCCACGTGTTGGAAAGCGAAAGAAATGCGCGATGGAATATGCTGCGCTCTTCCATGGGTGGCGGAGCAGGAAATCTGCGTGCTATCACCTCTCGAATCACATCCCTGTAGGCGATGACTTCTTCCTGGGTACAGACACCTCTAAGCAGAATATGCCCGTTCTGTCGATACTCTTCTATCTGATCCTGAGTAAGATTGTAATCACCTGAGTCTACCGGATTTGGATCGGTTAGCTGGGACATTTTGGATGGTTCCTTGACCTGAATTCGAAGTGATCATTCCAATATTTTGCGCAGCTGTATGTTCCGCATTGTAAGGTCAAAATCCTGCAATTTATACATTTGTCTGATAAATTTCTAACCTATGTGTCTCAATTACAAATTTACTTTTTTCAAGCATGATATCTCTGTTATCGTGCTGCCAAGCGATCAGTTGCATCACTATTTTCATGTTTTGGAATATTTGGTATGTATTAACTCTTGCATTATACGAAGAGTTGTGATATGATCTATGTGGAACCTCAGTTTGGTGATTCCACCAATTGGCTTGACTGGCGTTTTGCGCGATGTGCCATTTGCCGCAAGACGTTTCCCTTATTTTGAAAGGAGCACATCATCATGCGAAAGCAAAACGCTTTCACTCTCATCGAACTGCTTGTCGTGATAGCAATTATCGCTATACTGGCTGCAATTTTATTCCCCGTATTTGCCCGAGCCAGAGAAGAGGCGCGCAAAACAAGCTGCCTCAGCAATCTTAAACAGATTGGCACTGCCGCCGCTATGTATTCACAGGACTACGACACCCGTCTGATGCCCCCGTGGATTCAAGTTGACCCTTCCGGCAACACCCCGCCAGATGTCTCCTGGACATGGGTAGGATTCGCTCAGCCATATATCAAGAACAAAGATCTTACACACTGCCCGGATGCACCAGCTGGCAGCGCAGCGACGGCTTCTAAAGACTATTCCATCGCGTTCGGAAACAGCGGCTCTTATGGAATGAACGTCGACGGACTGTTCTCAAACGTCAACGGTCACTCCGGACTGAACTTCCCGAACAGACTCGGCCAGTATCCCAGCCAGAGTGTGGCACAGTACCCGGCGAACACCGTCCAGTTCATGGATGCCGCTGAAATCACCACCGGCGCCGAAGGCGATCTGGCTGCTATGAGAGCGGCGTATGCCTTCTATGTCAACGGACCAGATTCCACCAACCCGGGCGGAGCCACCAACTATCCTTCGTCGATCTACTTCCGATTGCCTGGCGCAATCATTGCAGACGGCGCATGGCCGATCGTACCCATCGCACGCCACAACGGCATTGCCAACTCCGCATTTTTGGACGGACATGCCAAAGCAATTCACCTCTCAAGCGTATGGGTCAAAGAAGGACAGGATGCATGCCTCTGGTTCTTCAATCAGTATGGCAACAATCCTCCGTTCTCGCTTGCATTCCCAACTTACAAAGGCGGATGCGGAACCGACTGACAGTTAATCGGTTGAGATTCAGATATGGGGGTATGTTTAAGTGAAGGAAAAAATATCGCCGCGCGTAGGAGTGATTGCTCTGGCAGTCGTACTGGTGATAGTGGGTTTCATCGGATGGAAAATGTTTGCCAAACCCAAACAGGCCCATATCGTGTTCGGCCAGAGTAATGGCGAGAATTTGCCCGCCTTTGTGCAGTCCAGAAAGCATTTTGCAGATGAGATGCTGCGAACCGGGCGATCTCCGGACGCCTATTCGACGCCTCCACCTTCGAACGGCCAATAAGAGATCCTGCCGTAGTTTTGTTTGATCTGTTAATTTTAAATGTATTGATAAACTCTAAGGAGATAAATTATGCTCAACAATAGAAAGTCCCGAGCTTTTACGTTAATTGAACTACTCGTGGTCATCGCCATTATAGCCATACTCGCGGCGATTTTATTCCCAGTTTTCGCCCAGGCACGTGAGAAAGCGCAGTCGGCTTCCTGCCTTTCGAACGCCAAGCAGGTTACCCTCGCGGTCTTGATGTATACGCAGGATTATGACGAAACATTTCCTTTGTCCTCATACTATCCTATCTATTCTGGCGCGGCTCCAAAGGATACCCAATTCTCAGGTGGCGCAGATGGAAATCCGCTCAATCTTACCGCGTTCGGCTGGGAGCATGCCATACTCCCCTATATGAAGAGTGCAGCCATTCTTCGCTGCCCTTCAGCGGCAGTTGGCTGCGGCGGCTGTGAAAACGGTGATAATGATGGGCCGAACGGCTTGGTTCAGTATGTCATCAACCGCAGAATTGGTGGAGACTATGAAAAACCAGATACTACTTTCCCACTGGGTCGTTTAATCACTCCTGCGATAGGTGATGGAGCCCTCTCTTTCCCAGCTTCTACCATTCTCTTCAGCGAAGGAAGCCGCAGCGGCGGAGCCGGAGCACGTGCAGATGAAACCGGCGGCGCTGGTGGCTATACCGTGGGACATCGCGGTCGACTTTGGGGCACATTGCCTGATGGTTCTGCTCCTGCTCCAGACCCGTCATTTGACGCGAATGCTGGCACCTACTCGATCCCTTACAACGACCTTTGCAACAATAATCCTGCAAATGCCGGACAGGGAGACGACTGGGCATCCTGGGACTACAACCCACCAGCTCCTCTTGCTCGACACGGTGGCGGCGCGAACTATGCATTCGCCGAAGGCCATGTCAAGTTCTATCAGGGTAAAGCAACCTGCGTAGTTTGGGACCGAACCGGCACGCCGGCCAAGAACCAGAGCGGCTCTACCATGACCTACTTCCCCAACTAGTTAACACCTCGAAGTCATCTTCGTTTACGAAAGTCCCATAGCCTCTATGGGACTTTTGCATGATTCGCCTCACTCCCTGCCCCCTCTCCCAGATACTCGTTCCTCGCGAGAGAGGGGGGAATTAATTAGACTTTTCCTATGGAACGGAGTGCCTATTCCTGAATGAGTTGTAGGCTTGTAGGAGGAGAGCGGGGGAGGAACGTCCAAACTGTATATTACGTAACAATCCAAAACATGCCGAAGCACCCCCTCTCCCTTTCGAGGGACACGAGAAAAATGGGAGAGGGGGCAGGGGGTGAGGTAAAATGCCCTGGAGATATATCGTCAAAGGCCAGCCAGTCCAGAGTGTTAAAAAAGAGATTGCACGAAACTTGCGCCAAGAGATGACTCAAGAAGAGGATATTCTTTGGCAGGAATTGCGCGATAATAAACTGGGTGTTAAGTTTCGCAGGCAGCAGGTAATATCTGGATTTATCGCTGATTTCTATTGCCATAAATTAGGACTGATAGTCGAAGCCGACGGCGCTCATCACACTTCAGAAAATGACTGCGAAAGAGATGCCATACTGATCTCCAACAAACTGCACATTTTACGATTCCCAAACGAACAGATTCGAAATGATATTGAATACGTATTAGCAGAGATACGCAAATATATATAATTGTAAAATTTAACCTCACCCCCTGCCCCCTCTCCCATTTTTCTCGTGTCCCTCGAAAGGGAGAGGGGGTGAGTCAGACTAGTTGAATATTATGGGTTATACAAAGTCTCTCATGTTGATGTTCTCGAATCTGAACAATAATATGGAACTGCCCACGTTTTAGTTACCCCCTCTCCCGCTAGGAACGAGCATCTGGGAGAGGGGGCAGGGGGTGAGGTTTGATCTCCCGCGAGGAATGAGCATCTGGGAGAAGGGGCAGGGGTGAGGTTCCACACATGAAGAAATTCATAATCGTCGGTATTACTGCCATTATCATCGCGGCCGGTGTGCGATCTGTGGTCATATCACGGCGTAAACCGCCGGCGGTCGATGCGGCAGTGAAGCAGCGCAATAGTCTGCAGCAGCGGGCATTGCAGATCGCCGCTTTTCGGCATCAGATAGCTTCAAACCCAATTGATATAGCGCCGCATCAATCACTTGCGGCTCTCTATGCCCGTTACGGAATGAATGAGGAGTGCCTGCAGGAGCTGGAAGTGCTGGCAAGGCTTCAGCCTAAAAATGAGTCCGCCCAGGATGATCTTGCGGAAGCGTATAGCGATGATAAAAAATATCGGGAATCCGTGAATACCTATAGTACTATCCTGCAGTTCTGGCCCAGATCGCTTCGAGTATGGCAGGGTCTATCCATTACGCTCTATCAGATGGAAAACTACCAGAAGTCGCTGTGGGCTGCAAAACACGCGCTTGCATTGAAACCTACTGACCCCCACAATCAGTTCGGTGTTGCTGCCGCGACGCTTCAATGGGCAGTTCAGTCCAATGCAATGGGCATGCATACGAAAGAAATACAGTCTGCTCAGAAAACCCTGGAAGCTTTGCTGCCGAAGTGGCAGGATAAGGCGGGCATACAC
>JBBRDM010000260.1:0-4371 GCA_038203935.1 Chthonomonadales bacterium
GTAAAGTGTTCTGCGAGAATCGAACCTGACCCGCACCCTGGCATTGGCTGCAGTTTTCTGCACTGGTTCCCGGCTTTGCACCGCTGCCCTGGCAGGTGTCGCAGGTCTCCATGCGCGGGAATCGAATGGTTTTTTCCACTCCAACAGCCGCTTCTTCGAGAGTGAGCTCCATATCTTCACGCAGGTCATCTCCGCGAATTACATTGCTGCCACCAGTTCGAGAGGAGCCCTGCTGCTGATTGAAGAAGATATCAAAAATATCGCCAAATGGGCTCGCGCCTCCTGCTCCGCCAAATCCTTCCGGAAATCCACCAGCGCCTCCGCCGCCGCCATTCATGCCAGCGTGCCCGAAACGATCGTACTGCTTGCGTTTTCCCTCGTCGCTGAGCGCGTCGTACGCTTCCTGAATCTCTTTAAATTTATCAGCTGCGTTCGCGGCTTTATTTATATCTGGGTGGTACTTCTTGGCCAGGTTACGGTAGGCCTTTTTAAGCTCTTCACCGCTCGCGGATTTAGAAACACCCAGCACATCGTAATAGTCGCGAGGTTGCGTCGCCATTTCTCACTCACTCCCTTTGTAATAACACGTTGTACGTACGATACAGGGATGCAATTCCTGTGCCAAATTTCAATCCTGAACTATTTTGGAAAGTCGATCTATTTCAGCATCAGAAAGTCCGGTGCTGTCTGTGATTTTAATTTCCTGGCGCTTGCCAGACATCTCTTCGAATGCCGTGACATGCACTATTCCATTCACATCAATGTCAAACATGACTTCGATCTGAGGAACTCCCCGCCCTGTGTGTGTGAGACCAGCCAGATGAAAATTCGCAAGGAACTTATTGTAGGCAGCGAGATCATGTTCCCCTTGAAAAACTTTTATCTCGACAGAGGTCTGGCCGGCATTCGCGGTGGTGAAAATCTTTTTCCCCTGCGTGGGAATGGTGGTGTTTCGATCAATAATTCTGGTCATAACGCCGCCGAGGGTTTCGATTCCGAGGGAGAGCGGGGTGACATCGAGGAGAAGTACACCGGTCACTTCTTCGTTGAGTACGCCGCCCTGCAGCGCTGCTCCCAGCGCGACCGCCTCATCGGGATTCAATCCCCGATACGGCTCTTTCGCAAATATCTTCCGAACCAGCTCTTGGACAGCAGGCATTCGTGTAGAACCGCCTACAAGCAAAATTCGATCGAGCTCCGATTCACGCATACCCGCGTCCTGAATCGCCTGCCGTGTCGGGGGAATGAGCCGCTCAAGGAGATCGGAGCAAACGTGTTCCATCTGCGCTCGGTTGAGATCGACATCGAGATGAATAGGCCCATCGGATCCAGAGGTTAAAAAGGGCAGATTGACGTTCGTGCGTGTGAGGCTGCTGAGTTCGATTTTTGCTTTCTCTGCCGCATCCTTCAGCCGCTGCATCGCCAATTTATCGCGACGGATATTAACCTTGCTCTCTTTTTGAAACTCTTCAGCCAGCCAGTCCATGAGACGATTATCCCAATCATCTCCTCCAAGTTTGGTATCGCCGCTGGTCGCTTTGACCTCAAAAACGCCGTCGCCCAGTTCCAAGATGGAAACATCGAACGTGCCGCCTCCGAGGTCCCATACGAGCACATGCTGGAGTTCTTCCCGGTCCAGCCCATAGGCCAGCGCGGCTGCCGTCGGTTCGTTGATAATGCGAACCACATCTAAGCCGGCAATGGTTCCTGCATCTTTGGTAGCCTGCCGCTGGGCATCCGAAAAATAAGCCGGAACTGTGATGACGGCTTTTTCAATTTTTTCGCCCAGATAGGCTTCTGCATCCGACTTGAGCTTCTGGAGAATCATCGCTGATATCTCAGTAGGAGAAAGCGCGCGATTATCCACCTCAACTGTTGTGTCGGTGCCCATTTTTCGTTTAATGCTGGTAAAGGTTCTGTCCGGGTTTGTGAGTGTCTGGCGCTTTGCGAGCAGCCCCACGAGTTTCTCACCGTTCTTAGTAAATCCTACGACGGAGGGACAGAGTCGGGTTCCCTCCGCGAGGGTAATTACGGATGGTTCTTGTCCATCCATGACAGCAATTACAGAGTTGGTTGTACCGAGGTCGATTCCCACAATTTTTGGCATCTGCACAGAACTTTCAAGTGAGGTTTTCCCTCAGCGCCAGCTATTACTCACCTATTCGTCTTCGTCGTCGACATCCTGAATCATGTCGTCTTCATCATCGTCCACGGAGCCCAGCCCGCCGGTACCCAGTGCAAATGCATCCACCGGAGTAAGTTCTTCTTCTCTGTCGACACCAACCAGCTCATCGTCGTCGGAATCCGGTTCGGCTCGCCGCAGAGCAGCAAGCTGAGATGCATGACTATCCATTTCAGGCTCAATCGCAAGCACAGGGCCCGCACCAATAATGTCTTCGAGTGTTGGTTCGGTAGGCTTGAGCGCAGCCATCTGGGCTGCCACCGTAGCATCTTCGACAATTCTAGGGATTATTGCGCCCTCACCTATCTCTTCGAGCGCTATAGTGAGTGGATTGCCAGATTTGGTCTCGGTGAGTCTTCGTGCTCCATCTTTCACCTGGCGGGCGCGCTTCGCAGCCAGTATCACCAGGGCATATTTACTCTCCATTGCGTCCAGCTTATCGGGGGAGGGATAGATACTCATGATTTCAGGAATCTCCTTCTGGCAGCTGCAGCCGCCAATCTAACCAGACACATGCAAACTTTTCGCAGGCCTGGCGATCTTTGACCTGCGAAACAGTTTGCTGCGAAATTCATGTGATAGTTTCGAACCCCTATTGTGGAAGCAAAAGGGGAACTTTGTCAAGTTTTGCTATCGGAATTTCCGCGCCCTGCACTCTTGCGCGCGGCAGGAATTTTACCTCCATCCCGGCCTTTCATTATATAAAAAGCGGTATCTCGGAGGATGGATGGAGTTTGGATTAAAGATGGATCGGTGCTTTTGGTCACGGTGAGATCGTCTGAACTTATTGAATCTCCCGTTCGCGTGTCCACCCAGCTCAAATGATATTTACCCGAGTTTAGCCCGGTTATTTTTATCTGGCCCGCAACTGATGTTAGATTTTTATCCTGACTGTACGGCACAGCGTGATTATCTCGATGGTATACCCAGCCTGCCGCATACTCTTTGCCAGTCAGAACCGTGGCTGCCAGGGCAGAGGAATAGTGGCTAAGGCGGAAATCCTTCACCATAACCCAGTCCTTGCCGGTATTCTCAACGCTGATGGTATGTATTCCAGCAGGAACGTCTATCGATAACTGTTCCTCAGAAGCGACATCAGGTTTGTTTGCTTTCCCTCCGGGATAGTCGTGCTCTGCGGTTTTACCGTCCAATGATATTTTGAGATGTGCGCCCTCAGCAGCGACAGAGACGATGCGAATCGAAAACTGGCCGTTTTCACTGTAGTTCACCTGGAATTTTAACGGATCGGGCATCATATCCCGATGGCTTGTGCCCTGAATATAACCCGGGAAACGAGCCATTCCTGAAGGAGCGCCTTCCGTCCCCACCACAAATTCGCTTTTCGATGCTTTCGACCAGCCGCCGCCGGGTGCAAATGACAGCGTGCCGCGAGTGGAACAGTTTACAGTGGGATTACTCGTAACAAGCCCGCCATGGTTTGGCAGCGCCGATTCAGACAGAAATTTTGATATTGCTTTGTACTGTCCGTAAAGACCATATTTATCCACGTCGCTCCACGCCCAGTACTGCGCAGCGCCGGAAGCGCCGCTGAACAGGCTGGACCATACACCGTCATGCAGGGAGTTACCGTCTGTATCAGAAGCGCCTTCAGGCCCGAACTCGCCTACAAAGAACGGCTTGTCCAGTTTTTTGCCGGGCAGGCCAGGTACGGTTCCGAGCGCTGTAATCAAATCAGCAGCATAGATGTGTGACTGATAGTAGTCCACCGTTTCCCAGACCGGACTGTTGATAGGGACAGCCGGCTCCGAGCTGGTGGTTATGAGGTGATGGTAAAGATCGTACTGGCGCAGGAAAATAGCCATTTCCCGATGCCACATGGCAATATCGTCCCACATTTTTCCGTGTGCGGCATCTGTTCCTTCAGCCTCATTGAACAGTTCCCATGCGATAATGTTCGGCGAATACCCCCAGCGGGCGATCATGTAGTGCAGTTTGCGTTTGGTAAGAGCACGCGCTTCTGGATTAGTGAAAAAGTCTTCCGGATTTTTAAGAAATCCTCCGTTTTCAGAGTTATAAGGATTCGCTTCCCAATTCGCATTGACGTTGCCGGAATATTTGTGACCACCGGCGCTGGAATATTGGCCATGATGCTGTACAGTAAGCTGAAAATAGATGCTGTTTTTCTCAGCGGCATCGACTAACGAGTCCCATTTTTTTGCCACCTCGAG
>JBBRDM010000261.1:0-4366 GCA_038203935.1 Chthonomonadales bacterium
ATATGTTCTTTTTTGATGTAAATGGGAGGGGCGGGGGACTGGAGCATTTAAACAGCACCCGTATTGCGCTTCCACAGGAAATTAATCTAAAACAGTTTGCAGCTTTCACGGCGCATGAGTTTTTCCATCAATGGAATGTAAAGCGAATCAGGCCCAAACCGCTCGGCCCTTTCGATTATATTCATCCCCCTCGCACGCGAAATCTCTGGTTTGCAGAAGGTGTAACAGAATATTATGCATGGATGAGCGCACTAAGGGCTGGAACTATTACGAGGCGTGAACTGATAAACCATTATTCTCGGGCGATCTCATCTTTGGAACAAAATCCAGCCTCACGTTTGATAACTGCAGATGAATCTAGCTGGAAGGTATGGGAGAGCAGCGACAGCGATGGCTTTGGTGGTCTATCGTATTATCAGAAAGGCGAATTGATCGGTCTATGCCTTGATCTTACTATTCGACATCTGACTCACGGGACTCGCTCGCTTGATGATGTAATGCAGCAGCTGTATGTGCAGTGTAAACCGCCCGCGTTGGGGTATGATGAAGATGATATTTTGAAAGCTGTGAATCAGATAGCTAAAACTGATCTCACGAATTTTTATAATCTGCTTGCACGATCCACTTCTCCCATGCCGTTTGCTGAATGTCTGGCATACGCAGGACTCAACACCGATGGTGAGCAGATGGATCATCTGAGTGCGGCTCAGGGGACTGAACAGTCGGAATGGCTGAAATAGTGCAGTTATAATCTGCTCTGGAGGAGATTTTTAAAGGGATGAGCACTAGCAAGCAACTGGCATTGGATGGTGGAATACCCGTCCGAGATAAAGAAAAGCAGCCCTGGCCGAAATGGCCCATCTATGATGAGCAGGAAGAGAAAGCCCTGCTCGAAGTTCTGCATAGTGGTAAATGGTGGTATGTGGAAGGCAGCCAGGGGAAAATATTCGAGGAAGAGTTTGCCGCTTTTCAAGATGCGAAATATGCCGTTGCCTGCACGAATGGATCTGCTGCGATCGAGATTGCTTTACGGGCGCTTGGAGTGGGATGTGGCGATGAAGTGATCGTTCCTCCGTACACATTTATTGCGACTGCCAGCGCAGTGTTGTCTGTGAGCGCCACTCCAGTCTTTGTGGATATTCAGGGCGATACTTTAAACATCGATCCAGAGCTTATCGAAGCGGCTATTACTCCCAGGACGAAAGCGATTATTCCCGTACATATTGCGGGGAGGCCAGCGGAAATGGATCGTATTCTGGAAATCGCCCGAAAGCATAAACTTTTTGTAATAGAGGATGCAGCGCAGTCCATAGCTGCAGTATGGAATGGTGTGAAAGTAGGTTCGATTGGTGATCTCGGGACCTTCAGCCTCCAGGCAAGCAAGAACCTTAATGCAGGCGAGGGCGGTCTTATAGTTAGTAATAATGAAGAATACGCTGATGCTGCCTGGTCTGTAACGCATGTGGGCAGAGTTCGTAGTGGAAGATGGTATGAGCACAGGGTTTTGGGAAGCAATTTCCGTATGACAGAATTTCAGGCAGCAATTGCCCGTACTCAGCTGAAAAGACTGACCGCACAGACCGAAAAACGCACGGAAAATGCGAACTATATTCGTTCGCAGATCTCTGGAATATCTGGAATTGAGCTGCCGAAAGAAGATCCACGCATCACAACGCATGCGAATCATATTTTTACATTTCGATATAATCCCGAGGGATTTGGCGGGAAATCTTATCCCGATTTTGTAAAAGCCCTGGTTGCTGAAGGAGTGCCGTCCTCCACTGGTTATGTACCTCTTTATAAAGAAGCACTTTTCAATCGTGTAGAAAATAAGAGTGGAGCGTGGTGCCAGACAGGCAGAAAAGTGGAATATAGCAAGCTTTCTCTGCCGGTATGTGAAGCAGTGTGCCAGGATACCGTCTGGATATCTCATATTCTCCTGCTCGGTTCAAAAGTCGATGCGGATACCGTAGTTGAAGCCATCACAAAAATTAAGAGTGTGTGGGGATAGCTGCCGATTGTATGAACATCATTCATGTGATATCCACTACCCGAACTTCAGGCACGACCAGTGTGGTAGTACTTGCCGAGTGGCTCCGAAAGCGTGGGCATAATATTCTGGTTGTTTGTCCTCCTGGAGGATGGCTGCCCGGGATAATAAAAGCGGCAGATATTCCACTCATCGAAGTTCCCATGCATGGCTCTAAAAGTTTTTCTGCTATTTTTGAATTGAACCGGATAGTACGAAATTTCAAGGCGGACATTATCCATGCGCACCTCAGCAGAGCTACTTATATCTCTCACTTTGCCGGGCTGCTTTCCCATACTCCCGTAGTATCCAGCATCCATGTGATGCATCGTGATATTGCTTATCGGCTGCTGCCAAATAAGAGACACTGGTTTGTCGGAGTTTCGGACTGTATCCGAAATGCTATTATGTCTCATGGAGTTCCGTCCGCTTATGCGCACACAGTATATAATGGAACGGACTTTCTCGGACAGACATTCAGCACCAGTGGAGAAAGTGTCAGACATGAGTTCTGCATGCCGGAAGACGCTGAAATAGTCGGCCTCGTAGGGAATGTTAACAGTTTTAAGGGGCATCCTGTAGTAATTGAAGCAGCAGCCTCGGTGCTTGAACATCGACCACATGCTTATTTCCTTTTTGTAGGAAAATATGAACCTTCTGATTACGAAATGCTGGTTCATATGGCGGACCGCGCAGGAGTAGTCGACCATATCCGATTCACCAGTGTCCGCAGTGATGTAAAAAGACTCATATCTCAGATGGACGTGGTTACGCTGCCGTCTAAATTCGAAGCTTGCAGCATGGCTATTATTGAGGCGATGGCCATGGGCAAGCCGGTAGTTGCATCACGCGTAGGCGGAAATCCAGAACTCGTAGAACACGAAAAATCTGGTCTGCTGATACAGCGCAGTCCTGAAGAGCTGTCAGGCGCACTCATTTCCCTTCTCTCAAATCCCGAATTATGTCAAAAAATGGGCACCGCGGGAAAATCCCGAGCCGAGAAAATATTTTCTGCAGCAGCGACAGCCGAGAATATGGAGAAACTATATATCAGTCTGCGAAAATCAATTGGAAAATAGTTTGAATGCAAAAAATAGAAGGATCCCATCGCTGTTGAGTAATGCAATACCTGTACTGGCCTATCATAAAGTTGGCGCTCCTGTTCATAGCAGTACTGACCATTTCCTCAATATAAGTCCGGCAAATTTTAAAAAGCAGATGCTGGCCTTTTACAGGATGGGCTACAGTACCATAACATTTTCAGAACTTGCTGATTATATTCTGCAAGGCAGAAGGCTTCCTTCTAAAACGTTTGTCGTGACTTTTGATGATGGATACCGATGTGTAGGTGAATTTGCAGCTCCTATACTTTCAGATTTTGGTTTCCGTGCAACCGTATTTATAGTCTCTTCACGAGTAGGCGAGTTTAACGTTTGGGATATACCGCTGCAGCGGCCACTCGTACCGCTCATGGACTGGGACGAGATTCGCAGTTTAGAAAAAAAGGGATGGGAAATTGGCGGGCACACGCATACACATCCTCATCTGGATACCCTCTCACAAGACGACGCATTTGAGGAAATAATGAGAGGAAAGATCGAAACAGAAAAGAATATTCAAACTTCCTTGACTACTTTCTGTTATCCTGCCGGACGAACAAATATCTCTACACCGGATATAGTGCGTAAATGTGGTTTCAATGGAGCATGTACAGTCAAAACAGGCCTCGTAAATAATCACCAGAACCCGTACTTACTTCCACGAATCAATGTAGCTTATAAAGATGGGATTACCGGACTGTTGTATCGCATGCTGCTCCGGCCATCATTGCCAAACCTCCGGCGTAATCGAGCAAAAAATACGATCCCGCTGCCAGTTTACAATAACACTGCTAATGATAGTAATTAATCAGGGAACAAAAAAAATACCTCATCGGCGCTGGCCGATGAGGTATTTTTTTTGATAATTAGCTTAGAATGGTCTTAAACCGAGTGTTCCGAGCAAGAATAGGGGACTTAACATTTCCGTTACAGATCGTGGACGTCTCTTCGCTGGCACGTAGAGCATATCACCATTCTGCATCATCATAGTGCTGGCATCTGATACCTTCGTGAGCTTATTGGTATAATCGATGGGAATATTTATCTGTTTTCCATCAATAACCCGGGTGAGAGAAGCTTTGTGAAGGTCCGCATCGGCCACAGATCCCCCTGCAGTTGCCAGCGCTTCAAAAATTGAAATCTGTTTCGATTCAGGTATTAAAAAGATACCCGGCTTGGTTACCTGTCCGAGTACCAAATATTTGGAGGTGAGTTCGGGTACGAATACAACGTCCCC
>JBBRDM010000262.1:0-4276 GCA_038203935.1 Chthonomonadales bacterium
CAGTGAAGGTTTCGTAAAGATCGAACCGGTTGCACTCCAATATCGAATTATAAAACGAGGGGTGGTAGGAGACGCTGTAAGTCAGATAATGTCTCAGCGTCAGTTAGTTTCTCTCGGTATCAGTCTGCTGCAGGGCAATGGCGCAGGGCTATTATGTGATATTCCGGACTGCAAGTGGTGTGTCCCCGCACGGAAAATGATGTCGGGAGCCGCAGGTTCAATCCTCCCTGAACGGGAGCGAGCATGAATGGATGGAAGCGAATCGCCTACGCGGCAGCCTGTGTCGTGGTGCCAGTTGCCTGGGGGCTGCTGGTTGTCTACATTTCCAATCGAATTGAAAGAAAAATATTCAAAGATCATTTAACAAATAATAATGAAAAAAGCGACCCTGAAGCCATACACCTTGATTACCATCTTTAGGATAATCTATGTTTGATATTCGTCTAGGCGTAGGACTTGGGCACTCTGTTTCATTGCCTGCGATATTGATTGCTGGTCTGATGGTCGGGTATATCGCCGGAATGTTCGGAATGGGCGGTGGATTTCTGCTCACTCCGATGCTGATGTATATCTTCAAAGTTCCGGCACCATTTGCCGTAGGTTCCGGAATTTGTCAGCAGTGCGGAACTTCGATAGCCTCGTTTATCAAATATAGGCACCTGAAGCGAGGCGAGCCGAGGATCGATCTGGTGATGCTCGGGGGCAGTCTCCTTGGCGTAGATGCAGGCACCCGGCTGCTGGGTTTCCTGGATAAGCTGGGAAGCTGGCAGGCACGCAGCGGTACACGCATCCCAATTGTGGAAATCGTACTCGACAGCCTGTTTATTCTCGTTCTCAGCATGTCTGCATTTTATATGATTCAGGATGCCTGGCGATCCAGACTGCGAGCTTCTCCTCGTGGAGATCTGACCATTCCCGGCCCGCTGGTAACACGTGTCCGAATTCCCCCCTACATCGATCTTCCCAACGTGCAGCTGAAACAGGTATCTGTACCAATGATGTGTTATCTCGGTTTTGGGCTGGGGCTCGCATCTGGATTGATGGGTATTGGAGGCGGTGTAATTTTTATGCCGATCCTGTTATTCGGATTTGGGTTATCGATCAGAAATGCAGCAGGAACCGGAGTGCTGCTTCTTTTTGTGACGGTGGTAGTTGGAACGCTGGAGCAAGCATGGCGAGGAAGAGTAAGCCTTATTCTTGCTATGGTGATACTTGTGGGATCTTCCATAGGTTCACAGCTTGGAGCAATGACGACACACCGACTGATGAATCGCCACCTGCGTTTAATTTTTGGGATGTTGGTGCTTTTTACGGTAGTTATCATAGCATGGGATCTATCGAGATTAGTGCGGCAGTAGAATGCTTCTCGATCATACTATCAACGGAGCCTGCGAATTCCCATAAATTCGAGTTTAGATGGTACAATACCGTGCAGGCGGTTGGATGGTCGCTGCGGTGGAAGCGATTTGAGCTTGCTCGAAGATGCGGAAACCGAAGAGGAAAGTCCGGGCTCCATAGGGCACGATGCCGGATAACGTCCGGGCGGGGCGACCCGACGGAAAGTGCCACAGAAATTACACAGCCCGCTTTTGCAGGCAACGGTGAAATGGTGCGGTAAGAGCGCACCGGGGGTGTGGAGACACATCTGCCAGGTAAACCCCATCGGGAGCAAGGTCGAATAAGGAAGGGTTGATGCGGCTCGTGGACCTTCCGGGAAAGACCGCTTGAGGAGTCGGGCAACCGCCTCCCTAGAGAGATGACCATACAGATACAAAACCCGGCTTATAGACCGCCTGTGAACTCCTTCCGAACTGCATAACGCAAGCGGAAGGATTTTTATTGCTGGGGAGCCGGCTGTCCCAAACTATCAGCCAGCAGAGAAGCGACGATGTCCGTTGCGTCCAGCCAGTCTGCTTTCAACGTACGCGGCGTTGAGGGCTTCGTTCGGGGGTGATTCGCAAGTTCTTCATCCTGCCAGACTATTTTCCCAGAACGGTTTATTAATATCGACTGCACTCTGGGAGATACCACGTGGGGTTTAATATGTCTCAGACCTATGTTGAAAGGGTTTATATTCCAAGTCTGATGGCTTATCTGCAGACCTTCTGCGATGCTTGCGGGCTCACGCATTGCGCTGAAAATAATCCCATCAACTTTTAACTTTTTAATGAGAATCATCGCTTTTTTTGTGTCAGGGGAAGGCCAGTCACGGCTCTGTTTCCCGGGCGGACGCAAATAGATATCGTTCGGGCTAAACGAAGAATTCTTAATTTTAGAAGGGGCAGTATTCATTGGAGTAATATTAAAATTGGGAAGTTCATTCAGACGATTTGTGAGAGCGGAATCGAATCGGTGCAGAATTAAACGCAGATTTTGCTGATATTCTTTGGCCGAACTATCTGCTGCCGGAATATTCAGCGCCCCCGTACAGAGTACGACAGGGGCGAGTACAATCCGATGTATATTTTTAAGTCGATTCCAGTCATGGATCGAACTATCGCTATGCGCAGTCGTGAGTGAGGCGGCCACGAATAGCGCAGTAATCAGCACGCTTGTTCTCATTATTTTACTTCTTCCTGAGCGAGCAGCGCTGCTCCCTGCACCGCATCGAATTGTGGTACCATGATATTGAAGCGGCCTCCTGGAACGGCTTCTCTGGCCGTCAATTTTTCATCGGCGGCATGCCATACAGGATCCTGAAACTCTTCCTGGAAAAATTTACCTATCTGCCATAATCCACCAAGAGTATACACAGGGATGTCCCGCGGCATCCAGAGTCGGTGCCGGATCTGCCGGACTGCATGCCGCAGTCGACGGGCCATCTCCGCGATATGCTCACGAGCATCCTGGTCGCCATCTTTAGCTAATTTCCCCACGATGGGTGCAATCGAAGCCACTCGGGCAGTGCTAAAATTTCCATACAGCCACTGAAGCACCTCATTTTGCGATTGGATCTGCATGGTTTCGAGTATTTGCTGAGATAAGGGAGATACGCGGCAGTCTCTGATTTCGTCCAGCACACTGCTGATTACCCTCAGCCCGAGATTGAAACCACTTCCCCGATCTCCCAGAAGATATCCTAGTCCATCTTCGCGATGGGTCTCACCCTTAATGTTTTGCCCGTATGAGACTGCTCCTGTACCTGCAATAACCACTATTCCTGGGGAGCCTCCAGAAGCTCCCCAGTATGCAGTGCGGTAATCCGGTTCAAATCTGTAATGTGCTGAGGAAATGGTGTTACGAAGCATTTGGGAATACTCGGCGCGCTTCTGCTCTGCAGAATATCCCGCAATACCAACGCAGAGGGATGTAAATTTGGTATCTGTAGGGAGACCTGAAGCATGATAGGCAGAGTGAACGGCTGTCTGCAGCGAATATCGGAGTTCTGCCTCATTTTGAACAGTAAGACTACCAGGGCCAGCAATACCTCTGCCCAGCACTTCACGCTGTTCGTTCATGATAATGGCAGCTGTTTTTGAGCCGCCGCTGTCCACACCAAGGAAGTATTTCATGCTTCAAATTTCACCTTTTAAAGCAGATTTTCCTGCTGAAGGCAAAACGGACTTCTCCTGAATAATTACAAACTAGTTGCAAGATAGCGCAGTATGCAGGCGGTATGCGGCGGCAGAAGTACGGATTTTACTCGTTTTCCATTTGTTCGCAGCATAGCCCCGCCCAGAGTTACCGTAACTGTTAGACTATCATTAGAATTCAGATAGACTACCCCGCGCTCATATGCTCTGCGCCAGACCATTCCTCCCTGGGTAGGAACGAGATGACGTTCCTGATCCGCGAAGCCCAATTGGATATTAAAATATTGGGATTTGGCAGCTATTTCCTGCTGAGCCGCTTTCAGGCTCAGCCCTGCATCTGTTCTCTGGCCTTTGACAAGCGGCATAGGCTGCAGCACAAATCTTCCCTGTCTGTGCGCAACCAGGAGGTAACTCGCTACAACGAACTCCAGCTCTTTGTCGTTATGATAGAAAGACTGGGCAATGAAAAGTTTATCCTGTCTTGCGTAACGGTCAGCAGCTTCCAGTTCGATTTCCCATATTTTTTCCGGTACAGACCGTGTGCCTCCAATAGGATAGACCCAGCCTCGTGATAGTGCGCCGTCGAAGTCAGGCTCTAAATCATCCCAGATTCTTCCTGAAAGTTCGGAAAGGCCAACGGAGGAAGGAGAGGGCAGAGTGGTATGGCCAGCCAATTTATCGAAACCGGCAGAATCCGCACAGAGAAAATAGTCGCCAGTGGAATGGACATGATGCAGAAAGTT
>JBBRDM010000263.1:0-4261 GCA_038203935.1 Chthonomonadales bacterium
GGGACGTTCGAATTATTGCACACTGCCTGAAGTATCGCATCGCATTCGTGCCCATCGATTTCCGTACTATTCAACCCAAAGCTTTTCAGCTTGGCTGCAATACAGCCGAGTCCGGCAGTTTCTTCCGTGGTGCCAAATCCCTGTAGACCATTCTTATCAATAAGGAGAGTCAGGTTATTCAAATTATGATGCGCTGCGTATAAAACGGCCTCCCAGGTCGAACCCTCTTCCAATTCTCCATCGGAAAGCAGGCAAAATACGCGCCCGGGCATATCCTGAATTTTGCGGCCATGCGCGACACCCGCAGCCAGCGAAAGTCCATGCCCGAGGCTGCCCGTGGCAAATGGGATTTCCGGAATCCAATTGGGAGCGGGATGCCCGCTAAGATCACTGTTGTCTGCATGGAAACTCTGCAGATCATTTTCACTGAGCCGGCCGGTACTCCATAGGGCAGCGTAGAGGGCTCCAGCGGCATGCCCCTTGGAAAGAATAAAACGATCAAGCGGAGTCATCACCCTGTGATGCAATGCAAGGAGCATATCGATGCAGGAGAGATTCCCTCCGATATGCCCCACTTTGCTCTCATAATGCATGCGAAGAAGGCGCAGTTTCGTTTTGCGGACGAGTGCCTGGTACTCTGCTTCAACCAGTTCTAATTTCATCATAGAAACTCCTAAAATCTATTTAGGAAGTGAGTACATTTCGATGAGATAGCCTTCCGGGTCTTTGAAAAAGAGCTGCATCGGACCGTCGGGGCGGGGGGCTGGTCCTTTGAAATCTGTGATTCCTTTTTTTTCAAGGGCTGCTCTGGCTTCGAAAGCGTCATCAACGAGGAGGGCAAAATGATGATGGTCTCTTTTTGCGGGTTCGACATCGAGATCCTCTATGAGATGAAGTTCCTGGTTACCAAGTGCAAACCAGGCTCCGGGAAACTGAAATGCCGGCCTTGGAAGCCGTGGCAGCTCCAGTATTTCCCCATAGAATTTGATCGCTCGGTCGAGATCTTTTACATGTATTGCAACATGGTTCAGCTCATGAATCTTCAATGGCATAACTATCCTCTATTCTGCTTTGACCGGGTTGGTAAGTGTGCCTAATCCCTGAACGCTGACCGAGACTGTATCCCCATCTTTCAGTACAATGGGCGGTTTTCGGAATATTCCAACGCCGCCTGGCGTACCTGTCGAAACAATATCTCCAGGAAGGAGGGTCATGGTGGAAGAGAGGAATGAGATCAGATAGGGAATTTTAAATATCAGATTACTCGTGTTGGAGTTCTGCATTTGTTCGCCGTTAAGTGTCAGCGAAATATTTAGATCGTGCGGATCGGCAATCTCATCGGCAGTAACCAGATAAGGGCCGATGGGCAGGAAAGTATCGGGGGATTTCCCTCGCACCCACTGTTTATCAGCGAATTGGATATCTCTGGCAGAGACATCGTTCGCGCAGGTGTAGCCTGCCACATAGGACATGGCTTCCGATTCAGGTATATTTTTTCCTTTTTTACCGATTATGAAAACCAGTTCCGCCTCGTAATCCACCTGTTCCGATGCTTTTGGCAGCAGGATGTCTCCACCTGGATCATTGACTGCAGTCGCGTATTTTGAGAAAATAATCACGCGCTCCGGAATCGGCTGGTTTTGCTCGATGCAGTGATCACGATAGTTCTGGCCAATACAGATAATCTTTGGCGGGTCGCTGATGGGGGCTAACAGCTGCGCTGAGTCGAGCGCTTTGAGAGTATTTGCCGCGGCAGAGGATGCGACTGCCGCCGCATCACGCAGTCCTTCTTCACCTCGATTTAGAAAGGCAGCCATAGAAGAAGGAAATCGTTCCGAGGAACCGGACGCCGCGACGAGATCGACTATCTGCTCTCCCTGTACTACTCCAAGCGCCGGTCCTCGGCTGCTTTGAAATCTAACCAGTTTCATTTAAAAAGCTCCTGAAGTGAAAATTACGAACTGATCTATTTTTCACCGCGAACGCTCTGAAAACCTCCCTGTTTTGCAACGGCCCGTTTTATGCTGTACGAATTTTAGTCCATACCTTCCGTTGAATCTTTCGAAGATGCGAGAGAAGAATGGGATATCGGGTCGTTGATCTCGGAATTAACAATATTTTACAGTTCGATTTCCGCTTTCATGACTTCTTCCTCTTCTGAGTAGTGCAGCGAGAATCCAAGTTTTTCGCACATATGCTGCATCACACTGTTTTCCATCAAAATATCTGCCTGTATCTTCAGGAGCCCTTCCGACTTTCCAATATGCAGCAGTTGTGTCAGGATTTTCATTCCCATTCCACATCCCTGAAAATCATCACTCACGAGGAGAGCAAATTCTGCGTTTTTTGAACCCGGCAGACGTGTAAGTCTGCCCACCGCTGCGATTTCCATATCTCCTGATTTTGGATTCACGCACTCCACAACCTGCACAATCTCACGGTCATAATCGATAAAGCATATCTTTGTCAGCCGTTCATGGGAAACCCGCTGGCTGAGTTTCATTGCCTGGAAATAACGCATATGAATGCTGCGGTCGGAAAGTGTCTGGTGAAATCGCACCATCATTGGTTCGTCTTCCGGTCGAATTGGGCGGATAGTTGCTTCTTGATTGCCTTTTGTCATCCATTTTTCTATGTACTGTGTGGGATACGGGCGGATAGCCAGCCGCGGGAGATCCTTTTTTAACATATCCAGTGGATGGAGCACAATTCGTGCATCCAGCGCGAGCATTCCTTTATCAGAGGCGAGAAGTGGATTGATGTCCATCTCGGATATCCAGGGCTGCTCCACCAGTATATTACTG
This sequence comes from Chthonomonadales bacterium, assembly GCA_038203935.1. GTDB lineage: Bacteria > Armatimonadota > Chthonomonadetes > Chthonomonadales > Chthonomonadaceae > JANXSG01. The sequence goes on from JBBRDM010000263.1 coordinate 2,805, forward strand.
AAGCGCACCAGAAGCTGTTCGAGCGCCGATATATCTACCGACTTTCTGCCGCGAACTCCTTTCAGAGCCTTGAAGATTCTCGTCTGTTCCATCATTCTTCTCGCCAATGTGGAGTTTACTGGAAGCAGGGCCAGCGAACGATCTTGATACACCTCCACCAGCTGGCCACCGGAGCCAAAGAGCAGTACTGGCCCAAATTGTGGATCGATGCTGCTTCCTATAATGAGTTCATAGCCTTCCATACGGATCATCGGCTGCACAGTCACCCCATGAAATTGGGAGATATCCGCCCGCTCTGCTACAGAACTGCGGATTTCGCCGAAAGCTTTCCGAACTGCATCGCCGTTTCCGAGATTCAGTTTTACGCCGCCGACATCCGTTTTATGGGTTATAGTTTCAGAATGCAGCTTCAGCACTACTGGAAAACCGAACTCTTCTGCGCACTGAACCGCTTCATCGATGCTGGCTGCTTTTCTAGTGGGAACCGTGGGTATGTCGTAGGCTTCGAGTACTGCTTTTGATTCGTATTCTGTCAGAAGAACTCTTCCAGCAGCGCGCGCAGAATCGATTATCCGAGCCGTCTTCTCTTTAGCGTTATGTGCAATATCACTGTCCGGCGCAAGCATGGGAGTTTCATAAAGTCCTCGCAGGTTATACGCATATCGCCACATGTAGTTAAAGGCACGTGCTGCGGTGTCCGGATAGGGAAAAACCGGGATGCCGGCAGCGTTCAGCGCCTGCTCACCTTCCGCTACATCCGATCCGCCCATCCAGCTTGCTAAAATTGGCTTACCGCCAGATTTTGCGTAAGATTTTAGCATCTCCGCAGTTTCAGTAGGTTCTGTCATCTGCTGTGGAGTAAGAATTACCAGAAGGCCATCGCTGTTTGGATCTGCAGCAGCGATTTCGACTGCTTTCGCATATCTGTCTGGTCCGGCATCTCCAAGAATATCGATAGGATTCCCGTGACTCCAGTGGGCAGGAAGAATGCTGTCTAAAGCGGTAATTGTTTCCTCGCTCAAGCTGGTGAGTTCCCCGTTTCCTGCGATAAGAGAATCGGTTGCAAGGACACCTGGACCGCCCGCGTTCGTCAGGATCGTGAGCTTCGGTCCTTTTGGCCGCGGCTGCCGTGCCAGAACAGCGGCCATATAGAATAGATCCGAAATATTTTCGACTCTGAGAACGCCGCAGCGTCTGAACGCTGCCTGCAGTACATCATCACTTCCAGAAAGAGCTCCCGTGTGTGAGGCAGCAGCTTTTGCGGCTTCTTCCGTTTTGCCGGCTTTGATCACAATGATAGGTTTAGTAAGCGCAACCTCACGTGCAGCGGAGAGAAATGCCCGGGCATCGCCGATGGATTCCATATAGATCAGGATACTTTTTGTGGAGGGATCGTTGCCAAGGTAGTCGATCAGATCTCCCCAGCCAACATCCAGCATCGAACCTAAGGAGATGAA
>JBBRDM010000264.1:0-4203 GCA_038203935.1 Chthonomonadales bacterium
ACTTCGGGAGCCGTCTTCAGAGTTGCTGTTCTGTGGATATAGGGAACATTCGCCCAGACTTCAGCAAGGTGCAGGGAAGAGTTGGACTTATGTGAAACGCCGATGAGGAGAATTTTTCCATCCAGCTTATACAGCCTGGCAAGCGGGCTCTCTTCACCAAGGGGGAAATGATAAGGAACGTTTTTGGTGAGATATTCCGCATTTTTTCCGATTGCTGCAAAAGAGACGATGGGATGGGAGCTGCGAAATGCATTCGGATGTTTTCGAACAAACTCAGGAAAATACCCTATCCATTCGATATGAGTCGGAGAATTATCTGGATCGAACAGCGGTATCGATTCTCGGGCAAGTTCCAGCGCTTCCTGAGTTAGGGGTGGCTCGTGCCATCCGGCTGGATCGGAGGAAGCAAACGTGAAGGTAGGAACCATCAGGGTGCCAACCTGCCCGATCGCTCGTAGTATAGCGTCTAACAGCGTAGCAGCCCCGGCTTTCATTACCCCGATTTTCCGAAGAGAAGAATGAACCAGAACAGAATCCCCTGCTCGCAAACCCAGCTTTTCCAGATCATTTGCTAACTGTTCTTCGGTCCACATGAAAGTATTAATACTCCACGGCGCTGAAATTTATAAGACTGAATATCCTTTTTCTGCGAACCGAGATAATTCAGTTTTTGCGTAAAGCCTTACAAATAACCAAGATCTTCTAATCGGCGTGCCAGCTCTTCTTCTTCAGATTCTGAATAGGGGGTATCCGATTCGACACTGCTGATTGAATTTATAGCGGTACGCCCCATCCCCTTGGGAGGCACAATTCCGAACAAGTTTAATACCGTAGGCGCAATATCATATATGGAGAGCCCCTCACGATAGTTAGACTGCGGAATTTCGTAGGAAGTTTCTGCAGGCTGTTGATGGATGGCGGCCGCATCAGCCATAAGAAATATTCCGTGCTGGGCATGATTGGCATCGTCTGGGCCGGTATCATTTTCGTGTGTCCAGAGTGAGGGATGACCGATACTGCCAACTGATCTCCAATGCAAATCTCCAAAGTAGATTATTAGATCAGGGGGTACGCGGTTTGTCGCTGCATAAGTGCGCTCTGGCCGATACACTTTGCTGCCCAGTGACAACCCTTCTTCATTGGTGATCGACTCAAGTTTTGCCTGCAGCTCACGTTTCAAACTTTCGACCTCATTTGCTTTAATAATTCCCTGCGGCTCTCGCCCCTCTATATTTAAAAATAGCCGACCATAGTACCCGCCATCACCCCATGCCTTTGTTTTCTCCCAATCTACAATCTCCGGGCTAAATTTGGTCACGGAGTCACAGGGCGATTTCAGAGTGAGGTAGCCTTCCTGGATCAGCCACTGATTGAAACAGAATCCACCATCCATCCGTTTCGCCCCATGATCGGATACGATCATTAAGGTAACGTCCTCATCCAATTCGGAGATAAATGATCCCAGCTCTTGATCCAGAGAAATATAGTAATCCCGAATAGCATGCTCCAGAGGATGGCCCGCTTCGTATTTTGGATGTTTGGGATCAAAATACTTCCAAAAAGCATGATGCAGCCTATCCGGCCCCATCTCAACCATCATAAAGAATTCCCACGGTTTATTTTTCATCAGATATTTAGCGAGCTGAAACCTCTGGGCAGTCATCTCATAGATATCTGATAAGAGCTGATCTTTATTCTCAGTTCGAAAATTACGCGTATCCAGGATGTATTCACCGACGACATCTCGAATCTCATGTTTTAGTTCGGTTGGAAATGTGTAATCACTGTTGGTATCGGGAGCAAGAAAATCGGAAATTAGCAGCCCATTGATAGGACGTGGAGGATAGGTTAAAGGAACGCCCAGCGCAATAGTTTTCCGGCCCGATTCCGCGAGCACTTCCCACAATGCAGACTCTTTCACAATGCGGCTGCTGGCGAAACTGAGACCATCGTATGAGTGATCCTTACGATTCCGGAAACCATAAATGCCGAGTGATCCGGGGTCGCGGCCTGTCATCATGCACATCCAGGCTGGAACTGTAATCGGAGGTATACAACTTTCGAGTTTCCCGTAGATGCCGGCGTGCATTACCCTCCTGAAATTAGGAAGTCGGTCGTTCCAGAGATCAAACACAAATTCAGGCGGTACACAATCCAGCCCGACAACTACCACGCGCTTCGGCATAAAAACTCCTGAGCAGGAAAATTATTGGTGATACCAATCTATTAGATATAGTATAGGCACATCTACGAATGTTCGTCAAGAAATTCTCAGATTTGATACAATTTACGAAACGCTGAGTTGCCGACATTCGTAGGAAGCATAGATTTGCTGTTAAAAATCCGTCACATTTCGCCAATCCTTCCGTTTTGTAGATATCTTGTTATTTGAGAGGTAATATATTTTAGTTCTCTCCATCTCACTGTGCTAAAGAAACCCATCAGCCATTATGAAAAAAAAGCTATTTTTAGGATGCGGAATACCTGTTATCGTAGTAATTCTGCTCCTTACCATTGGAATCAAAACGATTCTCAAACCAAAGCCTAAACCAGAACAGACTGAAACGGCGGCTATCGGTGATGTCGAAATTAAGGTGGTCGAAATTGGCACTATTGAACCACTCAAAAAGACGGATATCAAATCGAAAGTTGGCGGCCGTGTCTCCAGACTGCTCGTGGACGAAGGCGCGATAGTTAAGGAAGGCCAGCAGGTCGCTGCGATCGATCCGCAAGAGATTGACAGTCAAGTTGCTGCCCTCCGCGCACAGCTCGCTGCTGCAAAGGCTCGATTTTCTTCTGCAAATCATAACTCGGACTATCAGCAGTCACAAACCTCCACCGGGATAGACCAGTATGAACAGAATCTGAAATCAGCGGAAGCTCGGCTCAGGCTCGCGAGCGCGGAAGCGAAAGTGCAGCCGGAGCTGACTCGCCAGAACATAGACATAGCTTCTGCAAATCTTACCTCTGCGCGCTCAAATTTGAAAGCGCTGAAAGATTCATTTGATCTGCTTAAGGAATCCACTCATCCTCAGGCTGAAGTTTCGGCTCAAACTGCTTACGATCAGGCGAATGCGCAGCTCGACAATGCTGAGCGTAATCTAAAGCGGCAGAATCAGCTGTTAATTAAAGGATTTGTATCGCAGGCTGTGGTTGACAGCGCCTCAACAGATCGAGATGTTGCCTCCGCGCACCTGCGTGATGTGAAACAGCGCCTCGATCGCATTAAACAAACTAACGCTTTTGAGGAAGCAAACCTCAAAAGTCAAATTGCAAGTGCAGATGGAACTGTGCATCAGATGGAATCCATCCTCGCTCAGGCCAAGTCGAGTGTCCTGCCTATCACCAAACTGAACGAGCTCGAGAGCGCACGAGCGGCGGTTATGCAGGCAAAAGCACAGCTCGCGGCATCCCGCTCAGGAAAAACGCAAAATATGATGCGTAAAGATGAAGCGCAGGCCGCCGAAGCGGATATGAAGCAGATTCAGAACCAGCTCGATGTCAGCTTGGTGCAGCAGCGGGATACCACTCTGCGCGCTTCTATGAATGGCATGATCACCAAACGTTATGTCGAACAGGGAGATCTAATCACCTCTGCGATCTCCTCGTTTTCTTCGGGCAGCCCGGTATTTCAGATATCCGATATGGAAACGATGCTTGTTAAAATAGAGATTAATGAGGTAGACATCGCAAAAGTAAAACCCGGGTTGCTGGCTGAAATAACTATCGACGCAGCACGTGGAGTGACATTTGTTGGAAAAGTGCGCAAAGTGGCTCCTGCCGCCACGATCTCAGCAACTTCCTCTTCGGGATCATCATCCAGCTCAAGTTCCAGCAGCCAGTCCGTAATAAAATTCTCCGTCGAGGTGCAGGTAGACCACGCAGATCCCCGGCTGAAACCTGGCCTAAGCGCTCATTGTTCTATTATCGTTGCCCGAAAGAAAAATGTGCTTCGAATTCCAGTGAGCTGTATTCAGGGAGATGGTGAAAAGGCCACCGTTCAGATCGTCACAAAAACTCAAAAAGATGGTCAGTCGGTCGACGTCGTGACGCCTAAATCAGTCACAGTCGGTCTGCGAGGCGACGATTTTGCAGAAGTGCTTTCCGGACTTTCTGCTGGCGATAGACTGAAGCCGAATGCCTTCACCGGGCCGCCTCGCAAAACTATTGAAATGCGCGGCGGGCCAGATTAATGGTTAATTA
>JBBRDM010000265.1:0-4115 GCA_038203935.1 Chthonomonadales bacterium
CGTATCTCCATACGGCCTTCTGCGCCCCTCCAGTTCGACATTACCTCAGCACACTCGGCCAGCGATATTCCCAGCAGTTCTGCAGCCGCGACTGCCAAAAGCGTGTTGGCTGCGTGATGTCTTCCAGGAACAGAAAGGTAAAATTTTGCCTCCTCTCCACTGAGAGAGGATCGAACTGAAAACTCAATTCCCTTCCCATCAGAGGTAACTACGATCGGACTGTTCAACTCGAAATGCGCTCTTATTTCAGGATCGGTCGAAGTAGTGATGCGCTGGCAGCCCTCAGGAACAGCAGCGCTCAAAATTTCCCAGCACACAGTATCAGCAGGGTATACTGCAGATCCACCAGAAGGAAGTGATGCAAACAGCTCTGCTTTGGCTCGAGCTATATTTTCGATCGATCCTAATCGCTCAATATGTGCGGCACCGATAGTAGTGACAACTCCTATGGTGGGCTGTGCGATTTCACAGAGTCGCGCAATTTCCCCCGCACCACGCATTCCCATTTCGATGACAGCGACATCGTCCTCCAGAGCCAGCCGAAATATCGTCTGAGGCACCCCTATCTCGTTATTGAAGTTTTTTTCACTCGCCAGCACCTGTTTGCTCGACTTTAAAATATGTGCCAACATCTCCCTGGTGGAGGTTTTGCCGACGCTGCCGGTAATTCCGATCACTGGAATCTGAAAAAGCGTACGATATGCTTTCCCCATGTCTCCGAAAGCTTTTAGCGTATCCTCTACACTAAACAGAGGAAAATAATTTCTTGCCGTCGATTCATAGACCACGGCAGCTATAGCACCTTTATTGTATGCGTCCAAAAGATAGGCGGAAGCATCCGATTTATTAACATCTAAACGCTCGCTTTTTAAAGCGACAAACAGGTCTCCGGGCTGCAGCGTCCGAGAATCAGTGGATACACCACTCACAAGTGTGTTGTCCATCTCAGAAAGCGGCAGTCCCAATACATCTGTGAATAACTTGAGAGGAACTGGTTCCATCAGGCAGCCTCACTTGCAAGCTGTTTCAGAATTTCACCAGCTACCACTCGATCATCAAACGGCAGTACTTCCTCTCCCACAATCTGGTAGTCTTCATGGCCCTTGCCTGCAATCAAAACGATATCCCCGCTCTGTGCCGTTCTGATGGCGAACTCGATGGCTTCCCGACGATCTGGAAGGATGTGCGTTTTGGCTATCAAGCTGGAATTGGATTCAAAATCCATGCCGGCCAGAATGTCCGAAATAATGTCATCTCGATTCTCGTGGCGCGGATTATCGGAGGTCACTATCGCAACATCGGACTGTTCCGCTGCGAGCCGCCCCATAATTGGCCGCTTCGCCCGGTCTCGATTCCCGCCGCATCCAAATACTGTTATCAGCCGTTTCGGATTCAGGCTCCGCGCCGATTTTAACAGATTATCGAGGCCGTCGGGAGTATGTGCATAGTCTACCACCACGCTAAAGTCTAATTTCTCAGACCGAACTGCTTCAAACCTTCCTGGCACAGACTTCAAGCTTGCTAAGCCGGCAGCCACATCGTCGATCGATTTTCCTAAACGTAAGCAGCAGGCAGCCGCGCCAAGCGCATTTGAAACTTGAAATGATCCACCGATTGAAAGATCTATCTGGCGCTCAAATCGCTTCGTGCCATCATCATAAATCAAAGTGAAATGAGAGCTTTCTGCAGACAATGAGACATCTCTTACTGTGAGCACACCCGGTGTATCCGTAGTTGAAAAAGTGACGATTTCACCTCTCGCCAATGTGACCAGCTCTCGGCCTTCCCACTGTACAACATTAATTACAGAAAGAAAAGCTCTTCCATCCGAACGCGGATACTTGACTGGATACTCTGAAAACAGGCGTGCTTTCGTATCAAAGTACGCATCCATCGTCTTATGATAGTCGAGGTGATCCTGCGTGATATTTGTAAATACCACCGCGTTAAATGCGATTCCCGCAGTCCGTTCCTGATCTATGGAGTGTGATGAGACTTCCATAACCACTGAATCAGCGCCATCATTATGCATATCAGCAAGAAGCGATTGAAGTTGATCCGCCTCTGGAGTTGTATGTTCACTTGGATAGCGAATGCCGTCGAGCTCTGCTCCAAGCGTACCAATAACGCCCACCTTTTGACCAGCGGCTCGAAGAATAGCGGCGATCATCAGCGCTGAAGTAGTCTTTCCGTTTGTGCCGGTAACACCTATCATTTTGAGTTGATGCGAGGGATTTTTGTAGAATGCACATGCAGCCAGCGGCAGCGCTTTTCTAGTGTCAGGAACCGTAATCACGCTTACACCAGGCGGCAGCTGCACATTCGCTGATTCCAAGCCGTTCTTACTAACAAGCAGTGCGGCTGCACCTTGTTCGACTGCCTGAAGCGCAAATTTATGTCCATCATGCTTTTCCCCCTTGAGGCAGACAAAAAGCATCCCTGGCTTTATCGCACGAGAATCATGTGTAATGCCTGATATGGGGGAGCAATCACTGCCCGATATCGCAGTAACCTTCAGGTTTTCAATAATAGAACGAAGTGGCTGGGAGTATTCCAAAAGACTGGTCCTGAAAAAAATTGAGTTGTGTATTATAGCAGTTTTATAAAAAAAAGGGCCGTACCACCACCGGGGATAAACCCGTTCGCAAGCACGGCCCAAAAAGCTACACATGAGACCGGAGCATGGTTCAGTGTAGTTGCGCGTAATCAAACATCTTTAATTATTGTAAATTCGATACATTCATTGCCAGCCTGTTCTTCGGCTTGGTATGCAGCTTCACGTTAGCCAAATTATATTGGCTGGACGAGGGATCGTCCTGCGGTACATGCCAGGCCTTCATTAACCTTGAAGCAATATCCTTAAACGCCGGAGCTGCAACCTCTGCGCCAAAGTGACCATTTTTTGGTTCATCCACTCCCACAATAATTACTGCACGTGGTGTAGCAGACGGGCTTGCAGGGAGGAATCCTACGAAGGATGCAAAGTATCCCTGTCCCTGATATTTTGTTGCGGTTCCAGTTTTTCCAGCCACCTGATATCCCGGTATAGCGACTACCGATCCAGTTCCATCCGACACCACACTGCATAACATGGATCGAACTTTCTCAGTGGTTGCTTCGGTCGCAGCCCTTCCGGCTTTAATGGGCGGCCAGCTTTGCACAGGTTTGCCACTCCCCATTGCGTATGCTGAGATCAGGCGCGGCTTCATCAAAATGCCTCGGTTAGCAATCGCTCCATAGGCCATAGCGATGTGTATTGGCGTAGTTACTACCGAATGCCCGAAAGCAACGCGGGCGGCTTTCGAAAGTGTATTTATCCGCTCGGCATTTTTTCCACTAGAATTAAAAGACAACTTACCGGATTTTTCCCCGGGTATTCGAATATTCAGAGCGTCCAAAATTCCAAATCGGCGGTCGGCTGCGTAAAGTTTTTCCGGCCCCATTTTCATTCCGATTTCTGCCGCCGCGACATTGCAGGATTTTCGAAGTATGCCTCGAGAGTCCAGTAAACCGTGGCCTGTGCGTCTCTCGTCTCCATGCAGGGCGCAGTGTATGATTTTATTTCCAACCTTTAGCCAGCCAGGACATTCAAAATGCGAATTTTCTGTAATATCACCGCTGTCTAGAGCTCCGCAAATGGTCACTGCTTTCAATGTCGAACCTGGTTCGAAGAGCATAGTGCTGCAGCGTTCCCACTGCGCGTCCACAGATATGCTTGTATGCTGCCCCGGATTTGGATCAAAAGTCGGCGCGCTGACCATCGCTTTGATATCGCCAGTAACCGGATCTACGATTACGATCGAAACCCCTTTTGGACTATAGTTCTTTACCAGTTTATCCGCAGCTTCAGTAGCTATGTTCTGAGCAGTGGAATCGATGGTCGTCTGTATATTCGGGCCATCCTGAACCTGCGATTCAATGTGCGCGGTGTCTGGAATTTCCCGGTCATAATTGTCTTTTTCAACAGAGATTAATCCCGGCTTGCCGTGCATCACTTTATCCAAAGATCTTTCAAGCCCAGAAACGCCTACTCCATTACTCCCCATAAATCCCACCACTTGAGCGGCATTTTTTCCGCTGGGATAAGTACGTTTCGAGCCATCCTTCACGGAAAA
>JBBRDM010000266.1:0-4050 GCA_038203935.1 Chthonomonadales bacterium
TATCCGCGAAGCTGCTAACGAGTGCCTGCCTTATCTTAAACTGCGGGCAGAATCGACACACAACACTCAGACATTATTGCGCGCCTCCTCTGCCGAAATGACTCCTCAGGAGATGCTGCTTCGACCTGCCCTTAACTCCACGGAAGCATTTCCAGAGCAGCTTCTGCGCGCTGTCTCCCTCCAAGACGAACTCTGAACCCTGATATATTCGCCTGATTTTCACCTCAAACCAGTACAAATACGCTGTACGCGAATCTAGATGCCTCCGAAATCAAAGTATCTGAGCATGCTTACTGAATAGAAATGCGATTCAGAACACATGCTCCTTTTCATTAAGTTCGGAGTCATTCTATGGGAATTAAATACGGGTGTTTGAAATCGATATCGAGATGTGCGCTTTTACTCACAGTTCTTGTACTAAATGGAGAATATGCACACGCCGCCAATTTCAAGGCAAATACTAAGCATCACAACAGCGTTCCAGGCAGCCAGGTGCCTGAGCCAGGAATTGTTGCCCTGCTCAGCGCGAGCGGGATGATGGGTATTTTGCTTCGAAGATGCAGTGTCAGAAGATAAAAAAAATTCGGTTTCACCCTATCGTGATAAGAGGATTGTAAAGCCTTCCTGGGTGAAATGGTGGTCATTAGTAAGCACTTCAGTGATAGATTCTGCTCGGCAAGTATTCATGGATATACAATCAGTTAGACTATACTGTTTGTCTGAACGGTTTTGATAAAGTTGAATACCAAATATAAAGGAGCCATGTGATTGAGGAATTACAATCACATTCGGAGCGGCAAAAATATTCAGAATCATTTCAACAGCTTGATCGCGTCGATGTTCACCAGCGCCTGCGAGGGCCGCTAATAATTCTGTCAGAACTTCTTCTGTGGTGACGATTTCTGTGGACACAAGATCAATGTCAACGGCAAGAACATCTTCATGCCAGTGATCATGCGGGTTAGCTAATGCAATCCAATACAGTGCATCTGCGAAAACTCGTCTCACTTCTTAGGCCAGCCGTAGATGTAGTGATCATGCTGTTCCGCAAGATCCTTAGGCAAGTTACTCCATGCTGAGGGGTCTTTTGCCCGAATTGCAGCAAATCTTTCAGCGATTGTTAGTGGTTTCAATGATGGATCACTATGAGTGTTTTTATCTACATTGATAGGATTAGGAAGTAAAAGATTCTCGCCCAATCTCCGTTTTATCTCCGTCAATTCTGCTTCTACAATAGAAAGCCGTTTTTCAATGGTGGAATTCGCCATCCAATTGTTCCTTATCTCAAAAATCTACTAATCCTAATCTAATTATATCGAATATATTCGCGCCTTACAGTAATAGCGGATTGAGAAACTTAGACACCTTTACTGATGAGCGACTCATCTGCCATCATTTCGGATAGGGAGTAGTTCCGTTTAGGTAGATTTTCTACCGATTCCGCGAGATCGGCAAGCATGTTGGAAAGTCGTTCTATATGGCGCAGTTCTCGTTCTTCACCTGCCCGGCGCCATTCCAGCTTTTCGCGGCGAATGTAGAGTTCGACATCGCTGTATCTGCTCATCTCCTTACGAACTTCCGGAGTTAGCACTGTCGAAATATTGACCGCGTCATTGGTGATCACGAAGAATTTCCGCTCGAATTCCGGGTCTTCCAGATCGATTAGCACACCAAATCTCCTGCCGTCATTCGCTCCTTGAGAATAGCTGCTCTCGTTTCTAGTCTGAACCTCTTCCAGCAAACTCTTTCGGCGGACGCCCAGAATAAATCCTGCACTATTTTTAAGCGGCATACTTGCTTCTGTGTGATAATAAGGCGCATCGTCTTCATGGCTGACGGTGGTTTCCAGCATGAACAGCCTGCCGCGATACGAACCCGAAACCCACGCGGGAGAAAACTGATTTTTTTCCGCAAACTCTGCATTGATCTGCTTTGCGAAGCGCGACCAGGTTCGAATAGCCGCCCTTCGCCAGTAGTACCAAAGAGCAGATAATGCACAAACTGCTCCAACTTCCAAAACCAGCCAGCCTCCCGCGGGGAGTGGATGAGAGGGAGTGGCGCTTTGCACAGCTGTCTCCTCAGTTTTCGATTCACTGATGGAAGAGGAAGGCGCAGATTTAATGGATTGGTTATCAGGCATAATGTTGACTTTCCCTGATCATTACGAATTCTATCATACGAGTATGTCTTTGACGACGCTGCCTTCGACGTCCGTAAGGCGGAAGTTGCGGCCTTGAAATTTGTAAGTCAGTCGCGTATGATCGATACCGAGGCAGTGCAGAATGGTCGCTTGAAGATCATGAACATGGACTGGATTTTCGACCACGTTAAGTCCGAAATCGTCGGTGAGTCCGTGCGAGATACCGCTTTTGATTCCTCCGCCTGCCATCCAGATGGTAAAAGCTCCGCGGAGATGATCACGGCCAGCATCTTGTTTGGTGACCACACCCTGGGCCATCGGCTGGCGGCCGAACTCCCCGCCCCAGATCACAAGCGTGTCTTTGAGCATACCGCGCTGTTTCAAATCTTTGATGAGAGCAGCTGCTCCCTGATCCGTCTGCTTGCAGCGGTCCGGAAGGCCGGACATCAAATTCTGGTCTCCGCCGCCGTGATGATCCCAGCCGCCGTGGTCGATCTGAACGAAACGTACCCCGCGCTCGATGAGCCGCCGTGCTAAGAGGCAGTTGTTGGAGAACGAAGATTTTCCCGGCTCGGTTCCGTATAATTCCTGAATGGATTTGGGTTCGGTACTGATATCCATGAGTTCTGGAACACTGGTCTGCATCCGGTAAGCCATCTCAAAGGATTCGATACGGGTTGCGATTTCTGGATCCCCGAAGTGATGCAGACTGTTCTGATTGAGTGACTTTAGTGTATCGAGAGTCTGCCTGCGGAGCAAGGAATCGATACCCTCGGGATTGTTGATATAGAGAACAGGGTCCCCGGCGGATCGGAAAGGCACCCCCTGATAGACACTTGGCAGAAACCCGCTGCCCCAGCATGTGGCTCCGCAACGCCCGGATTTTCCGGAAGTGAGCACAACGAAACCTGGCAGGTTTTTATTTTCGCTGCCCAGGCCGTACGAAACCCACGACCCCATGGTTGGTCTGCCCATGCGCGGCGAACCGGTACTGAGAAATAGCTGTGCTGGGACGTGATTGATCTCATTGGTATGCATCGAGCGGATCATGCAGATATCATCGACGATACTGGACAAGTGCGGCATTAGTTCTGAAATATGAACTCCCGCCTGCCCATGCTGTCCAAACTTCCAGGGCGAAGCAAACACCTTCATCGTATCTTTATTGGTGAATGGCCCGAGCCGCAGCCCTTTTACGGCCTCATCCGAGATACGCTGACCATCCATTTTGGCCAAAACCGGTTTGTAATCGAATAGATCGATCTGCGATGGCGCTCCAGTCATATTCAGAAAGATCACGCTTTTGGCCGTAGGTTTGAAATGGGGCTGTTTTGGCGCGAGCGGATCGGTGCGTTTTTCGAGAACATCGGCGAAGGCGTCATCATTTAGTAGCGCCGCAAGCCCTATAGCGCCGATCGAGGCTGCCCCCGTTCGTCCCAGGAAATATCGACGCGTGATCCCTTTAACTCTTTCGATTTCGCTGCTCAAGTTCCTAACCTTTCGTCACAGTCTCATCCATATTCAAAATTACGTTCGCTACGACCACCCAGGCAGCAGTATCAATGATTTTATTCTCAAATGGCTGAATATTGCACTGTTTAAGAAGACTGTTCGCCAGCGCGGGTTTATCCTCGAAACGCATTCTGGCGTTCCGATAGAGGATGAGCAGTTTTTGAGTATCCTGCTGTGAAGGGAGCCTCGTTACGGCGCAGCGGAAACCGTAGACTGCTCTGCCCTGCTCCGCATGCGTGTGCTGCATCATGCGAATCGCCAGCCCCCCTGCTGCTTCTACAAATATAGGATCGTTGAGAGTGTCCAGCGCCTGGAGCGGCGTGTTGGTTCTCCCTCGCTTCGCGCTGCAGACGTCACGGCTATTGGTATCGAAAGTGAGCGCAGTGGGGAAACTTGCG
>JBBRDM010000267.1:0-4032 GCA_038203935.1 Chthonomonadales bacterium
TTTCCTGCGTTGGTATGGTTGTTTTGCTGAGGGTGACAGAGACGCTTGCCACCTGATTTACATCAAAACTCGCAGGAGGTATGGAAGCTATCAACTGTACTGGCTGGTCATGCTGAATGGCAAATTTAAGTTTGGTTTCCTGCAAACTTTTATCAGTGGGCACGATATCTACTTCCGCTGCAACTCCATTCGTACCGGTCGGTATATCGGGCAAACTGAACGATCCATCTTGAGCAGACTGGGTTTGCACCTGCGAAATTACAAAACCTGGCGCGGAAACAGATACGATAACTGTGGCATTATTAATAGGCTGGAGTGAATTGTCGGCATGTACCACTCTTCCAGCCATTCGTGTGCTCAAGCCAGTGGGAAATCCCCCACCGGTAAACGGAAGCCCGAGACCGCCATGTCCACAGCCAGTTGATAAACTAAGAATGCAGATGCCGCCAGTCAGGAGGCGACCTAACTTCGAATTGAAAATATTTAAAATACCTCTATGTACACTGCGTTGGATGAATTGCATTCGTAGATAAACCTTAATCGGAATTTGCTGCTTCGTCTCCACGCGAACTGAGCAATTCTAACGGCGGCCACGCCGCGGCTTCAATAATTTTATCCGCTTCCTTGCGGTCAACCTGCTGCATAACCTCTATTATTTCACGATATACCTGCAGAGCATCCCAATTTTCCAGCAATGTGTCGGGAAGCATTGCGGTAATAAGTTGACTTCGAAGTATTTCCAATTGATTTATAGATGCCGAAAAATATTCCCTGGCTCTATCAAAGTTTTTGGGAGTTTGCCTGATCACCATACTGCCAAGCAGATAATTGGCACGCCAGATTCCTTCCGAAAAATACATTTCCTGGGATAGAACCAATGCCGTATTTAGCTCTGTAAGCGCCTCACTTATTTGGTCATTTCCGGATTCTGGATCGATTGATATGGCCGCACAACGCCAGCATCTTGCAAGGCATTCCAGATGGCGTGATCCCAGCAAGAGAGCACTTTGTAACGAACGTTCCGCTGCCTCCCGAAGAGCCGATAAATCTTTAGTTTGAGCCGCAAGCCGTGCAAGACGCAGCCTGCATTCGATCTCACCACGTTCCTGTCTGAGCGAAATCGTAACAGCGAGCGCCTGATTGGTATGATACCTTGCTTCGCTCTGCCGATCTCCCTGCCCAATATACGCGTCGGCTAGTGCCAGCTGAGCATACAGTTCTCCCCGTCGGTCGCCATGCTGCAAGGCAATAGTAAGCGCATTTTTACCATACGTTATCGCAGAAGCAAAATCACCCGCGGCCGCTGTTAAGATTCCAAGCCAGGCCAGCGCCAATGTTTCGCGGCCTTGATCATTTACGAAACGGGCCAGCTGCAGCATACTTGTAAATCCATGATACGCATCCGACCATCGGGCACAGTTGAAATCACACCAGGCAAGATCAAATCTGGCTTCAAGATGCTGATCTGCATTGCCTATCGCTTCCGCATCTCCCATTCCTTTTACAGCGAGAAGTCGTGCAGCATCAAAATCACCGCCATCCATGTAGACGTTGCGTCTGTTCGTATTGACATAAATCAATCCAGAGGCGATTTCCTGCGCCGATGTTTGTCCGGTAGCAGCAGCTTCATCGAGCATAGCAGCCGCTTCATCAAAACGCGCCATGGCGCTTTGATACTCCCCCAGCATCTCATGAATTCCTCCGAGCGAGATAGTACCCTGCCATCTCCCTCGAAATACCGGGCCGGCTGCGATGTGAGCAAACTGTGCCCTCGCTTCCTCAGCTCTGCCCATAGATACCAGCGCGGAGCCAAGTCCCTGCCTGGCAGAGGTTTCGCTTTGAATGTCGCCACTCTCTGCAGCTGCAGCGACTGCAAACTGAAGCGCTTCGGATGCTCTGGGATAATCTGCGATTCTTAACAGCGCATTCCCAAGCCGCATCTGAGCCTTAGTGAGCGCTGATTTATCGCCTAGTTGACCGGCGAGTTGAATAATACGATTTGAAGTATCCGCAAGCGCCTTAAAATCTGCAGGGGATTCTTGTGCATCCGCTAGAATTTGTAAATTATTCAGAATTTCATTCTGGCGCGCAAGCGTATCTTGAGTAATCGGCGCAACTACTTCTGAAAGCTTGCTGGCCGCTGGTTCAACCGGTACCGAGGCAGATTCATCATAAAAACTGGATAAAGAGATTTCACATATCGCGGCAATTTGCTGGAGGCGGTCGGGCTGTGCAAGGGTGGAACCGGAGAGGTACTGATAAATAAGCGCGCGTGAACAGCCTATTCGAACCGCTAGTTCTTCGATTGAGAACCCGGCACGTTCGACGGCCTGCTGGATTCGCAGTCCTTGTTCACGCCTGCCTTGCCTGGTATTGAGGTCCATTCTGAGGAGCTAAATTCGCGCAAAAAGGGGGGATGACGGCGTGGGGGTGCGCGCCTTTCCGACTTCAGTCTAGCATATATAGAATTGCGTGTCAAGCAAACTTTCCAGGCTGCTATCGCCTTGCTCTGTGTTACAAGCTGATAAGAGCCTGGATATCGTGCGTCTTGCCGCTCATTTTCTGCGCAGGGTAAACTGGCTAATGCGTTCGCCAACGTATGTGGATTTTAGCAGTTCGTAACGATAATCTTTTTGAAAATACTGTATTCTGGTCATGGGAATCGTAATCAAACTATCTGCAATACTTACACCGGAAGCCGGAGCAGCGTTTCGTTTGGCTATGGCGATTCCATGTGTTAATGCGATCGAATTATTCATCCAATAGCTGATCAAGATATCGAACTGTCCTCCAGGATCCGGCAGCGTCAGCGGATACACATTACAGAAATAGCCCCCTGCCTGGGTTTGATTTCCACCTGCCGTTCCAAGCGATGCCTTATCCAGGAGCGTATTGATCTCGGCTGAAGTGTTATAATCCACTTTCGAAGTTCCTGCTGAGGGCGCATACCGCTTCGCTTCCACTGTAAAGTTGAATGGCATCGATGGATCAGAATTTTCAGGAATGCTGCCAAAAACATAGAGTGCGGCCTGCCTGCTGTCATCCGATAGCGCAATAAAAGCGGATAAATCACGCAGCGGAGCAGCCCTGCGCCCCATTCCAAATTTTCCTGGTGGCGCTGCGGGAGATGGAGTGGGAGAAGAATTCGGTGGCTGAACCTCCGAGAAGAATCCCAAATTGGGGTTTGTTTTTGGCGAGTTCTTACTCTGATCGGATTGTATTTCAGGCAGAGACTTGCTCTTTGGTGCGGTGTTCACATTTCCAGATCGATTGAACAAGTTTGAAAACTTTCCATTGGGCATACCTGTTCTTCGAGCGCCAGGCAAACTCAAGGCATTGAATTCGTTATATCCGTTCTCACCCATAGCAGGAATGGAAATGAATAGAATAGTATTTTGAAGTGCAGACTTAATTTTTTCACTGGTCAGAGGAGATTGCAGGAGGGCCTGCATAGCTCTGTTATTTGCAATAGCTCTGCGCAGCTTATCCATCCGAACGTAGATTTTCTTGTTCTCTCCGCTGCTAAGATAAGGAAGCGCGAGATATTGATTATCGATAATATGCAGCGCCGATTCAGAAGTATTCAAGGTGATCCGTTCTGTTGGAGCTCTCAAAAATGCAGGCTGTTCTCCAATCAGCGTTCTATCCGCAATCAGCCCCTGTGCATCAGCGGCGCTCTGATAGCCTGGTTTCGCAATAGCAAACGGTGCAGGAATAGATACTGCAGCAGCCATTAACAAGAGCCCAGATATTGAAAGAGTCGAAATTTTTCTGAACGGTAAATATTCGAAAATTTGCATTGATTTTTCCATTCTGTGTGAGTGCGCATAGGAACAGCTGTTAATATTGTCGGGACTTATTGTTATAAGTCCCGACCGTTTGAACTATGTGAAACACCTTCACATCGGTGTGATAGTTCAACCGACGAAATGCATAGATTAAATGTTCAGTAATGGACATTTTTTTCGTTTTGATTTAGTAGAATTGTCAGGGGAGAAGATGTGCAGGAGAGCAGGCAGACAAGTGAAGCTC
>JBBRDM010000268.1:0-4017 GCA_038203935.1 Chthonomonadales bacterium
TGGCTGCATCCAAAATTGCCGACTCATCCAGCGGCTTTGCCCACCGGAGATTGATGAGCTCTACTCGCACACCCTCTTTTCGAAGAGTCTTCGCCGCTTCATATGCCGGTGCAACCATACTTCCATAAGCCAGCATTGCCACGTCCTCACCGCGCATAATCGTTTCAGATTTACCGAACTGGATCGGTTCGGAATCTTTGTCCCAATCAATGGTCGGTGTATTGCCACGCGGGTATCGAATTGCAATTGGGCCAGAATGGGAACCGACGACGTGTTCCTGAACCATGTAACGCAGCATCGCTTCCATCTCTTCGCCGTCTTTAGGAGCAAGCATCGTCACATTTGGAATCGAGCGCAGGAATGCGATATCGAAAACGCCATGATGGGTAGGTCCGTCGTCTCCAACCACACCGGCTCTATCAAGACAGAAGATTACGGGCAGATTTTGAAGTGCGACATCGTGAAGAATAATATCGTAGGCTCTCTGAAGGAATGTACTGTAAATCGCTGTAATCGGCTTCATGCGCTCGGCCGCCATGCCGGCCGCAAAGCAGACGGCGTGCTGCTCGGCAATCGCCGTATCGAAATAACGGTCTGGATAAGCCTCTTTAAATTTCGTAAGGCCTGTTCCATCCGGCATCGCCGCGGTGATCGCTGCGATACGTGAGTCTTTGCTCGCCAGATCGATAATGGTCTTGCTGAAGACGTTCGTCCAGGTTGTGCTGCTGGCTTTTGGCGGGGCTGAACTGATGACAGCTTCGTCAAACATGGGAGGAGTAACTGCATGCCACTTTCTGGCGTTTGCCTCGGCGGCATCGAATCCTTTGCCTTTGGTGGTTCGAAGGTGGACAAATACCGGGCCGCTCATCTGCTTGATCTGGTGGAACAGATCTATCAGCAGGTCAAGATTATGACCATCCACCGGACCAATGTACTCATAACCTAGTTCCTCAAAAAGAACGCCAGACTGGTTTTGTGAAACGAGGTGAGTAAGATTATGCTTGAGCATCGAACCGGCAGCCCTGGTGAGCGCTCGGCCCGGAGAGCCGGGTACCATTTTTAAAACGTTTTTGGTTTGTGCTTCGACGTTCTGGTAGAGCGAAGTGACGCGGAGCTTTGCGAGGTAGGTCGCAAGTGCACCGACGCTCTCCGCGATGCTCATCTCGTTATCGTTTAATACGACAGTAAAATTTCGTCCGCTGTGGCCGGCGTTGTGCAGTCCTTCAAGTGCGAGGCCGGCGGTCATAGAGGCATCGCCGATCACGGCAAGGACGTTCTCCATGTTGGTGCGGCCCTTCATATCTCTGGCTGCCGCAAATCCATAAGCCGCAGAAATACTTGTTCCTGCGTGTCCGGCGCCAAACAGATCATATTCACTCTCTTCACGGCGCAGGAATCCACTCAGGCCGCCGTACTGGCGCAGTGTGCTGAATTTATCGAGCCGGCCCGTAAGCATTTTATGCGCGTAGCACTGATGGCCGGTATCCCAGATTATTTTATCGTTTGGAACGGAGTAGACGGTATGGAGCGCAAGTATGAGTTCTACTGCGCCAAGATCAGAGGCGAAATGCCCGCCGGTTTTAGAAAGATTATCTACGATTGCCTGGCGGAGTTCGTCAGCTACCTGCTTAAGCTGCTCTCGCGAGAGAGATTTGAGATCAGCAGGACTCTGGATCTTCGTTAGCAGTTCATACATGCGTAATATGCCCCTTGTTATAGAGCCGAATGGATCGGTATTTATATAAATTAAACTAAATGTGATTGTACCTCCTAAATCATTTTTTTTGAACCGCACAGATCGCAATTACTGCACAGAAATCTCTGTTTGACTTCGATGCTGAGGGAAGGGTACAATTATTCATAGTATGTATCGACCGCTTATTCTGGTTAGGAGATTTCCTGAATGCCTGCTGCAACAGATTCCCCGTTTGTTTCGACCGCTTCCCAGTTCGAGTTTCTTCATGATGCTGATCCTGAAGTTTACAAGCTTACACTACAAGAGATTAAAAGGCAGAAGGATGTCATACGGCTTATCCCTTCCGAAAACTATACCAGCGCCGCGGTTATGCAGGCGATGGCCACTGTCTTCTGCAACAAATATTCGGAGGGCTATCCTGGAAAGCGATACTATGAAGGCAACGAGCTGATCGATGCGATAGAAAACTTAGCACGCGACCGTGCCAAACAGCTTTTCGGAGCCGATCATGCGAATGTCCAGTCGCACAGCGGTTCGCCAGCAAATATGGCGGCATACTACGCGCTGATGAAACCTGGCGATAAAGTTTTAGGGATGCACCTGCCGAGCGGCGGTCACCTTACTCACGGCTGGGGTGTGAACTTCAGTGGGATACTCTACCAATCTTCTTTCTATGGTTATAACGCGGAGCAGGGAATCACCGGGATGGTCCCGGAAACAGGAGTGCTAGACTACGATCAAATTCTGGAGATTGCTAAAAGAGACCGGCCCAATGTAATTTTCGCTGGTGGAACCGCTTATCCGCGTGTCTGGGATTTCAAGCGGTTTCGTGAGATTGCCGATGAAGTGGATGCCTATTTTGTGGCGGATATCGCGCATATCAATGGCCTTATCGTCGGCGGAGTGCATCCCGATCCGGTTCCTTACGCCGATGTGGTCACTTCCACCAGCCATAAAGCGATTCGCGGTCCGCGTGGTGGTTTCGTGCTCTGCAAAAACCGACCGATGAAGGACAACCCGGATCAGATTCTGCCGGATCGCATCGACAAGGCGGTCTTTCCGACGCTGCAGGGCGGTCCGCACGGAAATACGATGGCGGCGCTCGCTGTCTGCTTCCGCGAAGCGATGACGGAAGAGTTCAAGCAGTACGCAAAACAGATCGTCACGAATGCCAAAACACTGGCCTCCGCACTGATGGAGCGCGGTTTCTCTCTGGTGACAGGCGGCACGGACAACCACCTTATCCTGATCGATGTAATGAAATCTCGCAAAATCCCCGGCAAGCCGTTTGCCCGCGCGCTCTACGATGCCGGTCTGGAGACGAACTTCAACTCGGTGCCGAACGATCCGCGCAAACCGTTTTCTCCGAGTGGACTTCGAATAGGTACGCCTGCAACTACCTCTCGCGGTTTCACAGAACCAGAAATGCTTCTAATAGCCGACTGGATGGATCGCGTTGCTGCAGCCTGTACAAAAGACGGCAAAGATTACAAGTTTGACGAGACAGCCATCTCCAAAATCCGCAATGAAGTGACCGATCTCTGTTCCAGTGATAAATTTCCAGTCCCAGGAATCGATTGCTAGTTCATTATATCGTAGCAGAAGATGCACCTATCCGAGTTATGAAGGGTCAGGGGCATTATCCTCATCCCGTTATACTCATGGCACGTTTTGCTATTGACCACAGCGAGCAGCGAAAGGGCTACGGATAGGCCTTATTCCGTGATGCATTGCGTCGTTCCCTTGCAGGATCAGAAGCTATCGGCGGAAGGGTGTTTCACGTCCATGCCAAAGACGAAGAAGCGCGAGCGTTTTATCTAAAATACGGCATGGAAGAATCCCCGACCAATCCATTACATCTCCTTTTATTCTTTAAGGATTTTCGGCAGTCTCTTGAGGTATAAAATAAGCAGCTATTGAGTTAATTTAATCATTTTGTCAAGTTGTGAGATATGCCATGATTATAATTGCGTTTTCATTTCTATTTTTCCAAAATATATCCAGTTCCACTTCTAAAACTACTCCAGTTTTGATTGAACAAATACATAAAAAGATTATAAACTTGAGTCTTCATGATGGCACATGGAATCCTAGCGTCCATGAATTCGAAAAAGTTGCCCCACGATCAAAGATGAAAGAGTGGATAAATCTTCAGCAGCATGCTCCTAAATATAGCAATCAATTTGTTGATATGAGCTTTATTTTGGCCTATTATGGTGTTGATTATGAATTAAATGTTAATCGGATTCTATTACCTTATTCTAAGTTTCGATTTTACGTTGAAATGAATGATAAAAAACTAAAAACCCTTTTATCTGATC
>JBBRDM010000269.1:0-4013 GCA_038203935.1 Chthonomonadales bacterium
GCTTTCCCAGGCTTCGATGCTGCGGTTACCCGAGAACATCGCTGGTGGGCTACGTGCCGAATGAGCAATTGCACGGCTGAGACATTTCACTCAGCTAGATATACCAGGCTTATCCTGGCGCACCAGATTACTCAGATTAGCGCAGATTACATTGTTTCAATCACGCAGGCGACTGCATTATGGAAAAGTTCTTATCTAATCTTAATGAACTGCCTGGCTGCGTAACATGAGTGAATATTAATTCTTCACGAGTAAGCAGGTCTCTGTAACAGTCAGCTAGAATACCTCCTTAGTTCCTGTTAATTATCTAAGGAGGTTTGCTATGACTGCTGTCGCTGATGATCGCTGGCTTTGTGCGGCTTCCGTTACTGAGGTACAGAAGGAAGGATGCAAAGTAGTCCATCTTGACGGAAATACCATCGCCCTTTTTGCACACGAAGGGGAGATATATGCGGTGGATAATCGCTGCCCCCATCTGGGATTTCCTCTCAATAAAGGTTCCGTGAAAGACTGCGTTTTGACCTGCCACTGGCATCAGGCCAGATTCGACCTGAGAAGCGGCGGGACTTTTGATCAGTGGGCCGATGATGTCCGCTCCTTCCCAACTCAGGTACGCGGCGAAGAGGTCTGGGTCGATTTAACTCCCCATCAAGATCCGATTGCACAGCAGCGAGAACGCCTCGAAGTGGGCTTGGAACGGAATATCTCGCTCGTGCTGGGCAAATCTGTTATTCTCCTGCTGGACCGGAGAGTCGAGCCGGTTGAGCCGTTCCGAACCGGGTTGAACTTCGGAGTAACCTATCGACGGGCTGGCTGGGGACAGGGATTGACGATGCTCACCTGCCTCATGAATATAGTGCCACAGCTCAGCATTCCAGACCGTTCCCGCGCCCTGTTTCATGGCCTTTCCGCCATTTCAAGCGACTGTGCGGGCATGCCACCGCGTTTTGGAATTCGCCCGCTGCCGGGTGAGAATTCTGATCTGCCTACTCTGAAACGCTGGTTTCGGCAGTTCATCGAAGTGCGCGATTCTGAGGGCGCAGAGCGCTGTGTTGTCTCCGCAATTAGAGCCGGAGCCAATCATTCTCAGATGGCAGATATGCTCTTCTCTGCCGTCACCGATCATCGTTACATCAATGTAGGTCATCCTCTTGATTTTACGAATAAAGCGTTGGAAGCGCTGGATCAGGCGGGATGGGAATTTGCAGAGCCGGTTCTGACCAGCCTCGTTTCCAGCTACGCGAGTGCAGACCGTATGGAGGAATCGAACTCCTGGCGCAATCCGATCGATCTCATCGCGCTGCTGGAAGGAGCATTTACAAAACTTCCCGAAACTCTGGAACTAGGAAAAGCTAAGAATGGAAAATGGCAGGGAAGAGAGAGGATGCTGGATATTCTGATCGGCGAAGAACCATCGGAAACAATCGAAGCTTTGCTGACATCCCTGCGAGAAGGAGCATCTTTCGAAGAACTTGCAGGGTTGGTGGCCTACTCTGCTGCTTTGCGGATTGCCCGCTTCCATACCAGCAATGAGTTTGGTGATTGGGATCGAGCTATGCACACTTTCACCTTCGCAAACGCTGTACATCAAGGCCTGCGTCGTGTTTCCTCGCACGAACTTCTCCGAGGTGTGTTCGATGCGGCGATGAGCATCTATCTCGACCGGTTCCTCAATGTTCCAAATGCCCGCCTTATTCCCTCCGAACTGTCCGGCACAACTGCGCTCGATGAAATAACTTCTATGCTGGACCGTCAGCAGCAGGTAAATCAAGCGGGAGGTGTGGTCGCGTCTTATCTTGAAAAAGGAGGCAATCCAGATCATCTGCTGACCCTAATCGGCCAGCTGCTGCTTCGAGAAGACCGCGACTTCCATACCATTCAGATGATAGAAGCGTCGTTTCAGCAGTTCTCGCTTCATCGGGGTACGCCGGAAGGAAGCCAGATACTCATTGCGGCGATTCGTTACCTTGCTGCCCACGCTCCCACGATGCGCACGCAGGGGCAGACGTATCAGATTGCACTGCGCCTGCATCGCGGGGAGCGACTTTTTGAAGAGTCCTAAAGGAGTTACCAGACGGGCCGTTCTCATCGGAATATTCCTCACTCCAGTCAATGCGTTCTGGGTTCTGAGGATGGAAGAGGTGATGTTCGGCCCATATCCTTCACTGCTTTCGCTGTTTGCAAACTGCATTTTTACCCTCTTTCTCTTCTCGCTTTTTAATAAACTCCTCCGCCGGTATAGATCCGATCTGGCTTTTCACCAGGGGGAGCTTCTCACGATCTACACCATGCTTACGATCTCAACGGGCATGGCAGGCCAGTCCGGGTTGAATATTGCTATTGGAATGGTCGGGCATGGGGCCTGGTTTGGCTCTTCGGAAAACGGCTGGAATGCCTTCGCAAAGTCATTCCCTGATTGGATGGTCATTCGCGACCGGGAAGTACTGCGCGGCCACTATCTGGGCAATAGCTCATTTTACCGGCCCGAAATTTTGCGGGCGTGGATTGTCCCCACTCTATCCTGGACCTTGTTTTTCTGCCTTATACTCCTGGTAGCCTACTGCATAAATGTTCTCGTGCGCCGCCAATGGGCAGATCATGAGCGTCTAACGTTTCCCATCATATGGCTTCCAATTCAGATGACTGAGGGTGGAAATGGTACCGAGTTCTTCAAGAATCGCTTGATGTGGGCTGGCTTCGTCGTTGCGGCGGGCCTGAACCTCTACAATGGGCTGGCATTCCTCTATCCCATAATGCAGCCAATTCCGCTTGGAATTATAGACCTCAAACCCCTATTTACAATCAAACCCTGGAATGCCATCGACTGGTTTCCCATAACGCTCTACCCAATCGCTATAGGATTGGGGTACTTGCTGCCCCTCGATCTGCTGTTCTCCTGCTGGTTCTTCTATTTTTTCTGGAAGGCGCAGCTCGTATTTTCATCCGCTATGGCATGGGATGCGACGCCGGATTTTCCGTTCGTTCGAGAACAGGGATTCGGCTCTATTATTGCACTGTTTGGCATCTATATATGGTCCGGCCGCAGGCATTACTCTGCGATATTCAAGTCCGCCTTCCGCAAAGGAAAACCAGAGCCGAAAGTCCATACAAGGAACACCTCGCCAGAAGCGCTTTCAGACCGTGCTGCCCTGATAGGAATTGGCATAGGTTTTATTGGATTTATCGTATTCACACTTCTCATGAAAGTGACTTTGTGGGTGGCAGTACTATTTTTCATTCTTTACATTGCTTTTCTGACGGTGGTAACGCGTATCCGCGCGGAACTTGGCGCGCCTATTCATGATTTCACTTTCATGGGACCAGATAATATAATGACGCGGGCAGCAGGAACAACCAGTTTCCGCCAAACCGATTTAGCTTTTCTTTCACTCAGTTACCCCTTGACGTATTCGCGCAGCAACGATACCATGCCAATCGCACTGGAGAGTATGCAGATGGCGAAGATGCGCCATATCGAATCGCGAAAAATGATGGCAGTTATTCTTTTTACTACTTTTTTTGGAGCAATCAGCACATTTTGGGCCTATGAGCACCAGGCCTATCAGCTTGGAACTGCAGCGAAGTGGAATGCCGGAACTCATTTTGCAAGAGAGAGTTATGAGCGTATGTCAAGCTGGAATGGTGGTGTGCTCGATGGCCAATACAGTTCAGGAGGAATACTTGCGATTGGAGCGGGAGTGCTTCTGACACTCATTTTAATGGTTCTACGGCAGGATCTCCCCGGTTTTCCATTCCATCCGATTGGTTTTGCCGTATCGTCCGCATGGGCTATCAATATCGTCTGGCTGCCACTTCTTATTGCATGGATATGCAAAGGGCTGACAATGCGTTATGGCGGGCTTCGCATCTATCGCATGCTGCTGCCTTTCTTCCTAGGACTTATTCTGGGAGACTGCGTCATGGGCTCACTATGGGGGCTGCTGAGCCTCTTCCTAAACATGCGAACGTATAACTTTTTCGGTGCATGATTTTGTCATGATAAACCTTTTGAC
>JBBRDM010000270.1:0-3929 GCA_038203935.1 Chthonomonadales bacterium
TAAAGCGAAGCATTTCTCAGATCGACTTCAGCGAGATTCAACCCCTCCATATCGGCCTGATAGTAGTGTTCAATATCCAATTCTGCAAGTATTTCACCAGTCGTTTTGTGAAGGAGTTTAATCATTTGGCCTCATTTTGAGGGAAGAAAATGCAATCGCTTATTTAGCAGTTTTTTTAACACCTGTAAATACGATAATGCTGATAAAAGCCATCACTGCTCCGAAGTAAAATGGCGCTGCTGGATTCCAGTCGAAGAGCCTGCCTGCGATAATGCTTGCTGGCAGCAGCGCGATGCCGACTGCTGTTTGAAATACGCCAATTTGTGCCGCACGATGTTTTGGATCTGCCATATCTGCGGCAAATGCGCGCTGTGTTCCCTGTGTGAGAGTGTAATAGCCTCCATAAAGCAGAAACAGAATCCATATCCCTGTCTTGGTGTGCACCAGAGCAAATCCCAAATAGACCAGTGCAAAAACAGTGTAGCCGGCAATAATCAGCGGGCGCCTGCCCACCGAATCTGAGAGCCGCCCTGCCGCATAACCGAGGCACATCTCCACAATATTGAAGGCAGCATAGAGCACCAGCAGCTGGGTGCTGGAAAAGCCCAGTGATCCTGCGCGTAAGATGAGAAATGCGTCGCTGGAGTTCCCCATATTGAATAGGAATGCGGCCCACAGAAACCGGCGATAGCCAGGGTCGAGATCGCTCCATCTGAATTTTGGCAGTATGTGAGTTTCGGATGCAGTAGAGCGTTTGGGTTCTCGGACAAAAATTATTAAAGTGGCGACGGAGAGGATACCGGGGATTCCTGCGAACAGAAAAAGTTTTCTAAGATCCTGGGAGATATGCGTGAGGAACCATAGGCCAAGCAGCGGCCCAACTACTGCGCCAGTGGTGTCCATAGCTCGATGGAGCCCAAATGCTCGACCACGAAGATGTTTGGGGGTAGTATCGGCAATCAGGGCGTCACGAGGGGATGTTCGAATACCTTTGCCCAGTCTATCCATGAACCGCAGCAGGAAAACAGCTATCCAGGATCCGGAAAATGCAAGAAGCGGTTTGTAGATTGCACCCAGGGAGTACCCAGCGACCGCGAGTGGTTTCCTGCGGCCAGATCTATCCGATAGACTGCCGGAAACCACTTTAAGGAGGCTGGCAGAGCTCTCCGCAACTCCCTCGATAATCCCCACCACACCTGCAGATGCACCTAAAGTCCTAGTGAGGAAGAGCGGGACTTGCGTATAGACCATTTCAGATGCAATATCCGTGAGAAAGCTGACGACTCCAAATGCATAGACGGTGCTGCTCAGTCGATCCTGCGATATCACATCCGAGTCGGTTTTAGTTATGTCAGGTTCTTCGCTCACGATGCAAATACAGCGCGCAGCGATTCACATATATGCTTCAAGCCCAGTTCCGGATTGGGGCCGTATCCTTCCACCTCAGCGGTAATAAACTCATCATAGCCAGTTTCCCGCAGCGCCTTATTTACTTCTGCCCAGGGTACATTTCCCTGGAGAGGATTACAGAAAGCAGTGATATTTCCTATATTGCTCTTGAAATCTTTAACATGGACTTTTTTAATTCTTTTACCCAATATGCGAATCCACTGATCAGGGTATCCATAGACAAGAACGTTCCCCGCATCGAAGTAAGCGCCTACGTGGGTGCTGTTAATTTCATCCAGATAGTTCCTGAACTCTAAAGGCGAAAGCAAAAATTTATTCCAAACGTTCTCAACACCAATCGAAACTGCGAGGCTTTCCGCAGTAGGTGCAAGCTCTTTCAGGCAATTCTGAGAGCGAGTATAGGCATCGTCGTAAGATATTTCAGGAGAGACAATTCCTGGAACCAATAGTATTGTGTCTGTATCCAGCCATTTTGCTGCCTGCAGCGCTGCCTTGGTGTTCGCAATTCCTTTTGCCCGAACGGCTTCATCCCCAGATGTCAGTGGATATTTCCAACCCAGACCCGAGGACACACTCGATATCTGCACACCAGCTTCTTTGGATGAAGCGAGAATCGCTTTTACTTCCGTTTCATTAGAGTCTGGCCGAAGTTCGCCATCCTCAGCAATATTAATCTCGATACTGTCGAAGCCTGCACGTTTTACCATCCTAAAACTTTCTGCGAGGCTCAGTTCCGAAGGCAGTGTCCACCGATTGATACCTATTTTCATGAGTAAAATCTCCTGAGTTGCGTTATTTAGAGGATCGATTATCCAGCTATCGAATAAATTAGAGTTCTAGATAGTCTTAGAAATTTCCTTTGATTCCCGCAGCATTTAATAAGTAGATTTTCGAGATGCATTCGTCTTGAATGGAAATTTGATCGGTGTTGACCACTCAGTATTCGGTGTGGTATTCTGATCATAGCTATTGCAGTTAGATTCCGATCAATGTTTTCGACATCTGCAGTAAGAACAAATTTTTGGGGAGACTCATGGCAAAGAAGGCACTCATCGTCTGGGGCGGCTGGGATGGACATCAGCCAAAAGAGGTTGCAGCATTACTCAACACTGCTCTGATAGGAAAAGGTTTTGAAGTAGAAGTCTCTGATTCGCTGGACAGTTTCAAAGATGCTGAAAAACTTAAATCATTAGATTTGATTGTGCCAGTCTGGACTATGGGAACAATAACCGGTGAGCAGTTGAGCCCGGTGATCGAAGCGGTTCAATCTGGGGTTGGTATCGGCGGATGTCATGGCGGGATGTGCGATTCTTTCCGTGAAGCTACGGACTGGCAGTTTATGACGGGCGGTCAATGGGTATCTCATCCTGGCAATGACAAAGTGGAATACACCGTAAATATAACCGATCATGATCATTTCATCACGAAAGGCATCCAGGATTTTAAGGTGATATCCGAACAGTACTACCTGCATACAGATCCGGCGAATAAAGTGCTGGCGACCACGAAATTTCCTGTGGCAGATGGCCCGCACGTACCGAATGGCGATGTACAGATGCCAGTAATATGGACTAAATTATTCGGTAAAGGAAGAGTGTTCTACTATTCCGTTGGGCACAATGCAGCGGCCATCGAACAGCCTGAATCCTTAGAAATTATGACTCGCGGACTTCTCTGGGCTGCCAACTCGGAAGGTTAGCCAACCAGAACAAGAACCATCTCACAACTAAGATGGTTCTTGTTCTACTAAATATGCCGAAGGTGGGAGTCGAACCCACACAGGGTTGCCCCTAGAGGTTTTTGAGACCACCGCGTATGCCATTCCGCCACTTCGGCTGACCCTGCGTATTATACGGGTTGAAGCCCGTATATGTCAACCCAAATTTAAGCTTCATGCTATTTTGAAACCATTATTGAACGAACAGGCAGTTATTCCTAGTTGAGATTAATTCTTAGAAATATTAAAAAAAGACTTATCGTGATTTCAGTAGTTGCAGCGGTATGCAGCTTTACATGGATAAATGAACATCGTACCGCAAGATGGAATCAGATAATCAATCCAATGTACTGGGTACATCGGTACCAGGGTGATGATCTATACTATCCGGATAAAGCTATTTTGCTTCATGGAAATCGTTCATTAAATGAAATCGCACTTACCTTCGACGATGGCCCGCACCGGGAAAGCTGCGCAAAGATACTGGAAATATTACGCCAATACAAGGTGCATGCGACATTTTTCGAAGTAGGTATAAGGATGGAAGAGAATCCTGATCTCCTTCTGGAAACTATTAAAGATGGAAATGAAGCTGCGAATCATTCTCAAAACCATAATCGACTGACCACTCTGGATGAAAAAGGATTGCATCGTGAGGTAAATGATGCAGACATAGTTTATAACAGTATCACCGGGAAGCACTTTCAGCTTCTCCGTCCACCAGGTATGCGATTTAACGACAAAGTACTTGCAGTTACCCGTAAACTGGGATATGTCGTAGTGAGCTATTCAACTGCTTCGG
>JBBRDM010000271.1:0-3872 GCA_038203935.1 Chthonomonadales bacterium
AAACGGAATACTCTGGGTTTGGGATTGCCAGGCTGAGGCTGAGCGGTGATAGTACCCGTTTCTACGAACCCAAATCCAAATATTGGCCATACTCGAACGGCCTTAGCATTCTTATCGCAGCCCGCTGCCAGCCCGACAGGATTGGGAAAAGTAATCCCGGCTACTTCTGTCTGCAGTGATGGGTGAGTGAAAGGATGTGTGTTTGAGAAAGAGGGGAATATACCTGCTATGGAAAGCAGCTTAATAGCACTTTCGTGTGCTGCCTCAGGATCCTTGCGGAAAAGAATTGGACTTAGAACTTTTTTATAGAACATGGAAATAAGAAAGAATTCTCGAATCTAAACTGTTGAAAAGGATTATGCTAAATCTTAGCATATTTTCAAGCCAGTGAGAGTCATCAATCTCGATTGTGCTGCAGTTGATCAATCCATTTGCGGGAAAACCAGTAGATATTTCCGTCTTCGCAGCCAGAAATCAGATCGAGCTGACCGTCTCCATCGATATCGACTGCCCAGGGGGAGGAGTTATGGCCTTGAAGTCTTATTTGTGCAGCAGGAATTAATTCGCCGATATTTTTAAATACCGCCCGATGTTCTGCCTCATATCGGATGCATTCATAGTAGGTGAAGTTGGAGTGGCTGTCAAGATTTTTTCCATCTGGACTGCTGCCACTGCGAATGATGTCCAGTTTTCCATCCCCATTCCAATCCACCAGATCAAAAACAATGCGTCCATTTCTTCCCGGCGCTTTTTCATTGCAAAAACGGAGTGGGTTTCCACCTTCATCTAAAAAAGGATATTCTGCGGGATGAAGACCAAGGCTTCCGTCATTTCGCCTATATCTTGGGTACAGCGCCAGCAGTCCTTTGTCATCCACTGTGATGAGATCCTGAAGTCCGTCACCATTCCAATCCATTACACACGGTCGGCAGCGCCACTGGGTTACAAGAACGTCTTTCTCAGGTTTAAAACGTATTCCTTCGGGATATGGCGGATGTCTGTCTCCCCAGTCTACTGTAAGCTTTTTTGGCGCGGCAAGGCGCGGACTGGTTCGCGACCCTATATTTTCATAGAAGTAGATTTCGCCGGTCACACATCCTGCCAGCAGATCCAAGTCGCCATCGCCATCCCAATCTGCTGCGAACGGGGCCGCATATCCCCAGCGTGCTTCCTGAGGGCCTTGAATAGAGCCGTATTCGCCCGCCTGAATACGTATTGTCTCTCCAAGCGCATCAAGACGTTTGGGTGGTTTAAATCCTTCAGATGTTCCCTCAAAATATTCGATATAACCGGCAGCGTTTCCAATAATAAGATCAGGGATGCCGTCTCCATTCCAATCGCAGACCATCGGAACAGAGATACAGCCGGATTTCACATTGGGATTTTTCTGAGAAATTAATTTCTCGGTTTGTAAGCGGCCACCTCTATTTTCAATAAAACTGATATGTCCACTCTCCTGGCCAGCCAGGATATCCTGCAAGCCATCACCATTCCAGTCACAGACAAAAGGCCGTATAAATATATCCTCCAGCAGTTCTTTGCCGCCAGGGTGCAGAGTTTCGATATTACCGGTTAATCCATCCTTTAATATCAGCTTCCAGTCATCATCAATGAAGTGATCGGTAATATTTCTATGCTTCCAGTCTGTGTCACCCGGATGTGGCCAGTGGGGGGCAGAAGAGGGAATCCCCTTACTAAATTTAATTTCGTGTTTGGCGGACTGGTTTATATATAAATAGCCGTTACAAAATACATCAGGTTTCCCATCTCTATTAATATCACCGATGACAGGCGCTTTCGCCTGAGTTTTTTCATGCGATGCGAGCTGAAAGCCTGAATCGAGGAGTCCCTTCTTTTTAGTTCCGATATTCCGGTAGATAAATAGTCCGCTGTAGGTTCCTGCTGCGCCGCCTCCAGCCCCGAAGGTGACCGCGAGGTCAATGGTGCCATCGCCATTAAAATCAGCGCCGTTAACTTTCCCCCATGCTCCCCCGCCAAAGCGGCCTATTGTGTCGCGGCTTCCCATCTTAAGAATTCCAAATCCCTTTGTAATATCCTGATGTATGGCGAGATTGCGAACTGTTCCAGAAATCATTTTCATCTCAAATCTTTGTGACGCAATACTTAAAAGCGGCAATCCAAAGTTATTATCCAGAAATGAAATGGAAATAACCGCACTGTAGATACAAAAGCGCCGCATCACTACTCCTGTTACCTTCATCCTCTATTTTCTTCTGACGACGGAGCATCTGCCCTACCGAGAGGGGGAAATGCACCTCACCCTGATCCCTCTCCGGCCTGCTCGTTCCTCGCTAAGAGAGGGGTTCAAGGCAACTCTTGATTCGTTATAAATTGTTGTGTGATTACTAAATAGAGGCCTGTGAAAAGGAGAGACAGGAAGAACTGAGAGTTTTTACATGGTTTATAACGGATATTATTGTTTCGCTTTTAATTCTATCCCTGTATCGATAGCCCATTCAGTTTTTTCATTTTCCGAATTACTATATATGTTTTCGAGAGAACGCCCCAGAGAATGCCTGCGCATCCTGGGGCGTTTTGATTCAGACAACTGCAGATGCTAATTGTACGTGCGACTGCTGTCTCGCGCATTCGCCGGACGGCTGCCAGGTGTGAGCAGCTGGCCGTTCGGTGCGTATCCTTCCGAATTGCCTTTCACGGTAGGATTAGTGATCTTCAAGTTATTATCGATACCAGATGGTTTTTCTCCTCGCGAGAAAAGAAATATAAGAGAGCAGGCAAGCACTGCGAGAGCGGCTGCCAGAAGGTAAATCCTGGATTTTGCCGGCCTGGCAGTGTTCAGCTTACCTGTGCCCTTATTCGTTTTTGATGTCGCATCTTCAGGCGCATGAATTAAAACCGGCATCAGATGTGCTCCTGTGCTACCAGACGCTGTGTTAACGAAGTGCAGGTTGCCGCGTCCGGCACGCCGCCGCAGTTCGCTGGTGAGTATAGATCGTACGGCCAGGTTTTCTCATCCGTTGGCTGACGTTGGCAGTCGTATTTTAATACATTTGCTGCATAACCAGCCTGAAGACGCATCCATTTGGCATGGCCATCAGCGAATGCATATTGAACCCCTTTGGTATGGGCGATAAACCAGGAAACTCGCCGTCGAGTTCCTGTGGGGGATGATGGATCAGGAAAGGAAGTGGTAGCTACTCCCATCTGATTCCAGCATCGTGCCATAGCTCCGGGCAGGGTGATAGCCTCAAGGTTTTTAGTGTCCATGATAAGGACTGTTTCTGCGACCTGCGGCAGCCCGGAAATGTTCTGAGATGTCTTCGTGCACTCGCCACAATCTTGATCGATCCCACCGTTGATCGTAAATTTAACACCGAAAGGGCCTCCGCTAAGCGTATAGCCACGAGCAAAGAAGTTGTTGCCACTGAGGGCACAGGAGGGATCGTTGATTTTTTGAGGAGAGTCTGGGCTGCAGTCTACCCAGTTTTCGTCCATGATGGACCAGTAACCGGGCCAGTCGGTGGCTGGATTGCCTGAGCGGAATTCGGATACACCGGCTTTGGTATCGGGGCACTCGTAGATATTGAAGTTTTTCTCATAGGGCAGCAGTAACTGTTTCCAGGTTTCGACTACTGCACCTGTTACGCCTCGAATCGTACCGGGCGGATAGACTTCGTCATAGTCTTGTACATACATAATAGCTGCAAGGCCCTGCTGCTTCAGGTTGCTGATACAGCTTGTCTGCCTCGCCTTTTCACGTGCCTGTGCAAATACTGGGAATAGAATTGCCGCCAGAATAGCGATGATGGCTATAACTACTAGCAACTCGATGAGTGTGAATGCTTGATTTCTAATGTTACGAGTGTAGCTCTGCATCTGAAACTCCTTCC
>JBBRDM010000272.1:0-3845 GCA_038203935.1 Chthonomonadales bacterium
AGATGCGGGCCTACACCTTTGATAAACTGCAGTGTATCTCCTAACGAGGTAGTTTTTACACTGTTTCGCAGAGGGATTTCAGCGCCAAATTCGGATTCTGTTAGTCCGTCAGGCATGAACCCTCCTCCAAAAAGCGGGATATAATATTGTTCAGGCGTCTGTTACAATACAGCCGTATTGTAACAGACGTTCGATTCGGTTGTCAATGTCGATGAATCGTTAAAATCGAGATGGCTAATTTATGCCATCAAGCAGGATAGTATACCCTAATTTTTAACCGGGCAGGTAAGGCAGTTTTTATATAAAATAACAAATAGCATAGAGTTAATAAGAATTTTACCCTAACTTCCATACTCTTTTCATGGAACAGAGCACTTTTCGTGACTGCTGCGTTGTGAACATCGGATGTTTGTTTCATGGCTGCAAAATTCCGAAGGGAAACCATACAGCAAGATCGAACTGATTGCATAATTCTGGAAGCCCAGCTTTCTGGGTAATTATATATGCATGCAGGAAAGAGGTTTAGATTAATGAGTTCAAAAATGATGATCGGCTTGTTAGCGATTGGCTTGATAATAAGCGCTCGTCCGACTGTAAGGGCACAGGCCGCAGATTTTTCAAAGCTTCCGCCGTTAGCGCATCACACAGGAGATGGCGACTATTTCATTGCGCCCCCGTACACGAACGCGCCCGAACTCACTCGCAGGCCAGAAGTCCCAAAAGGGATGGTGTATCACTTCACCATGAATTCGACGGACAGTAAAATATATCCTGGGATCAGTAAATCTGCTCCCGGCAAGGTAGTGCCTTACCAGCGCAGAGTGACGCTCTACGTTCCCAGCCAATGTGTATCGGGGAAGCCGGTTCCTTTTATAGTCTCGCAGGATAGTATGGGGGCTGGGCAGCTCCCTACAATTCTAGATAATATGATTGCCGACCACCGGCTGCCTGTTATGGCGGCTGTCATGCTCGATTCAGGAGGCGGGGACGCCCAGGGCAGTGAGCGAGGTCTGGAGTACGATACTCTCTCTGGTAAATATGCGGATTTTATTGAGACGGAAGTACTGCCCCGAATAACGCAAGATTATCATATAACTTTCACCAAAAATCCCGATGGCCGCATGACACTCGGCGGCAGTTCCGGAGGGGCATGCGCATTCACTATGGCGTGGTACCATCCGGATTTATATCATAAAGTACTCTCCTATTCTGGTACCTTCGTTAACCAGCAGTCCCCGTTAGATCCGCTGACTCCGCATGGAGCCTGGGAATATCACGAGCATTTGATTCCTCAAAGCCGAAGAAAGCCAATCAGGATCTGGATGGAAGTTGGCGAAAATGATATTCGATCACACGATCCGGAATCGACTTATCACAACTGGCCGCTTTCCAATCAGCGCATGGCAGAAGTTCTGCAGGCAAAAAAATATCACTACCAGTTCGTTTTTGCACAAGCCGCTGGACATGTCGACGGAAGAGTAGTCGCCCAGACTTTGCCGCTTGCGCTGGAATACATCTGGCACGGATATCCCATCGATGATGAAAACGATTCGCAATAGAAAGTAGTAAGTAGAAAGTATGTATCAGTTTCACCAAAGTATCACGTATTGCATCGGTCGAATTGCCATCACATACAGCGTTGAAATGGGCAGAGATCGACGGCAGGAAAGTATTATTAATGGTGCTCAAATGAGGAAGAACAACTGCACGATTGGGCAAAAACATGTGGCGGAAGCCTGAAACGATGTCGAAGCTGCCAGCCATGAACGATTATAGAAATGCTCATTCAAGTTACAGTACGTTCGGAAGAACTCCTGCATGCGTTGATATAGTGCATTCTGCTTGACAGCAGGAGTTGCTTTGGAGTACTCTACACTACTTATTATAAGCCACCACAGTATTACTATGGTGCAGACAAAGATGCCAACCCATATATAAAGGAACTGATACGGTTATGCAGGTTACTTCCGAGCAGACAAATGCGTGCACTATTGTGCTGGATATCGCTATCGATGAACAACAGGTGGCGCGCACCTTTGACAGCGTCTATAAAGAGTTCAGTAAACACGTGAATGTCCCCGGTTTTCGTCCTGGAAAAGCGCCGCGCCCAATCCTGGAAAAATACGTTAATAAAGATAAAGTGCAGGAACGCACTCTTGAAAAGCTGATTACGGACAGCTATTTTCAGGCCATTGAGGAAGAGGGAATTACACCTTACCGCCAGCCCTCCATCGAACCGCAGCCGATAGTCGATAAACAGCCCTATTCCTTTAAAGCGACTGTTCCCCTTGCTCCCGTTGTGACACTCGGTACTTACACAGGAATAACGGTCGAAAAACCGATTTTTACTATTACGGAAGATGTGATCGACAACAAAATACATGAGATGCGAGAAGAGAAATCCAGGCTGGAAAGAGTAACCGATCGCGGTGTCGAGCCTGGTGACGTGCTTATCGCAGAAAATCATATCGTTATCGAGGGCGAAGAGAACAACGATACTCCACGGCGTCAGCTGATACAGGTTGGAAATAATGTCCCTGGTTTCGACGAAGCAATTTTAGGCATGACTCCGGATGAAGAGCGAACTTTCGACCTGACTTATCCGGAAGATTATGATGAGGAAGATAAAAGAGGAAAAAAAGCCACTTATACCGTCAAACTCAGCAGTATCAGTGCGAAACGGCTTCCCGAACTTGATGATGCTTTCGTTAAATCGGTTTCCGACGCCAAAACAGTCGAAGAACTGCGGGAACTTGTAAAAGATTCGATGAAGTTCCAGGGTGCTCGGCTCTCTGATCAAATTGCTGAACAGCGCATCATTGAGCAGATCGTAAATCAGGGTGATATTCAATTTCCAGATGCTTTGGTAGGCGATGAAGTACAGGATGATTTCCGAAGACTTGGCGAAGAACTAAAGCACCACGAAGTCGATTATCAGAGTTTCCTGGCCCAAAAAGGCTTGACTGCCGAACAGCATCTCGAAGCAGTGCGCCAGCAGGCCGAAGCTCGTGTTCGAACGGTTCTTGCGCTGCAAATGATTGCGGAAACTGAAGGCTTGCAGGCTACCAATGAAGAGATAGATTCAGAATTCGATAACCTCTTGAATGCTGGCAAAATAACCGAGGATCAATATGATGAGTATAAACTTAACGAGCGCCGCAGAATCCAGGTAGCCAATGCCATCGTGCAGCAGCGCCTGCACGACTTCCTCTTCGCAAACAATACGCTGGTGGAAGTGGTTCAGTCGGCCGGCCCCGATCCGGAAGCCCTGGCTGAAGCGAACGCCGAGGAAGAACCCGTACTGGAAGCTGAGTAGATCAATCCATTGCATGTACGCCTTGGCCGCGTCCCGATATCCATAGTGGACGAAATGTTTAAAATCAGCAGTTCATCGATTTCAATGAGACGATCTGCTGATAAAATCCAGTAAAAACCCATGAGGAGCATAAAAGCATGGACCGCATTTATCGTCCCGCATCGGGAGAAATTAAGTCTCCGAAGAATGTAATTCCAATGGTTGTGGAGCAGAGCGCACGCGGTGAGCGAGCTTATGATATTTACTCACGACTGCTCAAAGATAGAATTATTTTTATTGGCGAGCCTGTGAGTGACCATCTCGCAAATCTCGTCATAGCGGAACTCCTTTTTCTTGAAAAAGAGGATCCGGATGCTGATATCGATGTCTACATCAATAGTCCTGGTGGAAGTGTATCTGCCGGCCTGGCGATGTACGATGTTATGAATATGATTAAGTGTGATGTGGCGACGATCTGCGTAGGTATGGCCGCATCGATGGGGGCTGTGCTGCTTGCTGGAGGGGCCGATGGGAAGCGATACGCATTGCC
>JBBRDM010000273.1:0-3693 GCA_038203935.1 Chthonomonadales bacterium
TGCGGTCTATCTGCCTATGGAGATGATATCCGGCCCGAGTTTCTGGCAAAATCGCGCCCTGCATATGGGTTTCGCCATAGCTGGATTAGTGACTCTTTGGAATGGAATCGCCTATCTCAAGCCCTCGTTTCCCATGATTCCCATCAAGCGGCAGGATATATCCTCCCTATTCACTACTCCCCCATGGAACAGTATAGGGACTCTGCAGACATCTTTCTATTTCTTTGCAATCGGTATTGCGTTTGTTATGCCGCTCGATCTCTCGCTTTCCTTATGGATATTCTATCTTCTATTCAAGCTGGAACTTGTGTGGGCGGCTGGCCAGGGATTCGAAACTCCGGGAAATAGTATCGGCGGCTTCGATAATGGGGCACCTTATGAAAACAGCCAGGCATTCGGCGCTTACATGGCCGTATTCGTTATTACGATTTCAGCGGCAAGGCCCTATCTGAGGGATGTTTGGAGAACCGCATTTTCGAGAGGCGCCGGTCCGCTGGACGATTCCGCCGAACCAATGCGTTACCGCACCGCGATCCTGGGTTGTTTTACGGGAGTATTCCTTCTTTCGGCGCTCTCGTACCCACTAGGCATGTCCCCGCTTATCGCCCCAATATTTTTTGGTATCTACCTCATTTTGTCGATAATGATTACAAGAATCCGAGCAGAATTCGGCTTTCCCGTACACGACATGAGCGGCATGGGGCCGATGTTCCTCCTCAGCACAGCGTTGGGTACACGAGCGCTTGGAACTGGGAATATATCTGCATTTACGATGACCTATTGGTTCAATCGCACCTACTTTGCACATCCTATGCCGCATCAAATGGAAGCGATGAAGCTGACAGATACCTGCCATGCTTCTCAGCGCGAACTGCTGCGCGCATTAATTCTAGCGGGATTCGTGGGGGCGATTGCAATTTTTTGGGCTTATCTGCACACAGCCTATATCAAAGGGGCAGGCACTGCTCATGTCGAACAGTGGCCAATATCCTTTCCACACGAAAACTTCGATCAGGCCTACAAATGGATAAAAAATCCCACCGTAACGAACTTCCCCAGCTTGAATGCGGTGGGAGGGGGATTTCTATTTGCACTATTACTCGGAGCGCTGCGGTTTCGGCTGCCCTGGTTTCCGTTCCATCCGCTTGCCTACGCCGCCGCAAACTCCTGGGGGATGCAGCAGATATGGATGCCGGTGATGATTGGGAGCCTCGCGAAAATGATTCTGTTGCGGTACGGCGGCTTGAAAACCTATCGCAGAGCAGTGCCCTTCTTTTTGGGACTCATTTTGGGCGA
Organism: Chthonomonadales bacterium; assembly: GCA_038203935.1. Lineage (GTDB taxonomy): Bacteria > Armatimonadota > Chthonomonadetes > Chthonomonadales > Chthonomonadaceae > JANXSG01. The sequence goes on from JBBRDM010000273.1 coordinate 1,297, forward strand.
GATGATTGTCGGCTGCCTCTGGACGCTCTATGGCTTTGCTGTGGATGTCCGCACATACGATTTCTGGCCCTAGCAGGATTGCACCCTTCCTATGAAGAAATAAATATCATTCACTTCAAAAATATCCAAAAATCAGGAGAGAGAAATGGCTGATAAGGTTAGAATTGGTGTTATCGGTACAGGCGGAATGGGGTCTGGCCACTGCAGAATGATTCCACTGCTTCCGGACACTTCACTCACAGCAATTTGCGACGTTGATGAAAAGGCAAGAAAAGAGATTTCAACGAAGTACGAAGTGCCCGGATTTGCCGCACACGCAGAACTTCTGGACAGCGGCCTCGTTGACGCCGTTGTGATCGCGACTCCGCACTATTTCCATCCCCCAATCGCCATCGACGCTTTTGCACGAGGCCTCCATGTACTCTCGGAGAAGCCGGTAGGTGCGACAGTATCCGCTACCGACGCTATGATTGCTGCGGCAAAGAAATCCGGTAAAAAATTCTCTGTGATGTATCAGATGCGCACCGAACCAAAAAATGTGGCTGCCAAGAAAATCGTAGATTCTGGAGTGCTGGGCGAGATATATCGCACTAACCTGATAATTGGCTGGTACCGCAGCCAGGCCTACTACAACTCAGGCGGCTGGCGTGCCACATGGACGGGTGAAGGCGGCGGAATTCTCATTAATCAGGCTCCGCATCTGCTGGATTTATTTACCTGGCTGGGAGGGCTGCCTAAATCCATCACTGGCCAGACACGAACACAGATACACGATATCGAAGTGGAAGATGAAGCATTTGCTACGCTGGAATATGCCAACGGAGCGCACGGTTATCTTTATGCAAGCACCACAGAAGTTCCCACTACGGAGCGACTGGAGATATGCGGAGATCGCGGCAAGCTCCTCATCGACAACAACGGGGTCTACCTGACGACCATAGACTGTTCTATAAAAGAGTTTACTAAAACCAACACCAGCATGTGGGCAGGCCCCAAAGCGGAGAATACTCCGGTTGAACTTCCACCCGCGCCTGAGTTTAAAGACCACAGCGCCATCACCCACAACTTTATTCGATCCATCCTGTACGGTGACGAGCTGATTGCGCCGGGAGAAGATGGGCTGAACGCAGTAGAACTGATAAACGGGATTATTCTATCTGGTAAAACCGGCAAGACAGTCAGCGTTCCTGTAGATAGAGCAGCCTATGACCAGCTAATAGCCCAACTGCAGGCAGGCTCGGTTAAAAAAGCGGTGGTGGAAGAAAAGCGGGTAACGGACCCTCATTACGTATAATCCAAACTATCACTCGATAGATTACCGAAGGAACTATTTTGCATCTCAATCCAGAACAGAATGGAGTGCTGCCGGCACAGTGGATTCGCTCAGCGATACGTGAAGGAACGATTCTAGGCAGCTGTGAGATCGAATCGGGACAGGTACAGCCGAATAGCCTCGATCTGCGAATAGGAGATCGAGGTTATCGGATACAGTGTAGCTTTTTGCCGGGCGAAGAGGGACTGCAGTCGAAGTTAGAAAAATATCGATGGTACGATATGTGCCTGCTGGAAGATGGCCTGGTTCTGGAGCGGAACCAGACCTACATTTTTCCGCTCAGTGAGAGCCTCAAACTGCCTTCCAATGTATCCGCCAGGGCAAATCCCAAGAGCAGTACCGGCAGGCTAGACGTTTTCACGCGGCTGGTCACCGAGCATGGGACCGCTTTTGACGAGGTTCGTGCTGGATATGAGGGCAGGCTATACCTGGAAGTTGTTCCTCGTTCGTTTGCGATACATATCCGGCCAGGTGATTCTCTTTCACAGATACGATTTCAGCAGGGCACTCCTCCACTCAACTATGCAGAGACGGTAAGCCTGCTCGACAGTGATGAGATTATTCTCGGGCCGGATCTTCAGGTGCTCCGCGCCCGAGATCTCTCCATATCTGCTGGTATCATCCTGTCTGTCAGCCTTCCCAAAAATCAGAAAATTATCGGCTATCAGGCACGCAAAAATACGCCACCCGTCGATTTACGTGCTATTGGTAAGATTGCTATTGAAGCGCATTGGGACGCTATTCCCGGAGGAAATAAACCAGTCATACTGGAGCCGGACGATTTTTACATATTTGCTTCCCGTGAACTGGTACGCCTCCCCCCTAACTTCTGTGCCGAGATGGTTCCTTTCGATGCAGGCAGCGGGGAGCTGCGCACCCATTACGCTGGTTTCTTCGACTCCGGGTTTGGCTATACTTCGGGCCAGCCCGCGTGGAGCAGCGCTGCTGCGGTAGTTCTGGAGATAAGAAATCGTGACGTCCCGTTCCTCATTGAGGATGGACAGCCTCTATTCCGTCTGAACATGATGCGCAGCGCCGGCGAACCGGATCTGCTTTACGGAACC
>JBBRDM010000274.1:0-3686 GCA_038203935.1 Chthonomonadales bacterium
GCAAAAGATACTGATTTAAAGCATCTGATGTGCGAAAAGCTGTTTAGCCTGAGCGACATCCACATCGATCTGGCGTACTAGAGCATCCAGAGAGTCGAATTTCAGCTCGTCTCTAAGTCGCTTATGAAATCTTAGATCAAGTCGATGGCTGTAAATATCTTCGTTAAAATCAAAAAAATAGGTTTCGATACTTCTTCCAGCGCCATCAACAGTTGGCCGGCTGCCAATACTGCAGGCCCCGAAAAGTTCTCGCTCACCATCCACGATCCCTTCGACTGCATAAATTCCATCGCCCGGAACCACCTGGCCAAAGGTAGTTTCAAGATTTGCAGTAGGGTAGCCCAGTGTTCGGCCCAGGCGTTGACCTTCGACCACGATTCCGGAAAGCCAGTACGGATGCCCCAGAACGCGCTCTGCATCCTCAATTCTGCCCGCTTTCAAATCTTCTCGTATCCGGCTGCTGCTGGCAGGTTCCCCGCCAATATCTATCGCGTCAAGCACATTCAGCTTAAAATCGTACTCTTTTTTGATGCTGTCCAGATATTGAGTGCTGCCCTTTCTATCATGCCCGAAATAGAAATTTCTGCCTACCACAATCGATTTCGCACTTAACTTAAACTTCAGGATATCACGAACAAACGACTCAGGCTCCAGATTAGCCAGAGCGCGGTCAAAATGCGCAATGACCATAATATCTGCACCGATCTTTTCCATCAGATGGATACGTTGATTGGGAGTTGTTAAATATCCGGGAGCGCGTTCGGGAGCAATTAATTCTTCAGGGTGGCGGTCAAATGTGAAGACTACAGACGGGCGATTGTTCGCCTGTGCATCCATAACCGCAGTACGAATGACTGCCTGATGACCCACATGCACGCCGTCGAAGGTGCCAATTGCGACACTGGATTCTGGAAGAGGCTGAATAATCGACTCCAGTCCCTCAAATATTTTCATCTATACGAAAACCTTTTCAGGCAGAAGTGAATCGTCTTGAATTTTGGCTATTGCAATAAGATTATCAGAGCCATCCATGAGCGCTAGATGATCTACGGCAGTAAAGTTGATTTCAGTTAAACTTGAAAATGCTTCCGTAGAAAGAGCACGCCCAAATCCTATTTCTCTCGCCTGATCGCACGATAACTCCAGCTTAGTCCAGCCGAATAATCCCCGCGAAAGTGGAAGGAGCAGTTCCAACTGTTTACTCTCTTGAGCACGTATTCGAAGCGCATCCAACGAGACTGCATCATCAATCGAGAAACCATTCGTGCCGCTGCTGCCAACCCAGGTACGCCTCAAAGTTTTCATGGCCGCTCCAACACCGGCCTCATTTCCCAAATCAGCAGCCAATGTTCTGATATATGTCCCTGTGGAACAGACCACTTCACATCTTGCGATCGGGGCAGCACCCGCAGTAAATTCTAACATATCGAACTGCGATATTTCAACAGATCGCGGCTCTCTGTCCACTATAATCCCCTGCCGAGCAAGATCGTAAAGCCGTTTGCCGTTGTGATGCAGAGCAGATACCATCGGCGGAATTTGCTGTATTGTACCTCGAAATTTGGGGATAAGGGAGTTAACAAGCTCTCTGGTGATGTGGCGTGCGTCCGACGTGGAGAGGATATTCCCTGAAATATCCTCTGTAGTGGTCCGAGTTCCAAATAGAATTTCGGTAACATAACGTTTTCTCGATGCGGAGAGATATTCGGCGAGACGGGTTGCTTTGCCCAGGCATAGAACCATCACTCCCGTCGCATCCGGATCGAGGGTTCCTGTATGCCCCACTCGCTTCGTATGGTAAAGTTTGCGCACAATGGCAACCAGATCGTGCGAAGTCATTCCTGCCGGTTTGTCGATTATTAGGAAGCCTGTAGGATCTGGGAAGTTAGAAGTCATATACGTTAAACTATCAGAAGTCGAGCTGCCGGATTGCTTCTGCCACTACAAGCCGCTCGACCTCAGCAAGAGGAGGTTCTAATGCACACCCAGACGCAAGTTTATGACCGCCGCCACCGAAAACATGCGCAATACTATTGACGTCTGCTCCTTCGCGGGCGCGAAGGCTAATTCTAACTTTTCTGCCGGGCACTTCACGAAATAGAATACCTATCAGCGCAGTATTCACCGCACGGAGATGGTTGACTATTCCTTCCGTTTCTACATCATCAGCATCGAACTCCTCGAAATCGCTCGCCGTAACATGTCCCCAGGCTATTCGCCCGCACGCGGTGATCTGCAGAGAATCCAGCGCTCTGCCCAGAAGTTTTTGACTGGCATAAGAACGATTCTCAAATACAAGCTCAAATATTGGAGAGGGAAGCGCTCCAAGTTCCTGCAAATCGGCAGCAATCCGAAAAGTTTTCGGAGTAACGTTCAAATAGCGAAACGACCCTGTATCGGTAATAATTCCTGTCAGAAGGCAGTCAGCGATATTTCGGTTCGCCAGCTGTTTTCCGGATTGCAATTCCAACTCTTTGATAAGCTCCCATACTAATTCTGCTGTAGAACTCGCTGTTATATCAACCACTCGGATATCTCCAAACGGTCCATCTGGGAGATGATGGTCGATATTAATCATTTTGGGAGCGGACGATACGGCGGAGAGCACCTGCTCACCAATTCGATTTATTGCTCCCGAGTCGCAGACGATGGCGAGCTGGAAATCTCTGCGATCGGTGCCCGTCTGTATGTTCTCTGTTCCTGGCATCCACCGGTAAATATCCGGGACGCCATCGGATGATAACAGAGTAACATCTTTACCAAGTGTTCGGCAGGCGTGCCCTAATGCTAGAATCGACCCCAGCGTATCTCCATCGGGATTGATATGGCATGCAAGAACTATTCGATTGGCTGTGCAGATCTCGCTGGCAGCTTGAACGTTGCTATTCGTCATTCTAAGGAATGGGTCTCCTTGGCGGCCAATCCATCGGCTGTTTCTTGTATCGGTATAGGTAAGAGATCGGCGCGAACGGAATCAAGCAGTTCAAAAATGCGCTGCCCACGCTCAATTCCCTGATCAAATCTAAACTCTATTTCAGGAGCAACTCGAAGATGCGCTCTTCGTGCAAATTCACCTCGAAGCAGGCCGACTGCACTATTGAGAGCCTTCAAACTCTGCTTCTGTGCTTCTTCATCACCCAGCACACTGACATAAATTTTAGCGTGTCGCAAATCCCGTGTAATCTCTGCGCTGGTAAGAGTGATGAATCCTAAACGGGGGTCTTTAAGATCGCGCTGAATCATCTCACTCACTTCTTGTACCAGTTGTTCCTGAACTTTTTCTTGTCGAACGCTCATTGCTATAACTTCTTTCCTGGAACTATTTATCATCCTGAATAGCTCAGTGCATTCATCCAATTTCCATTTCGACTTCACCCATATCAACAAGCGGGTTGTTCTCGATGGTGTCGAGTAATTTATCGAGAACGCGATTGACATGCTGAGTATCGTTTGCTATACAGGCTGCACCAATAATAGCTACCTGCCATTTATCAAGAGCATCCACCTCGGCGATGGAAACATTGAATTTTTGCCGGATAGTCTCAATAAGACTTTTAATTATCTGACGCTTATCTTTCAAGGATTCGGATGCATGCAGATACAGTGTGATGGTGAGCGTACCAATAATCATAGTTCCATTTAATTCAAACCAGCTATCCCGGCTTTAACACGAGATCAAGTAAAAA
>JBBRDM010000275.1:0-3662 GCA_038203935.1 Chthonomonadales bacterium
CCAACCTTCATGGCGCGCGCAGTAGCAGGCGGTGCATCCGGATATCTGTTGAAAGGAATTGATCGGGACGAACTTCTGCAGTCTCTGAGAGCCGTTGCAGGCGGGGAGTTGCTTTTGAGCAGGCAGGATCTTCTCCGTTCACTTCGTGGAATGAGCGAACAAGGCGATGCCTCCAAGGATCTTATAAAACCACTCTCTGATCGTGAAATAGAAGTTTTGAAACTGGTGGCAACCGGCCTGAATAATCGTGATATAGGCTTACTGCTGTTCGTTGCAGAGAGTACCGTTAAAACGCATGTGGAACACATTATAAATAAGCTCGGTATTTCTGATCGTGTGCAGGCGGCAGTGTGGGCGGTGCGCCACGGCTTTGTATCCGATTTGCCATCTGCGAATTAAACTTCCATCTCATTCTAACACCTGTATTCCCTCTGTAAGTTATAATCCGCCATTAAGCGGATGACTTTGCCTCCCCTTTTTGTTTATAATTTTTGATATAAAGTCTCTTTAATGGAGGTGTACGATGTCGAAAATGAGAGCAAATGTATTCCGCGGCGTGAACGATTTCCATATTCGGGAAGTAGATAAACCCCGAGCTGGAGCAGGCGAGGCCGTAATTCGTATCACTCTCACCACGATCTGCGGCACCGATCTCCATATTGTTCGAGGCGAGTATCCTGTCAAATCGGGATTAATAATAGGACATGAGCCCGTCGGTGTAATTGAAGAGATTGGTGTGGGCGTAACAGGATACGAAGTTGGTGAGCGTGTGCTGTTAGGGGCTATTACACCCTGTGGCCAGTGTCTTGCCTGTCTATCAGGCCAGCTGTCACAGTGCGGGCATGGAGATACTTATGAAGCGCTCGGCGGCTGGAGATTTGGAAACACAATAAACGGCTCGCAGGCGGAGTATCTTCTAGTCCCCAATGCACAGGCTAATCTGGCAAAAATTCCCGACGATGTTTCTGATGAGCAGGTGCTTCTGCTGGCAGATATCGCTTCCACTGGATTTAGCGGCGCTGAATCCGGGCATGTGAGAATCGGAGATACCGTGGCAGTTTTTGCACAAGGGCCGATAGGCCTTTGCGCCACTGCCGGGGCCAGGCTCATGGGCGCTTCGTTTATTATAGGAGTGGATGGCGATGATAATCGATTAGCGATGTCTCGAAAGATGGGCGCAGATGTGGCGCTGGATTACAGAACCCAGGATGTCGTCGCAGAAATCAAGAAGCTCACAGGAAATGGAACAGATGTATCCATTGAGGCGTTAGGTACGCAGCAGACATTCGAGAATGCACTGAGATGTCTGAGGCCTGGTGGTACACTATCCAGCCTTGGTGTCTATTCCGGTAAAGTTCAAGTGCCGTACGATGCGTTTGGCGCAGGCATCGGTGATTATAAAATCATAACCACTCTGTGCCCGGGCGGCAAAGAGCGCATGCGCCGGTTAATAGAAATTGTCAGGCACGGCAGAGTCGATCTCACCCCTCTCATTACACACTCATTCTCGCTGGAAAATATTGGAGAAGCCTACTCGCTATTTGGAGATAGGCGAGATAACGTGATTAAAGTTGCCATTCGGCCATAAGCAACAGTTATTAATTTAAAGGATCAACTCTATGGATGCATTGGCCTGGAACAGAATTCAGTTTGGTTTTACCGTTACCTATCACTATCTATTTCCACAGCTCACCATGGGCCTCGCACTGATGATCGTGATTTTCAAAGCATTGGGCCTCAAACATAGTGATGAAAGATTCCACGAAGCCGCAAGATTCTGGGCAAAAATATTCGGGATAAACTTTGCAGTCGGTGTGGTTACTGGAATTCCGATGGAATTTCAGTTCGGTACCAACTGGGCAAGATTTTCACATTTTTCAGGCGGCGTTATCGGCACTACTCTTGCTCTAGAGGGTCTCTTCGCTTTCTTTGCTGAGTCTGCTTTTCTGGGACTATTTCTATTTGGTGAAAAACGGCTTAGCCCCAAGGGGCATATGTTTGCAGCAGTCATGGTATTTCTGGGATCGTGGCTTTCAGGATATTTTATTATCGCTACAAACGCTTTCATGCAGCATCCGGTTGGATATCAGTTTGCCGCAGATGGAAACCTGCAACTGGCAAGTTTCTGGAGATACGTCCTCAACCCCTGGGCTTTCTGGCAGTATGCACATAACATGACGGCTTCTGTAATTACCAGCGCTTTTGTAGTATGTGCTGTGGGAGCTTACTATCTGCTCATGGACCGGCACGTCGCTCAAGGCAAAGTCTTTCTGCGAGTTGGTGTGGTCACCGGTTTGATTGCATCGATCATCATCCTTTTTCCCACCGGCGATCACAGCGGCAAAATGGTCGCGAAATATCAGCGCGGCGCACTGGCTGCCATGGAAGGCAAATTCGATAGCGGCGACCATGCGGAGATGGCCATAATCGGCCAGCCAGATGTTAAGAATCGCCGGTTAGAAAATCGAGTTATCGTTCCGGGTGTGCTGAGTTTCCTGGCGTATGGAACCTTCGGCTCTAAAGTAACCGGGCTGAACGATATTCCCAAAGACCAGCAGCCAGATAACGTGGAACTGCTCTACTATGCCTATCACATGATGGCAGGACTGGGAACACTTTTTATTCTTACGATGGGTATTGCCGCAGCGCTTTTGAAACGAGATACGCTTTTCCATACTCGCCCGATGCTGTGGGTTTTAATGATGGCATTCCCATTTCCATATATAGCAACTACTGCCGGATGGATGACTGCAGAGATGGGCAGGCAGCCATGGCTTATTTACGGCCTGCAGAGAACCATTCATGGCACTTCACCGCTAGTGAGCGGTGGGAATGTGGCATTCACAACTATCGGGTTCACAGGTCTTTATACGCTGGTTGGAATTCTCTTTCTCTATCTTGTGGGGCATGAGATACTCAAAGGTCCTAAGTCCGGGGAAGACGATCTCAGCCTGGATTCCCCGCTAATCAATACTATTCCACCGGGCGATATTACGCCGCTGTCTAAAGCATAAAGGAGTTCGATTTGTCTACGATCTGGTTTGTACTGATATCCCTTATGCTGGCGGCCTACGTCGTACTCGACGGCTTTGATTTCGGAGCAGGAATCATACATCTTTTGGTTGCAAAAACCGATGAAGAGCGACGTACGGTCCTGCAGGCGATAGGGCCGTTATGGGATGGCAATGAAGTTTGGCTGCTGGCGGCAGGCGGCGCTCTGGTATTCGCCTTCCCAAAAGTCTATGCGTCCGGTTTTAGCGGATTCTATATGCCGCTCATGATGGTGTTATGGCTGCTTATAATGCGGGGGCTTTCGATTGAGTTTCGTTCCAAACAGGCTAATCATTTGTGGCGAAGTTTTTGGGATGGACTGTTTTTTCTTTCTTCAACGCTGCTGGCAATTGTACTTGGAGCAGCGCTGGGAAATATTATTCGAGGCGTTCCGCTCGATTCGACGGGATATTTTCTGGTGCCGCTCTTCACGAATTTCCAGGTGAGTGCGCATCCGGGTGTTCTGGATTGGTATACCGTGTTGGTCGGGGTATTTACACTGGCTGTACTGGCAGGGCATGGCGCACTTTTTCTGACATGGAAGACGGCGGGCGCTGTTCAGGAAAGAAGCAAAGCATTAAGCAAAAAAATCTGGAGTGGTATCGTGGGAT
>JBBRDM010000276.1:0-3631 GCA_038203935.1 Chthonomonadales bacterium
TACGAGAAACGTGCTGGCTGAATTTTGAGAGCGGGTGTCGCCCATAGCATCTACCTGTTTGCTGATCTGAGTGACGACATCTTTTGGTATCTGGTCGGTTGCGATGATGTTGACCTGAACAAATCGGAGCGCTCTGGCCATGGATGCGGCCTGAGTCTGGTCTGCAAGCGGTGAGCCGTTTGCATCCGTAATAATTTGAGAAAGATCTATTTCGAACGAGAGTGTATTCGCCGTACGGGGATCGTTCTGATCTGGAATCGTGAAGCTGACCGGCCTGCCTTCCAGCACAAAATTGGATCTGTTCGCATCACCAATTACATGGTACAATCCGTATCCCTGGGGCTGCTGATTATCGAATCGGATGAAATCGGTAAACCCGCTCTGGCCCGCTACGCCCGTAGCAAATCCGTTGCCATAGGGTGGAAGCAAAACCGGCACCGGCCCGGGAGCATTCTGGTTACTTGCATTGTTTATTAAAAAAAAGTAGTGGTTGAATGGGTTGATAGGTGCGCGGAAATGCACCAGCACGGCAAGCCGCTTTCCTGACAGTGCGTTCGTTGAGGGCGGCAGGCTGGCACAGCCGCCCAGCATGAGAGCAGCTGCTAACAAGATAACGGATTCTTTGAAATGCGCCCACACTTTCATCTGCTTACTCCCGAATACCACTCTTTGTCGTATAATATATTCTGCGCTATATATTCTCTGATTATATTTGGATCCCCTTCTTAATGATGACACCATCGGAGTCCGCTCCGCTTTTGAGGAACAGAATAGCTGGCCTGCGATTGGCTGCTGCATCAGGGTTGCTCCTATGGCTGGCCTTTTCTCCCATGAAAATATGGCTGCTCGCGTGGTTCGCAGTCATCCCGTTTCTCATTTCGATTGATCGGGCAGTAAGCGCCCGACAGGCAGCCTGGAGAGGGTATGTCTTCGCCTGGTTCTTTCTGGCTCCGCTCTGGTACTGGACCGGCCTGACTATAGTCTATTGGACCGATTCCTTGATTGGATGGCTCGCACTGATCGGCCTGACTGCGCTGATGGCAGTTTACTACGCAATGTGGGCAGGAGCAGTGTGGCGGATAACCAAGCGCACAGCAGGGTTTCAAAAGGTGCTTTTGATTGCCGGAAGCTGGGTCATTATGGAGTGGCTGCGAACGCTTGGAATATTGGCAATGCCGTGGGGACAGATCAGCATGAGCCAGGCCTTTAATCTGCCGATATTGCAGATTGCAGATATCAGCAGCGCCTATAGCATCAGTTTCGTTGTTCTGCTTATGAACGCTGCCCTTGCGAATTGGTGGATCAACCGTACAAGTGAAAGCTCAGCTCGCAGCGTGTGGATAGCGTTGTATGCCGCAGTAATGCTGACCCTCTATGGCCTGGCCAAAATCAATCAGCCGGTTGCTAAACATCATGTGCGCGTGGCGGATCTGCAGTGTAATTTTGATGTCCACGAAACCATTGAAGCTATCCCTGCGGAACTTCGAGAGATCGCCAGGCTGAGTCGGTTGGCCTCGAAAAGCCAGCCTCCCCCTGAACTTTATATATGGTCTGAGTCGGCGGCTCCGGGAGATGCCTACTCTTATCCACCGACGCGGGAAGCTCTCTCCATGCTGGCCGCTTCCCTTAAGGCTCCGATGAGCTATGGAAGCCGTACCGGCGAGACGGGCTCAAAAATCGAGTATAACAGTTCCGTGCTGTTCGATTCAAGCGGGCGATTTGCTCAGCGATACAATAAACGGCAGCTTGTTCCTTTCGGAGAGTTCATTCCGGGGCGTGACTGGATTCCCAGCTCTGTAATGAAGGCATTTCAGATGGATTTTGGAGACGTGACACCCGGCAGTGGCGCAGTGATTCTGGAATCGAAAAACAGTACGGGGGATGCGGTTAGAATGGGACCCTTCATCTGTTTTGAGTCAGCATTCCCCCAGTATGCTAGAGCCGAGACTCTCGCGGGTGCAAATTTACTGCTGAATCAGAGTAACGACAGCTGGTTTCATAGCAGAGCGGCGATGGAACAGCATCTGGCCATGGTCGTACTGCGCGCGGTTGAAAACAGGCGGAGCGTAGTGCGCTCCACTACTTCAGGTTTAAGCTGCTTTATCGATTCCGCTGGCAGAATCCATCAGCAGATACCATTGAATAAGCCAGGTTTCGCCGTGAGAACCGTAGATTTGGAAGAGGGCTTGACTCTATATACAAGGTTCGGTGACTGGTTCGTGGCAGCATGTTTTGGAATGATCCTGGTTATATTGTGGAAAAAACGTGCTGTACCTAAACTTGAGCACAGTTTAGACCAAGAGAGTATTTCATGAAACTTTCGAATCACACTATCCCATTTGGTTTGATGAACATATCGGCCCTGCACTATCAGCCGGATACCGGCCAGAAATCTCCATTTCTTATCTATTCACATGGATTTACTTCCTGTAAACACAGCATGGATGGTATTGCATCCTACCTGGCAATGAAAGGTTTTGCCGGGCTGACATACGATGCGGTCGGGCATAAGCTGGGAGGAACAGGCGGAGAACTGCACTCCATCAAGCAGCTTGCAGCAGGATGCGGGGCAGTCGCAGAATATGCATTTAGAGAATTTGGCGTCAGAAGAATTATATATGTTGGGCATTCTATGGGCGCGATGGCATCACTGGAACAGGCGAGCAGGAAAGATATCGATGGAATCGATATTGATGGAGTTGTGTCGATCGCATTTGGAGCGGAACCGGCGCGAGGGTTCAGCACTACGGTCGGAAAAGCTATGCTCAGTCAGCGTTCAGATTATATTGCAGGCGCCGCCGCAAAAGATATTATTCAGGAACTCAATGGATGGTGCAGCAGCCCTCCTAATCTATCTCCACTTAATATGATGTTTATTGCCGCAAAAAGTGATGTCCTCATTCCAGTAGAGCGAGTTCAGCAAATGGCAAATCTGTGTGGATCGGACAATGAAGTAACCGTTATCGATAGTTCACACCTGGAAGCCCCGGACAAATCACGCGCTAGGATTTATGAATGGCTGGTCAGTCTTCCCCGAATCGAGGATTAAACTATGGTTGCACTCCTTCCTCTTATAGTGATGATCACATGGAGCGGCGTTTCCCTGCCAGCGCAGACGACTGCTGAATCCGCTGGACGATGGGTCAAATGGGAAGGAAATCCCGTGCTCGGAGGCAGCCTGGGAACCTGTTTCGACATCTCTGTCCTGAAAGAAGGCGGGCGTTTTCGGATGTGGTTTTCTTGGAGGCCGAAAGAGAGTATTGCGATTGTCGAGAGTAAGGATGGTGTCCACTGGAGCCAACCCGTGATTGTTCTCGGCCCAAATACTTCTTCTGGCTGGGAGGACGGAGTCAACCGCCCGGTGGTGATTCATAAAGGGAAACTTTACCAGATGTGGTATACCGGCCAGGCGCAAGGACATTCGGCAATAGGTTTTGCAGACAGCCTCGATGGAATTCACTGGCAGCGTCTGAGCTCGAAACCGGTACTCAGTCCGGAGGAGAAGTGGGAAGGTGTGGCGCTGATGTGTCCGGATGTGCTCTGGGATGCCAAAACCAGCAGCTATAAAATGTGGTATTCCGGCGGTGAGCAGGGAGAGCCGAATGCGATAGGGTACGCGGTGAGTAAGGAC
>JBBRDM010000277.1:0-3404 GCA_038203935.1 Chthonomonadales bacterium
AAAATATTTTGCGCAGTCATTTCATCCACACGATCTGAAGGCACACGGATGGAGACGATGCTGCCGCCATTTTCATAAACTTCGCTATAATGCAGCGCGGGTGCATCCGGCAGTCCCTGGTCTTTCAGATATCCTGTAACGCCTCCTGCGACTGCCCCTGCTGCAGTGGCTCCGGCTGCTCCTGCGATAGCTGCCGCCAGCGCTCCCCCTCCTATGATGAATCCCACCCCGGGAATAAACATTGCTGCCGCTGCTGCTGCAATGCCCATTCCCAGTCCTATCCCTGCTCCTTTAGCAGCCCCTGCTGCTGCATCTGCAGGGGTGGTAGTACTTATACCGTGCTTGCCAGCCTTTTCCGTACTTGTAAGATCATCTGGCACATCAGGCATCGTTCTATCGTTGGGATCCTCGACAAGTGTATTATCGACACCATCCAGATTCACATCAGGAACGGTACGAACCTGCTGATCTATCGGGCGAATAATTGCCGTGTCCACTCCTGGTCTCTCCTCAGGAGAGTAGGCTGGCGCTACCGCACCTGCGTTTGTTCTTGCGTGCACCACTGCATTTGTCACACTATTTCTGTTCTGTTCAATGTAGTTACTGTCTTTAGATACCAGACTGATATCATCCGGACTTGCCCCATAATCAAGCAGAGCGCCTATCGCCTTTTCCGCAAGAGCAGTATCGTGAAACGTGGCATAAAGAGTTGCCATTGCAGATGTTGTCGTGGTTGCCATTTACTTCTCCTTACCTAAATAGTACACTTTCACAAAATCACCACAGAGATGGCTGAAAGGATTTGTCACTCCAGTCTTCTGCATTCTATAAGCAAAGACTCAAGTCGCAGACTCAGTGTTCCGGTTAATCAGCCTCTAAATCTTCTAATATCGAAGGGAACAGGCGATGTACAAACTTGACAACAGAGTTGAATTTTGTTATACTTCAGTTGTAAATATTTTTGATTTATGTAATTTTAATGCGGATGGTCGGAAAAGTAACTTATAGCTAGTTTTGATAAATGCAACTAATTCGGTGAAGGTTATGTCAAGGGTTAAGAATGCAAACGAAGCCAGATAGATTTAGCCATCTCCACTATCTGCACCACCAGAAATACTATTTCTGCGTGCGTGTATCCCGCTCTGTGCTGTCAGCATAGGGCGGTTTTGTGTTTTTAGAGTTATTTTCATGCATGCCTGATCAGGCAAACGCTGTCAGAAAGGGGTCTTTTAACGTATGAACCAGGAAGTGCTGGTATTAAATAGTGACTATGAACCGCTCAATGTGTGCAATGTCCGACGTGCTATTGTGCTTATCTATTTAGGCAAGGCAGATATACTGCATGAAAACGATGAAAACAGCGCGCACACCAGTGAAAATACTTTCGTGCTTCCTTCCGTTGTAAAACTGCGCGGGCACGTTAAAAGACCCCTGCCAGAGCTGAAACTTTCTCGCCGTACTATTTTTGCACGGGATAACTATTCCTGCCAGTACTGTGGATGTACTGCCAAGGATCTTACCATTGACCACGTCATCCCAAAGCGGGCTGGAGGGAGAGCAAGCTGGGAAAATCTGGTGTGCTGCTGTCGCAGATGCAATATGAAGAAAAGCGACAAGCTGCTGCCACAGGTGGGTATGAAACTCAGCAGGCAGCCGC
Source organism: Chthonomonadales bacterium (assembly GCA_038203935.1). Classification (GTDB taxonomy): domain Bacteria; phylum Armatimonadota; class Chthonomonadetes; order Chthonomonadales; family Chthonomonadaceae; genus JANXSG01. The sequence goes on from JBBRDM010000277.1 coordinate 1,658, forward strand.
ATCGCCCAAAATATATTCCGTATATCAGCCTCACGAAATATATCGTAGGACGCAAAAACGAGATTTGGAGAAACTATCTCCCTATCTTTGCAGACCTTCCTGATTGAGCAAATCTCCTGCTTCATTTGTATGCTGTGTGAGCCCGAGATGGTTACGATGACAGACACACTAGGTTTTCCAAAATCTGATATTGAAATTCCCGAGCAGTTGAATGGCTTACGGGTAGTTATTCGTGCCTATCAACATGGAGATGGAGAGGCTCTGTGGGAAGCTATTGAGGAGTCTAGAAATACCCATAGGCGCTGGCTGAACTGGATGGATAATCACCACTCGGTTTACGATTCGGAAGCGTTTGCACATGGCGCTGAATCCCGATGGGCCATGCGTGAAGAACTGCCTATGGGGATATGGGAACGATCTACGGGAAGGTTTCTGGGAGGCACCGGATTTCATCGCATTCGTTGGGATGTTCCGGCATTCGAGATCGGCTACTGGCTGCGTTCCTCCGCTCAAGGTAAAGGATTCATGACGGAGACGGTAAAGCTCCTCTGCTGTCTCGCATTCGAGCGGCTGGGAGCTAACCGACTTGAAATTCGCTGCGACACACGCAATCATGCCAGCGCGGCGGTTCCGAGGCGGGTGGGCTTCATCCATGAAGCCACTCTTCGCCACAACAGCAGAAGCACGGGCGGCGATTTATGCGATACCCACGTATTTGCCCTCACACCGAACGATTACGCCCGAATTCGCGAGATGTTCGATGTAAGGTTATAGTTTTACAAGTGGCTTTTAAGAATTAACCACTAAATGCTTGTCTGAACAGTTCCAGGCTTTTTGGTACTGCAGTTCTGGGATCCTCTTTTCCCTCGAACTCTAAAGAAATATAACCTGGATACCTGTTTCTCTTCAGAATATCTCCTATTCGGTCATAATCCAGTTCCAGTGTATACCATAGGCCTCCACCATAGTATGTCTTCGCCTGAACATAAGCCGTTTTAGAAGCGAGCATCTCCAGCCTGTCGTAAGGGTCTTCGAGGAAGTTGCCGGTATCCATCGTCACTTGCAGCCAGGGTGAGTCGATGGCGTTTACTATCCGCAGCACGCCCTCTGGAGTGCGGCCCAGTCCCCAGTGGTTCTCCAGGCCGAGAACCACTCCACACTTTTCAGCTGCAGGCAGGCATTTCTCCAGGCTGTCGATGACCCAGCCAAATCCGTCCTCATCTGAGTATCCCTCTTTAGGCGGCTCGATGCCGCGATTCGCCATGAGCTCATCGAAGTTCGCACTGGTTCCCCATGTTCCTGTGTTCACACGAACAGTAGGAATTCCGAGTTGATACGCCAGTTCGGTACAGTGAATGGTGTGATCGATATGAGTCTGGCGCGTTTCGGCGTCGGGAGACAGAAACCCCTGGTGTATAGATAGACCGCAGAGGTCGAGTCCGTTCAGAAAAGCAGTTCTTTTCAGGCGTTGGAGATAGTCGGGATCCTCCGATTCCATCTGCCGATGCAGCAGCTCCACTCCGTCGAAACCCATCTCGCCCGATAGATTAATACAAATCTCGATGTCTCTCAAATCTTCATTCTTGAACTGCCAGAACGAGTAAGTACTCACCGCAATATGGTTACCACGCATAAAAATCTTATCTCCTAAATATGGTATTGAAATGTTGTCTCAGCAATTTTCCAGTTACTGAAGTGACTTTAATTCAAATCGCCGTATGTATTATTTGAGGGTGTTGAAAACACC
>JBBRDM010000278.1:0-3274 GCA_038203935.1 Chthonomonadales bacterium
GGGGATGGAGCAGTCACCAGTGATTTTGCCGGGATCGCACGCCAAAGCATTGAACAGCAAGAAAATGCCGGGATACATCTCTATTTGACGGGATGTGCTGGTGACATAACGGCTGGAAAATATAACGATGGATCCCCCGAAAGTCGAGCTGCACTCACAGAAAGGCTGTATACTGCGATGGTCGATTCAGAAATGGATCCACAGCGCGAACCGCTGGAATATTGCCGATGGCAAACCCGGCAAATTGAATTATCAGAAAATTTCTCCCGCACTGGCGAACATTTAGAATTAGCGCTCAACGACTCTTCGCTTTCGCCTGGAGTAAGAATTGGCGCCGGTCTGGAACTAGCGTTTAAAGAGCGCCTTAAAACCCACCCGCAAATACTGCTATCCTGCCTTTCGCTGGGCCGACATGTCCGGCTGATATCCCTTCCGGGGGAGCCTTTCATTAACTATCAGCTTGAACTGCAAATGCAGTTCCCAGACCTATTTTTAATGGCTGCAGGTTACACGGATGGGGGCCCGGGTTATATCCCGCTGTATACCTCTTTTGAGGAGGGTGGATACGAACCAACCGGTGCGTTTGCTGCGCCCGAAACAGAAAAAATCCTTAAAAATGCGCTTACAGAAATGCTTTCAAGATAGTGGCGACGGTTGACTTAATTATCAGATAAGTATATAATTAAACAAGCAAGCCAGCTGGAAACACAGGGATTTTCGAACTGAAAGCGAAGAGCGCTGTACAAAATGAATCGAAGGAGAAGCCATGTCGCATATGTCGATCGCAGAAAAACCTGCCATAGCTGGTGGTACAAAAATTAAGCAAAATCCGTATGGTTCAGAAAAACGTTATGGCGATGAAGAGCTCCTTCAGCTGAAAGAGGCACTCGATCAGGGAACTCTGTTCTATGCGCATGGAAAAAAAGTACACCAGTTCGAAAGTGATTTCGCAGCGAAAAACGGGGTTCCCTATGCGGTCAGCACCACCAGTGGTACTGCTTCGATTCATGCCGCACTTATTGCTGTAGGGATATCTCCGGGCGACGAAGTGATTACTGCGCCTATAACAGATATGGGAACTGTAATTCCAATACTGTTTCAAGGCGCTATCCCAGTATTTGCAGATTTAGATCCAGAAACTTATGAGATGCTCCCTGCCTCGGTCGAGGCAGCCATAACCCCGCGAACCAGAGCGGTGCTCGCGGTTCATTTATGGGGGAACTCCTGCGATCTCGAAGCGCTGAAAAGCATCTGTGATCGGCATAACTTGATTCTCATAGAAGATTGTGCACAGGCTTTTGGCTGTACTTATCATGGCAAACCTATTGGTACCTTCGGAGAGATCGGCTGTTTCAGCTGTAATGAGTTTAAACATATCTCCTGTGGTGATGGCGGCATCGTAATTACCAGTGATGAGAAGTTAGCTTCCCGGCTGCGGCTGGCTACAGACAAATGTTACAATCGTGAGCCCGGCGCGGATATGCGCAACCCCATTTTTCTTGCCAACAACTACCGTATGACCGAACTGCAAGGTGCGGTCGCGCTGGCCCAGCTAAAGAAACTCGATTCCATAGTTGCACGACGAAATCGCTGGTGTACTCGCCTGTCGGAAGAACTCAGCGGCGTTCCGGGTATCTCGCTGCCCCGCCCGACTCTCGGATGCGAGCCCTCTTATTGGTTCTATATGATGCGGGTTGTTCCGGAAATTTTAAAAGCAGATGCAGATACCTTTGCTGCTACACTGAGAGCGGAAGGACTTCCAGCGGGAGCCCACTACATTCATCAGTGTGTATATGAGTATCCTGTCTTTAAAAATCATAGCGCGTTCCCGCATGGCGCAGCGCCTTATGCTCAATATACTTACGAAAAAGGCATCTGCCCCAATGCCGAATCTATTTTGGATACAGCCGTGATGCTTTCCATCAACGAAGCCTACACCGAAAACGATCTCAATGAAACAGCGCTTGCTGTTCGAAGAGCAGCGGAATGGTATGCCAACGCTTGATCCGCCGGTCCCTGGTAACCAATTAGAATAGGTAACATTACTTATTTGAACTCGAAAAATATTGGCCAGGCCAATTCGAGAAGCAGTCGCTGTAATGCCGGAACTTAAGATTTGATTTTCAGCCAGAGATATTTTGAAAGAGAGAACTTGGATGATCAAAATTGGCCTCGTGAATATAGATACCTCACATCCGCTGGCATTTGCTCGTTACCTGCATAAAGGTGATCATGCCCGTTTTACAGGAATCTATAATGATGGATTTCGAGGTGATGATGAAGTCGATGCATTTGTAAATAACTTTGGACTGAAGAAAAGATATACGAATCTGGATGAGCTGGCGGAAGATTCAGATCTCGGAATAATAAATGATGTCAACTGGGATACGCATCTAGAGCATGCGCTGCCATTCCTGAAACAGGGCAAGCCAGTTTTTATCGATAAACCTTTCGTGGGCAAGCTGGACCACTGCCTTGCGCTCGAAAAACTTGCGGATGCTGGTGCGGTCATTATGGGCAGCTCCTCCCTCCGCTACACCAGTGAAGTCGATTCATTTCTTTCCAGGCCGGAGTCGGAACGAGGTAAGACCCTGCTGGCTTACGGAGTCTGCGGAGTAGACGAATTCAATTACGGAATACACACCGTCGAACAGATTGGATCGGTAATGGGTATCGGCGCGATATCCACCACTTATATGGGAAAAGCGGAACGCGAAGGCATTCCTGCCGAGACTTTTCGTGTAGAGTATAGTAATGGTTCTGCCGCATTCTATACACTTTGTATTGGGCCGTCTCAGCCATTTGGCCTGACTGTCGTAACCACCAAATCGACCTATTCGCTTTTTCCCAATCTTAGCAGTCTTTATGAATCGATGCTAGACCGTCTGTGTGATGCGCTGGAAACCGGTGTCGAAATTATGCCGCCAGTACGTCATCTCACCGAATCGGTAAAAATACTACTGGCAGGCCGCATTTCCAGAGAAACAGGCGCCGAAGTGAAAATAGCTGATATTCCACTGGACGATCCCGGTTTTGATGGAGCAGAATTTGCATCTGGATATGCCGCCGAATCTGGGAAAATATACCTTTAAATCAGGATTCAGAAAATATGTTGCTTCAGAAGCCGATACAGCATTTAGTTCAGAATGGCCTCGTTATTCCGGCATGCCCGCTTGCTCTAAACGCGAGCCGCAAACTGGATGAGCGTCGGCAGCGGGCTCTTTTTCGTTATTATAACGCTGCGGGTGCGGGCGGTTTGGCAGTAGGAGTGCAT
>JBBRDM010000279.1:0-2857 GCA_038203935.1 Chthonomonadales bacterium
ATCCAAAAGCGGAGAAGAGCACATAGGAATGCGTGCCTCCCAAACTTATTGCAGATGGAGTGGAAATAGTGTTTAACACCAGTTCCTTCGGCATACCGTCCGGGAAAATAAAACTAAACGGCAAACCGGTTTCCGCCCGAATTCTCGCATAGACAAGTACAAAAAGTCCGATCACACCGAAAAAAGGAACGCTCAGCCAGAGCGAGAATCCGGCAAGATGACAAAATGCCAATAGGGTGAAAATGCTGGCAGCCAGTCCCGTCCAGGCGGCCCTTTCTGCTCCGGTCTGTTTAGTTGCCGCCAGTATTCCGAAAGATCGCTTCAAGCTGTCTTGCAGCGATCGGCGCAGGCTCCAGAGCAGAATAAGTCCCATGGCAATATACCCACCCGCACTCTGTTCCTGAGCAAAAGGGAAGCCAGGTGTATCGATCCCGGCCATGGCGCCCCCAACTGCTATGGCTCTGTTGACAAGGTAAAAAAACCAGACAGAAAAAGTGATATCCAGAGGTACAAAATAGCCGATACCAATCGTTTCCAGCATGTACATAAATCGCACAGCCTGCAGCGGTTCCCAGGGCCGCGTGGTAAATGCTCCGGTCATCCTTACTTCAAAACCTGGCCCTGGAATAGCCGGTGAAAGTACATGCAGAATATTGAATGCGTTGAATACAAACGCAATTCCAAAGCCGATTGCGAAGAGATTGCGGCGGGCCTTGCGGCTGCCATATTCTGCTTCATTCTCCGAAACCAGCGCTAACGGGATGGCCAGCAGCGGGAACGATAGTTTTTCGTCGTGAATCCACTGCCGCTGTACTAGACTGATAAGTGAAAAGACACCGATGAATCCTGCCAGGAAAAATATACTCCAGCAGATTAGGGGCGTTTTCCAGATAATCCAAGGAATTTTTCCGCCGGGAGCGTTCCCTTCATAATATTCTGCAATCGCTTTAATATCATGTGGAGCGAACCAGGAAGGCAGCATGCGCGCAAAGACTGCCAGAGGCGGACTCTCTTTGCCCCAATACTGCATGGCAACAAGGTGCGGCAAAAAAGCGCGGACATGATAGAGTCCATTCAAAACTACTGCGACCGTCAGCATGCTGTATATCAACAGCATCTGGGCGCGGGTTGGAACTAGTCTCGGAGATATTTTACGGAGATAGGGCCGAGCTATGCTCATTACAAGCAATGCTGCAAAAGCAGGAAGCGGGGGAACCCCATTGCTGATGTAGTTGCCGCTAACCATCTCGGTATAACGTATGGCGACAGCAATAAGGACAATTAGTAATAAGCCCCAGAGAATGGCTATCGCCGCTTCACGAGCCGGCATTTCCATCGGTTGTGGGGCTTCGAATTTCTGGTCATGGCCGCTGTAAGCATGCTCCGAAGGGATCCGCATCCCTGTCAGAGGTGTCTGTTCCAGATTACTCAATGCCACCACCATTCTACATGGAACATTTCTTCAACGGTACGAAAGCGCTGATGTACTCAGTTCACCAGCCCGAAAATCGCTCAGCTTCTGACTTCAGCCATTTCATTCCGGAGGCTGTCTGCGGGATTCTTTTGATAGATGCTCAGGTGAGAGGCCATAATTTTAACCGCAGAATTAGTATCTTTGGACTGTATCGCCTTGAAAAGCTGTTCGTGTTCCTCAACAGATTTCCACTGTTCTTCGCGAAACTCTTCGCATTCTAAAAACTGCTCAAAGAACTCTCTGATCATCTCCCCCACACCGTCCAGAACACGGTTCTTAGAAGCTCGGGAAATCACCTGGTGAAACTCCATGTCCAATGCATGGATAGTTTCGCCTTTTTTGGAGCGTTCCCGCATCTCATCCAGAATGTTCTCCATACATTTCAGGTCTTTATCTTCGATATTATCTATAACGATTGGCAAAATGGAGCACTCCAGCAGACAGCGTGCGCTCGCCATTTCGGCAAAAGTAACCCCAGATACTTCAATCAGAAATCGGAGATGGTCGGTCATGGGCTTCATAGTGAGAGACATCAGGCGGCTGCCATCCCGAGGTTTCGTCTGTACAATGCCAAAACTCTCCATCACTTTGAGAGCTTCTCTAATGGAGAGGCGGCTGACCCCAAGCTGCTCGGATAACACGGCCTCCGTTGGCAGTCTGTCACCGGGCTGCAGCCCATTCTCAATAATATAGCGCTTGAGATGCTCAATAACCTGAACATAAATATTCTGCCGTTTAATTGTCGAAAACAACAATGTCTCCTCCTCCGTATTTCTTCACGGAAACATAGCTGGGCGCTGCCTGCGTATCGCTCATGAGATCCCTCGTTCTTCGCCTAGCCCTATATCTACCATCTCTCCTGCACAAAGTACCGGTACCTCCAGGGTATCTCCCGGTCTGAGCTGCACAAGGGGAGATTCGACACAAAATACACTTTGATTTGTTTCCATATGCCAGTTTTTAATGATGAATTTCGCACCGTTTCTCTGGCATACTAGAGTTTTCCCATTTAAAAGTTCTGGTACACGCCATTGCCGCGCAATTACGGAATGACTGGTGAGAATTCGTTTTTCATAATCTATAGTTGAAACCACAAATCGAGCCAACAGAAAACTAACGGTGTCCGTTTTGCATTCGATTTTTGATGGTTTAACGAGTGATGAACTCAGGTGCAGTGCAGCAGGCCGCAAACCGGGCTGATCAACAAGGATTAAACTGTCTTTAAGAATATGTGCGCCTGTATGCGTCCTATCAATTATTATTCGATCAGGCGGGCATACGCGCTGAATTCGCGACCGCAGCGCTGCCTGTCCGGAAATACATTTAGTGCCGAATTTCCACAAAGTAGTTCTTGCGTTTACAAGCGTATCAGGTCTGCCCTGC
>JBBRDM010000280.1:0-2838 GCA_038203935.1 Chthonomonadales bacterium
AGTTTGAGATATTTTTTTGATGGCATTGAGAATAGAGCCTGCTAGATACTGCTAATTTCCTGGGGATCCCTGCGCGCCGGGCGGGAGATTATCTGGTCCCGATGGATGCATAAATCTTTGTGTTTCTGGTTTGACTGGCGCATTTTCCAAGCTCGGTGGATGGTAGAAAAACATTCTGTAACCAATGCCTGAAATAATAATTACCACGGCGACAATGATTATTGCCATAAGCTTCGGATTAAGCTCTTGTTTCAATACCGGGCCTCCTGATTCGGAATTCGAACGAAATAAGTACTATATCGCTGCTCAACACTAAAAGCATTGATTAGTGCTTCATTCAAAATGACGAGCCTATCCCACCAGCCAAACAGTCCTATATCAGCGATATGACTAGTGGAATAGACTCGAAAGAGTTTATGAGTACAAGAATGTTAACAATCGCACATTCTTAGATCAGCGTGGGAACGCAGGATCGCCTGCAAGTACCTGGTCTCGATCTGCACGGTACCAGATACCATTCCAATGTCGATAGAAGGCATCGGGGCGCATAGCTTTGACATGGCCGTCCATAAATCCAACATTCGAAGTGCCGGTATGTCGGTCTTCAGGACCCCACTCGTTCCCAGACTCATATCCTTCTGCAGTTGCAATCCAGGGAGAAGGTCCGCAATGAAGCACACTTCCGCCGAGGCCACACTCCGGCGGGTAGCCGGCATTGGTTGTCCAGAGCTTGCCTGCATCTTCCATATTGATGGTCTGTGCCGGATGAGTTACCGCTCCGAGGCTGACACCCTGGCAGACGTAGTTATAAACTCCTGATGGTGCGCAAGGCGTGGTGACCAGTCCTGAAAAATACATCTCATTAATACCGAGACCGAGGTTCAGAGGTTTCTGGGCCGCTGCAGGATGATCGGTTCCAAGACTTGGGCAGGAAACGATCGCGTAGTTTTTCAGATACGGCTGGATAAGTTCATTCCAGTTTTCGTAGGGCTGATCGTCACCGCAGATATATTTCCATCCGCAAGCATCGATGGATGAACTTCCCGGGCGATACAGCCAGGTCTCATCGTAGTCCTGCACGTACATCATAAAACCTAAGTTGATCTGTTTCAGGTTGCTGATGCAAGAAATGGCTCGCGCTTTTTCGCGTGCTTGTGCAAATACAGGAAATAGAATTGCAGCAAGGATCGCGATGATTGCGATAACGACGAGAAGTTCAATCAAGGTAAAACCGTTTTGTCTTGACTTCATAGTGAGCACTCTCCTCCAAACAATGCTAGAATTGAAAACATGAGGGCTTGTATTGCAGTCATGTTCCGGTTTGAAGACAGCAAAAGCTGCTTCAGAATGGGAAGGCAGATACTTCTTTCCAATCGAACATACTTAAATCTTACAAAGTTCAGGGTAAGTCCACGCTGCAGTGCATGTATTCGGAGAAACTGCGATTATCGCCATTGATAACCCAAATGAGGAAAAAAGATCAGGCATGGGACTTGCCTAGAACACTGATGTAATTATCAGATGAATGTATGATAGTACAATTCTGTTTTCTTGTCAAGGGTAAAGACACTATTTTTTTTCAGTGCCTGCTCGCTCCGCCTCTCCTGCATCTGTTAATGTACTGAAGGAGAGGGGATATCGAAGCAGATTATGCATTAATGGCTGGTCTTTTTTGGCCTGTGTCCATTCTCAAATGCAGGGGTTGCGCTCGCAGCAGTCTGGCTCGGGCTGCTGGAAGCGGCCGCTCCTGCCGGTTTTGCTATTTTTGAATCCATCTCCGGAGAGCCGGTTACGGTAACATCCGGTGTATTCTGACAGCCGCCTAAAGCAGCAGCTGCAAGAAATAATACAGCACTGCCTAAGCTGCGCACGGATTTCCGCTGTGTAATTTCCATGTTCACCTCTATTCTCTGTAATCTTCGTAATCTATTTGACTATTCAGTACAGTGAACAGACGTTGCCGCTGGCATCCGTTTTGTTCAGACAAAACCAGCCATCATCCAATTTGCCATCGTGATTATAATCGCCCAGTGCATCTTTCCGCATCCACTTGGCGTGTCCATCACAAAACACCAGATTATTACCTGAGTTGTGCCACTGTGCTATCTGCAGGCCAAACTTTACGGGCGCATCGCCGTTTGCACAGTTATAGTAAGGGTAGTCCTGACTCCAAAAGCTGCCAGGATAAGTGGCGCCATAGTTCACCATTTTAGTGATCTCCGTGAGGGCGGCAGTATCACTGGGCTGGGAAATGGTGGCCAGGCTCATGACCGAGCCTCCGCTGGTATCGAAACCCGGTCCCAGGTAATAGTAGTTGTAGCCATAGCTGCCGCTTCCAACCCATGGGTCCCAATTGGGATCGGTGCTGGGGCCTGTATCTGCTACTGCTCTTGGGTCACATTCGGTGCTGGTATCAAATGTCGCCAATAGATGGGCGCTCGGGCACACAAATATCTGTTTTGTTTTAATATACGGGATCAATACTCCCTGCCAGTAGTTCAGCAGATCTCCAGAAGTCGAATCGACGTAGGCATAGAGCGGCAGCGTTTCATCGTAATCGGTGGCATACATCTGCCAGGCAAGCCCGATCTGCTTGCTGTTTGATAAGCACGCTGTCTGTCTGGCTTTTTCTCTTGCCTGGGCAAAAACGGGGAAAAGAATAGCTGCAAGAATCCCGATAATGGCGATGACTACGAGAAGCTCAATTAAAGTAAAGCCTTTACATTTCGAACTCATAACAAACTCACTCCTCTGCATGAAAACAAGTTTTAAAGTAATCTGTTAAGTTCAAATATCATAGCAATTGTGTAAAGGCGATGATTCAGCGATTATCGTTTC
>JBBRDM010000281.1:0-2546 GCA_038203935.1 Chthonomonadales bacterium
CGCGCATTTGTGATGGGGGCGGGAATGGCATCGACGGTTCTGTCAAGACAGGCACATGCAGATCCGAAAGTTTTACCAGAAAAGCCGGATAAACCCGTCCCTGTTCCGCTATTAAAAAAACATGCAGCAAATACTCTTATAACAAAAGACATGCTTGCCACTCTGGAACAAAACTCAAAGCAGCATCACTGGGCGAAAGAGTTTTGCGATAAAATAGTTCAGGATGCGGAATATTGGGATACTTTTTCTGATCAGCAGATATATACGATGCTTCCGCCTGAAAATCCAAGGTCTTATACGGCGGGCCAGTATGTAGGCTGCCCGCTGCACGGAGCTTCTCAAGAAGGCACTATACAGACATACACTACCTCGCTTGAAACTCCATACCGATGGCGGTGTCGAACTGGTGGAGAGTGGTGGTACGACGGCGCAGAAGTGGTAAATCCATCGACGGGCGTTAAAACGGTAGTTAAGGATGACGGCTACGGCTGGACAGCTCCGGAAGGCTTCCCCGGCGCAGGCAAAACTTTCTATTTTGCAGCTGCGTATCGATCGTACCTCTTCCGGAAACTTTTCTGGGAGCCATACGGTGGTGTGGAATCAGGGAGAAATAATGTCTCTGGCCTGCCGACTGTAGTGCTTCTTGGGCTCGCCTATGAACTTACGGGGGAAAAACGATTTGCCCATAAAGTTCATCTGATGCTGGCAAGGCTTGCAGAGATTTATGAAGCTCTAGACGGCAACTGGGAGCATCACGTTGGAATTGTTTGGAAATCAGATGATCAGGGTCATATTGATGACTGGAACTTTGAAAACTGGCATATTCGAAATATTGTAATAGCCGCCGATCTCGTCTGGGATTCGATGACGCAAGATCATCCTCTTGTAAATTGGCTTAATCAACGTAAGAATACTGCGATTAGATATACCACTGGCGCGGATATCCAGGAAAGTATATTAACTCGTCTGTTACCTCCGATGGTGAGGTTTGTCTATAATACTAACTACAACGGTCAGAACTATTTAAATACGCGGTGTACCCTGCTGGCAATTGCGCTCTGCACACAAAATGAAACTCTCTTTCATGAAGCGCTTGATGGCGTGGGTGGACTGCGCGAACTCAGCATCGACCTGTATTCTACAGATGGCCGCTATTTTGAAGATTCGTTCAGCTATGCAGAAGCATTCAATCTGCTTATCGCTCAATGGCTGGAACTGCTGACTCTCGCACGGCCAAAACAGGCCGTATGGACAAAGCCTTTTCTTCAAAGTCTGTTCCGATTCGAATTCGATATCGTGTCGCATGGCAGAATTCCAACTTTTGGAGACACCAGTAACGCCCGGGGATTTATAGGGCCGAGCGCCGATAACTCGCTCAACTACTGGCAGGAAAGCGCTATTCGGCAGGGATCACCTATTGCGGAAACTCGCGGCCTGCGTACCGCCGAAGCACGAGACAAAGCTTATTGCCAGGGGGTGAGCAATAGCCAGGGCGAAGCCACTCAGGCGCTGCTTAGATTGTGTTCGCCATTCAAAAATTCAATACCAAATCAGAGGCTTACCCAGAAAAACAGTCTTATTTTGCCGGAAGGCGGCCTGGCAGTCTTGAGGCAGCCCGATGCGCAGCCAGATGAGATGCGGCTGGAAATCCCTTTTACATTCGCAGTGACCAACAATCATGACCATGCGGACAAGCTGAGTTTTACTCTGCCGGCATTTGGGTATGAGTTATCGCGAGACAATGGCTATCCAGATAACTCTACAACCTTGAAATTCACAGGCTGGGATCTGCATTCAGCCAGCCACAATATCGTGATGGTCGATGAGCGCAACCAGGGATCGGGATATGGACAGCCCACCTTATGGTTTAGCGGTGAAAAGCTCACAGTCTCTGAAGCCCGCGCAGAAAGTGTATATGGAATTGAAGAGTATCGCCGGATGCTCTGCAGGGTAGCGCTTCCGGGAGGAGGCGACTGTGTTATTGATACATTTAGAGTGGCGGGCGGGCACCAGCATGACTATCTTTTTCACGCATTGGCCAATCCTGATGGATCCGGCTTAGAATTCGATGACAGCGTAAACCTGAACTGGGTGAGCTGCAAAGGAACACTTGCCGGGGACGAGAAATCCTGGGGATCCGAAGCCGGGTATAGTTTTCTCAAAAATGTATACCGATCATCACCTCAAAAATCGTTGGGGGCCACATGGCGCGTTCCGGACAGCGCTCATACCGGCACACATCTATGGATGCATGCCGTTCAGGGTGATGAACTTATACGAGCAGCAGGGGAAGATACAGGCCCATTCGGTAAAAGTCCATTGAATCCGTTTCTGATTTTGCGGCGAAAGAGTCAGACGAAAGACTCGTTACGCAGTATTTTTCTGTCGGTATGTGAACCTTTTCAGAAAAATGCCAAAATAAAGTCTATTGAAAAGATTCCGCTCACCGGCAAAGATGCCGTGGCAAGCATCGCGCTCCGGATCAGTACGGCAAAAGGTGTTATCGTCTTGGTAAACACCCCGAACGATTCATCCATTGTGCGCGG